>NZ_JBFNEO010000165.1:0-6558 GCF_040797585.1 Clostridium sp.
CTTAAAGCCTTTTACCACTAAATCTAAGAAAAAGCTAATGGTAGAGCTTAATAATATAGAAAAAGTTGTTATGAACTATAAATCTGAGGATGATTTTATAAATAATATAGAAAGACTCTTCTGCAGAGTTAAAGATATAAGTAATTCCATTAAAAGATGTGAAAATAACTCCATACTAGATGATGTAGAGCTATTTGAAATTAAAAACTTCACCTTAATAATAAGTGAACTTATAGAGAATTTTTCTTTATTAAACTCAAAGCTAAGTTTAGATAACATTACCTTTATATCTTTAGATAACATATTAAATCTGCTAGATCCTGAAGGCAGGAGAATACCTACCTTCCACATTTATGATAAATACTCATCTTCATTAAAAGAAATACGAGAAATCAAAAGAACCCTTGAAAATAGGATTCTTTCTTCTTGTGATGAGAAAGAAATCCTCTCATTAAAAGAAGAAAGACTTAAGTATGTACTACTTGAGGAAAGTGAGGAACTTAAGATCCGTAGGGATCTATCCTCTGAAATAAAAAAATATATTCATGACTTTAAAATAAATATAAAATCCTTAGGAAAATTAGACTTAACTATGGCAAAAGCAAAGCTTGCACTACAATTTAATTGTTCTAGACCTAACATAGCTGATGATTATAATATTTATCTTGAGAATTCAGTAAACCCAGAGGTTAATGCCATATTAAAGGAAAAGGGTAAGTCTTTTGTACCAATAACTATAGAAGTTAAAAGTGGAACTACCATAATAACTGGAGCCAACATGGGAGGAAAAAGTATTTCCCTTAAAACCTTAGTACTAAATGTACTTTTATTTCAAATGGGATTTTTCCTATTCTGTGACAAGGCAATAGTTCCTATTTTGGATTTTATATATTTCATATCTGATGATCTTCAATCAGTACATAAAGGCCTTTCTACCTTTGGTGCTGAGATAATTAAATTAAAACAAGTACTATATCATGCAAAAGATAGGAATGGTCTTATAGCTTTAGATGAATTTGCTAGGGGAACTAATCCTAAAGAAGGAGGATTCCTCGTAAAATCACTATGTATATACCTAAACTCTCTTAACTCTATAAGCATTATCTCTACTCATTATGACAATATAGTTGGAGATAATATGGTTCATTATGAAGTTATTGGTCTTAAGAACCTTGACTTCAATTCCTTAAAAAGAAAGATAGATTTAAATAAAACTAGATCTGTTGAAATCATACAAGAGCATATGGATTATAGATTGGAAAAAGTTTTAAATAAAAATAGCGTACCAAAGGACGCTTTAAACATTTGTGTTTTACTTGGACTTAATGATGAAATCATATCTATTTCTAAAAAGTTTTATGATGAAAGCTTAGAAAAGGGGGATTAAATATGGAAAGTAAACTAAATCTTGATTTTAAGGTGGTTGAAGAAGCTAGAGAATCTGCAAGAAACATAGCTTTAGACACCCAGAAATTTATTGATATGCACACAACTGTTGCAGTTGAAAGAACTGTCTGTCGATTACTAGGAATAGACGGGGTAGATGAAGTAGGGGTTCCTCTACCTAACATAGTTGTAGATAATCTAGTTAAAAATAATGCCCTATCCTTAGGAGCTGCTTATTTCATAGGTAATGCTATGATTAAAACAGGACTTACTCCTCAAGAAATTGCAGAAAAAATAGGCAGAGAAGAGCTTGATTTAACTACTTTAGACTCTTCTGATTTATTTGAAATAAAAACTACTATAATGCCTATAGCAAAGGCTACTGTTGAAACTATTAAAAATAATAGAGCTAAAAGAGATGATCTTTTAAAGACCTATGGAGATAAAACTGGTCCTTTACTATATGTTATAGTTGCAACTGGTAATATATATGAGGATATAACCCAAGCTGTGGCAGCTGCAAAGCAAGGAGCTGACGTAATAGCTGTTATAAGAACTACTGGTCAAAGTCTTCTAGACTATGTACCTTATGGAGAAACCACTGAAGGATTTGGTGGAACCTTTGCAACTCAGGCAAACTTTAAGCTTATGAGAGAAGCCCTTGATAATGTAGGTGAAGAGCTTGGAAGATATATAAGACTTTGTAACTACTGTTCTGGATTATGTATGCCTGAAATAGCTGCTATGGGAGCTGTTGAAAGACTTGATATTATGCTTAATGATGCTCTCTATGGAATACTATTTAGAGATATAAATATGAAGAGAACCATAGTTGACCAATTCTTCTCAAGGGTAATAAATGGATTTGCTGGAGTTGTTATAAATACTGGTGAAGATAACTATCTAACCACTGCTGATGCCATAGAAGAAGCTCATACCGTTCTTGCATCGCAGCTTATGAATGAGCAATTCGCTCTTCTTGCTGGACTTCCATCAGAGCAACAAGGTCTTGGACATGCCTTTGAAATAAATCCTGATGTTAAAAACGGATTCTTATATGAGCTTGCTCAAGCACAAATGGCAAGAGAAATCTTCCCTAAAGCTCCATTAAAATATATGCCTCCTACTAAATTTATGACAGGTAATATATTTAAAGGTCAAGTGCAAGATGCTCTATTTAATATAATCACAGTGCTTACAAATCAAAGAATTCACCTTCTTGGAATGCTTACTGAAGCTATCCATACTCCGTTTATGTCTGATAGATTCTTATCCATAGAAAATGCTAAATACATAGCAAACACTATGGCAGACTTAGGCTCTGAAATAACCTTTAAAAATGGTGGTATCATGGAACAAAGAGCTAATGAAGTTGTTAATAATGCTTCCACCTTATTAAAGGAAATAGAAAAAGAAGGCTTATTTAAAACACTTGAAAAAGGTATCTTTGGTGGAGTTAAGAGACCATTAGATGGTGGTAAGGGACTTTCTGGTGTTACTGAAAAATCTCGTGATTACTTTAATCCTTTTATTGATTTAATGTTAGGAGGGATAAAATAATGAGTGGCGGATTATATTCTACTTCTAAAAAAGATTTTGACAAAACTCTTGACCTTACAAATCTTATGCCTTATGGTGACACCATAAATGATGGTAAGGTTCAATTAAGCTTTACCCTCCCTGTAACTGATGATGATAAGGGAGCTGAAGCTGCAAAGCAATTAGCTAAAAAGATGGGACTTCAAGAACCTAACGTAGCTCATCATGAAGCCTTAGATAAAAACTTTACCTTCTATATAGTTTATGGAAGCATAAACTATACTGTAGATTATGAATCAATCCATGTTGAAACTGTGGATGTAGATACTATGTCTATGGAAGAAGTTAACGACTATATTAGAGATAATATAAAACGTAAGGTGGTTATTGTAGGTGCAAGTACTGGTACTGATGCCCATACTGTAGGAATAGATGCAGTTATGAACATGAAAGGCTATGCTGGTCATTATGGACTTGAAAGATATGAAATGATTGATGCATATAACCTAGGTAGTCAGGTTCCTAATGATGAATTCATTAAGAAAGCCATAGATCTTAAAGCTGACGTACTATTAGTATCTCAAACAGTTACTCAAAAGAATGTTCATATTCAAAATTTAACTGAACTTGTAGAGCTATTAGAAGCTGAAGGGTTAAGAGATAAGGTCATATTAATCTGTGGTGGTCCTAGAATAACTCATGAACTATCAAAGGAGCTTGGATATGATGCTGGCTTTGGTCCTGGCAAATATGCCGATGATGTAGCTACCTTTGCAGTAACTGAAATGCTAAATAGAAATTTAATATAAACTATATACTTTTATATCCTATAAAAAATAAAGGCTCATAATGAGCCTTTATTTTTTTCCTTTTGTATTTTTTGCATTTTCTGCTAGCCCACTATTTCCATTACTTTTGAATCCATTCTTTGAATTTGCGCTATCATTTGAGTTGTCTATCATGCTTTGATTTTTTGCAGTTTGAGAAAATTTGTTCTTTGACATAATATATCTCTCCCTTTGTTTAATATTTTTCTATGATTAGATATCTTAAAGAAGTTCCTCTAAAAATCATAAACTTAATTTTTAATTACTAAAAAGTTATGAGGATATCTTATATCATAGATAGTAATATACCCCTAATAAAAAATAAGATTTACTCTTATTAGGCTTCAATTTATATTTCTCATATAGCTTAATTTTTATTCTAATAAAGGCGTATAGTAATATTTTCTATGTAATTTAAAATAATATTAGTTCCATTTTATCTGATAGCTATAAGCCTTAACACCCCCAATCTTCTTAAAAGGTTGGGGTGTTACAGTTGGTACGCCCTTAGATTAACTCATCTAACCTTCATATTATGGAAAGAACATAATATGAAGGAAGATTCCCTCTATTAAAATTATGAATAATACTACCTCTACTTCCTTAATTTATAATTAATTAACTTCTAAAAACAGTAACTTATGGTATAATCTAGTTGTAAATTTGTTATATAATGGTGAAATTTATCTGAAGAAGAGAAGTAGTTTATTTCACTTAGGAGGATATTCTTATGAAATCACAATCAACTTCAAAGGGATTTGCTATACTATCTATCTCAGGAATAATGTGCAAAATATTATCCCTACTCTCTGTACCTTTAATTAATCTTATTATACATGAGAGTGGATATGGTATGTATTTCTCTGCAACTACTATATATACTGCAATATATGTATCTACAAATTCAGGAATTCAAACAGCAATAAGTAGACAAGTATCTCAATTTATTGCCTTAGAAAATAATAAAGCTGCCTTAAAAACCTTTAAGATGGCTAGAGCCTTACTTTTACTCTCATCCACTATTATTTGTGTTCTAGTCTTAGTTTTTATAAATCCTATAGCAAGAATTACATCTGCTGAAAGCTCAATTCTTGCCTTAATAGCTTTAATGCCAGCTCTCGTTATTACATCTGTTCTTGTTTCATATAGAGGGTATTTTCAAGGTAGAAATTTAGTAACTCCTATAGCTATATCCCAAATATTAGAACAGATTATAAATGTAGTTTTTAGTGTAGTTTTAACTTATATATTATCTAAATATAGCCTTGAAGCTGGTGCTGCCGGAGGAGCCTTAGGAACAACTCTAAGCACATTAGTAGCTACCATTTATGTTATATTTATATACAAAAAACATAAGTTTAATCGCATAAAAGGTCCTAAATTAGATTCTAAAAATCCTCAATTAAGCAACAGATACATATTAAAAAATCTATTACAATTTAGTCTACCTTTAACCTTTATTCTCTCTATGCAATATTGGGGAGATATGATAGATATGTCTCTTGTTAAAAGCATACTTGACTCTCTTAGCCTTGACTCAAATACCTTATTTGCTCTACTGGGTAAATATAAAACATTAATTGGTGTTCCTCTTATAATTATAGCTTCTTTGTGTTCTGTGGTAGTACCATCAATATCTAGATCTATAGCAGTAAAAGATATGAAGTCCCTAAATTCAAAAATGAGCTTTGCTTTTAGGATATGCTTTATTATAGCTATACCATCTGCTGTTGGGCTTTTTCTACTTAGTGAACCTATTTATAAAGTAATATTTATTGGAAGAACTCAAGGTTGGGAACTTTTAAAACTAGGAGCCATAGTTGTGGTATTTATGTCTGTAGTTCAAATTCAGAATATTATACTTCAGTGCTTAAACAAATTTAAATTTGTGTTTATCTCTTCAGTGATTAGCATATTAACTAGAATTGTATGTGACTATGTATTTGTTAGCATACCATACATAAATATAAAGGGTGCCGTTATAGGAAATATACTATGTTATCTTATTCCTATGATACTTAACTTACTATATTTAAATAAGGTTCTAAACTTTAAAATCAATCTATTTAGGTATAGCTTAAAACCTATAATATCCTCTATTCTTATGTCCGCTACTATATATGCTTTAATTTTATTAAATAGAGTTTTTTACAATAATCTTATAACTGAGAGCTTATTTTCTAACTTATTATTTCTATTTATAACTATTATTCTAGGTATATTTGTATATGTTTATAGCCTAGTTTTATTTAGAGGAATAACTAAGACTGATTTAAATTATCTTTCTCCAAAGATTCCAAAGATGTTACCTTCTTTTGCTAGAAAAAGGCTTAAATAGCTTGTAAGCTCTTTAATTATCTTAACTTTTAAATACTAAATTTACTCTTATATTTTTATCCCCTAATTAATTTATTGATAAACCTTACTTAAAACTATAATTTAAGTAACTTAAATGTATTTATATAAAAATCACTAAATTATATATCTTTAAATATAAAAAGAGGGATATAAGATAATACTTCGTATGAATTATCTTATATCCCTACTTTAAACTAGGAAATAAATTATTAAATCATTTAGCTTAAAATCAACAATTAATTTACATGCTCTTTCCTAATAAAAGTTATTAAATTTGGTATTTAATTCTTCTATAATGTAACTTGCCAATTCTTTCGCATCCTCTATATCACTAATTTGTATATACCTTACTGTATAATTGTTAAAAACATATTCTCTTGATTCATTAACTGATTCAAAATTAAAGTCTTTTAAAACTTTTTTAACTATTGTTGACTTATATTTAGCC
>NZ_JBFNEO010000166.1:0-6530 GCF_040797585.1 Clostridium sp.
ATATATGGAACAAAACATAATACACTAAACAGAATCGATAATGCAGCCCCTTTGTATTTTAGTCCATAACTTAAAAAACTTTCTTTCCTAAGAAGTGATACAATTGTAATTCCAAGACCTGCAATACCAAATTGAAATAAGGCACTAATAAACGTCCTCAATAATATATGAATGTTTTTATTCTTTATAAATATAATAATTTTATCTTGAAAACCCGTGTAGATTCCAAGTACTACCAATGCTGTAATAGCTATTATATAAAGATCAATATCTAGCCTTTTTTGTTTATTTGCTAACTTTACTGTTTCCAATAATATCTCCTCCTTACAAATAAAATATTAACAAAATCTTCGTAGAAGTTTTGATTTCTCACCTTAATTATTCCCTTAATATCATCCACATTAGCTCTTTCAAACTCAATTTCCATTGTGCTTACTCCCTTATTATTTTATATATTTTGAAATTATAAATAACTTATATATATATAAAATTATCTAATTATTCCTTTTAGGAATATATAAACTTGTAGTTTCTTCTCCTGCTATGAATCCTAAATTATGATATAATGCCTCTACATCATTCCCAAGCTCTACAAATAACCTTAATACTGGATATTCACTTTTCAAATTATTTAATGCTCCTTTTATCATTCTACCTGCAAGTCCTTTTCCCCTATAAGATGGATGAACTGCTACATCATATATGTTTGGCCACTCTTCCCATAGGCTAATAAGGCAAGCTCCTACAATTTCATTGTTTATCTTACTCAATAATACTGTTGAGGCATTTAAAGTAGCATCATTACAATAATTAAAATACTCTTCACAAGAGGAAATAAAGTTCTCTTTCTTTTTATCCCCATTATAGGATTTATAAAAAAAGTGTCCTAAATCTTTTATATTAACTTCTTTTAAATCCATAGTAATATAATCTTCTTCAAAGGTAATATTATATTCTTCAGTAGGTCTTATCATTACACGACTGAAATCCCATGAGTAATCTGGATTTTCTCCCTCTTTGATATTACGTAATTCTCCAGTCATCCTAAAGCCTGTTCTAAAATAATATTCAAGTTCCGTTGTCATAACTCCATGAGCGTAAATATTTTTATTTGGATCTGACCATTTCCTTAACTCTAAAACAATTAAGCTTAATATCTTATGTTTATCTGAAAAAGGCGGTATAAGAAATACCCAACCTATCATATTAGGCTCAAGGATTACTCCTCCAACTCTTTTATCATCTTTTAATATCCAAAAGCAGTTTTCTTCCTCTGAAAAAACTTCAAATAGCTTATTAAAACTTTGCCTAAACCAGTTATTATTATTTCTATATATTGCTGAAAAGATTGAAAACTCCTTTGGATTTGCTTTATTTAAACTAAAACCATCTTCTAATTCATATATAACTTTTTCCTTAATCCATATATTACTTTTCATAGTTTATCTTTAGTGGGAGGATATATAATAAACACAATCCTCCCACTAAATCCCCCTCCTTTTAACTCCATATATTTTTAGTATATGGTAAGTAAATAAGCTTTATATAAAACTCATTTGCTTACTAAAATACTTATTCCATTATTATTCCTAGTTGTTCTTGAACTTTTATAGCTATATCCCATATATTACAAGAATCATTATTTGATAATATAGTAAATGTTATATCATGCTCTGGAAAATACCTAGTTACACAAGCTACTCCAGCATTACTTCCATCCTTTGTTATGCAAAACACCTTATTATCTCTTTTTCTTAATCTAAATTCAAAACCATATCCCATAAGGCCATATATCTTAGAGTTTTCTCTATATAACTCTTTAGGTTTTAAAATCTCATTTGCTAGATTCTCTGATAATAATTTATTATTAAGTATATTCCTAATAAAAATATCTAGGTCTCCTACGGTGGTATGTGCCCCTCCATCAGAACAGCCAATTGGAGGGTATGAATATATATTTTTTCTAAAGCCTATAATTTCTTTATCACTATTTTCAATAGATACATACCCTTCAGCCATGTTTTTATTAATTCCATCCATAGATAAAAAATCACTATTATTCATAGAAGCTTTCTTAAATATATTTTCTTTAACGTACTCTATATAACTCTTACCACTTATTTTCTCTATGACTAAGCCTAACAAAATATAGGCACAATTATTATATCTACATCCTTTTCCCGGGCTAAAATACGGCTTTTTATAGACAAACTGTGGGATAAAGTCTCTACATTCCCTCACAGAATAGCTAGGCTTTTCCCTCCATATTTCCTCATAACTTTCTCCTGACTCCTCATCTGCATCATCTCCAATACCTGAGGTATGAGTTAAAAGGTGATAAATACTTATCTCCTTTGATATCTCTCCATTTTCTATATCTAGGATATCTAAGACTTTATTCTCTAATGTTATTAATTTTTTATCTACTAGTTGTAATATACTAACTGCTGTAAATAGCTTTGTAATAGATGCAGTATCAAATCTTGTGTCTAAAGTATTTTTTATTTCCCACCCAAGATGTGCATATCCATGTGCACATGAAAATAATTCTTCCTCTCCTTGTTTAATTAATACGGTTCCAGAAAAATTTTTATTTTGGGCATAATCTTCAAATATATCTCTTATTATATTTAAATTCATAGTATCTCCTCCTAAGCTTTATGATTTGAACTTAATTTCTCTCACAACTTCTATATCTAAAACCAAATCTAGCTTTCTTAAGATAGCTTGTATATTTAATTCTATTGATTATAGAACTTAAAAACTTAACATTTTTACTCATAATTTTTAAAGTTTACCCTGTATTGTTTCGGCGTCATTCCATATTCCTTTTTAAATGCTCTTATATATGATTGTTCATATTGAAAGCCTGTCTCTAATGCTATATCACATATTCTTCTATGAGTATTTATGAGAAGTTCAGTACTAAATATTAACTTTTTAGTTTTTATATATTCCATCACTGAGATCCCTGTGAATTCTTTAAATTTTCTCTGGGTATGAGAATAGGAGTAATTAACAAGATTTGCTATATCTTTAATTTTCAAATCATATTCTATATTTTCATCAATATATTTAACAACAGTATTAATTTTGCACATAAAAAATCCCCCTTAAGTGAAATCTAAGTGTTAACAATTCGCCACAAAAGCTATGCCATCACATTTTCACTAAAGAGAGTCTCTTTAATAGTGTATAAATGATATATGGAAATAGAGCTAAGTGATGATGTTAACTAATAAAGACAATAAGAAATAAGCCTGCAAAAATACGCAAACTTCTTTATCTACTTCTTCATTAGTTACATTACATCATCATATAAATCATTTTCTTCACCTCTCTACCTAAATAATTTCTTTATAAATAAAATATCTTCACACATAAATTATAGTAAGATCCCATGAACTAATTCTTTTTGAAGAATCCTATAAGTACCATGATAACTCCTATTAATGCTATATATAATTCATTACCATAAAATCTTATTCCCGGTTCCCCTTGTATAAACAAGCTAACCATTATTAAAGTAATTCCTAGAAGCATTAATTTTATTGACTTACTTTCCATTTACTTGCTCCTATAAATAAAAATTCTATTGTATTATCTAAATAAAAAATAAATTCTTTTATAAAAATAATTTTATCTCTTAAGTATATAAACACTTATTTACAAAACCATAGTAACATATAGTTGAATATTATACAATATATGTATTAATGTTTTTATTTTAGGAGGAATTATGATTAAAAAAAAGTTTTTTATTACTGCTTTAACCCTTCTTATAATATCTGTATTTTTTAATATGTACTATATGGTTAAGTCTACTACCCTTCCTACCATATATGAAACTAATATATATCTTGACCATGTAATGCTTAAAGATTTTTCTTTTATAGGATATTATAACTCAATATATGTTGAAAAAAATTCATATTTAGAAAAGGTAGAGAGAGACCAGGATATAAATAACATTTCTCTCTCTGTATCTATTGACGATGACTTAATAGTATCTTTATCTACTAGGGATACCTATTGGAATGACTATAAGCACTATTTAGATTTACAATATCCACCAAGGAAATTAAGATTATCTAAGAATTCTCTTTTAAAAGTGAAAGCTACTTACACTGTTAATGGTGAAAATAAAGAGTCCTATAAAGAACTTCAAATAACAGACCTTACAAAAATGTAAGGTCTGTGTAATGGACATTTTCTTATAGTTTCTGATAATATATCTCCATGAGAAATTTTAAGAATCATGGAGGATATTAATAATGAATGCTTTTATTTTAAAGATAATAGCCATGGTATTTATGGTTTTTGACCATTTAGCATCTTATATAGGAGGTATGCCTGTATGGTTTCCTTGGGTTGGACGAGTTGTTGCTCCTATATTTATGTTCTTCCTAGTAGAAGGTTTTTATCATACTAGAAATAGAAATAAGTATATGATAAGACTTTTTAAATGGGCTGCTATAATGGCATTAGGTTCCTTTATACTAAGAATTACTATACCATCGTCTCAACCTGTTAATAATAATATATTCCTTTCTTTCACTTTAGGGATAGCTATGCTTATGTCTATTGATTATATAAAGAAAACTAAAAATTATATAATTGGAATACCTATTTTTATTTTAACGGTAGCTTTAAGTTTTTTCACAGAAGCTTCTATTTTCGGTGTTATGAGTATACTTATATTTTATTTCTTTAGAGGAAATAAAATTAAACTATCACTTGTATATATTATAACCTCTTTATTAGTAACTAGCTTCTTTAATACAATCTTAACCTTTGATACTCAAATTATATATGAATCTTTATTTCTTTTTGATCCTCAATGGATGCAGATATTTTCTTTAGTATTTATTTTATCTTATAATGGTGAAAGAGGACCAAATAGTAAATCTTCTAAGTACCTATTTTACATATTCTATCCTACACATCTATGGATAATTTCATTACTTGCAATGTATATAAAATAGTAAAAAGCAGAACTACAAATGTAGTTCTGCTTTTTATTAACTCTTTATATATCTCCAAAGAATCTTATCACCCTTTTGAATATTATAAGCTCCAGCTCCAACTGATGGAGATATATAGTTTTCCTCTCCAGACTTCTTAACCATGAAGACCCATCCACTGGAAGCTCCATGCGCTCCACTGCTTAGTCCCATTATGGAGTCAAAGAATAGAGCACTTCCTCTTCCTTTAGCTTTATAACTTCCTTCTGGTAAGATCTTTTTCGTTAGAGCTCCAACACTTATATTTTCCTCATTAAAGGAGGTCGAGAATAAATTCTGCCCTGTTATTCCGTTGACTACTAAGAAATTATTCTCTTTCTTTTCATCTTCCTTATTATTAACAGGGGTACTTTTATTTTCTTCTTTTAAAACTTCCTTAGAAGTTTTAGGGGTTTCCTTAGATACCTGATTTTTAGTATAAGCGGCTTCTTTTTTATTCCCCTCACTTGGTTCTCCTTTTTGTGATACTCCTTTAGTATTACTATCTTTTGAGGCATCTTTAACCTCTTTATTTTCATCTACCTTTTTAGTATCTTCTTCTTTATTTTCCTTAATCTCATCTGAAAATTCCTTACTTTCACTATTACTGTTTCCTTCTACATCTTTTGCTGCATAAGTATTTTCCTTTGTATTATCAAGAGAGTAATATTCCTTTAAAGCATTTACTCCTGTATACCCACTTATAGCTAAAAGTAGTACTACTAAAGATACTATAAGACTTTTCTTATTCATATTTTTCACCTATTTTGCTTTCTTTTTATTAATAAAATAACCTGCTATTAATAAAACTGCCGCTCCTAAGGCTACTAAGGAGATCATCATATTTTTCTTATAAGAAGATAAATTAACATTAGAGCCTTTTTCCTTTTTATCTTCACTAGTGGTAGCTTCTTTATCAGCATCACTGTTAGGACTTGTCTCTTCTTTATTATCTTCCTTGTCCTTAGACTCTTCATTTGGTTTATTACTTTCTAAAGAATTTAATTCTTCCTTATTATTACTATTCTCTTCTGCACTATTATTAGCTGCCACTAAGCTACTTTCTACAGTTCTATTGCCAGCTTTAAGATTTTCTATAGTAGCATTATTATCAGTTACCTTATTTCCATTATTATTTTTAGATTCTTCCTTCACATTAACTTTATCATTATTATTCTTTACTTCTTCTTTATTTCCATTATTGGTATCTTTTACTTCTTCTTTATCCTTATTATCTACTCCTTCTTCCTTACTGAAGTCAAAAGTTTTATTAAATACACTCTTATCTTTTAATATATCTGATAAAGCTAACAATCCTTGCTCAGTAATCATAGTGGTTTCTATTCCACCTTCTGTATTAAACTCAAACCTATCACCTTTTCTAAAGTTTAGAAGTAATTCTACAATGTTCTTATCTCCAACTTTAAAATCATCACTTAAAGGATCTTGTCCAATAGCTTTTAATCCATTTATAACAGCAGATAATGTATAAGGATTTATATTATTTTTATCCATCTTACTTATCTC
>NZ_JBFNEO010000167.1:0-6471 GCF_040797585.1 Clostridium sp.
TTTTTTGAATCTTTCATAAAATTTACCCTCCTTACCTATAAGTTTATTTTTCCAAGGTTTCTTTTTAATATACAAGAACTAGTGAATTATTAATCCAGAACTATCTTGGTACTTTTAGGAAAATATTTTTGAAGCAATAAAATAAGGCTAATTAAGAATTTTAAAATTCTTAATTAGCCTTATAAATTTATTACAGTTCATGAACTCTAGTGATGGACTTAGTTTCTATAAGCTCACTTTTTGAAAATCCTTTTTTAAAGGTTCTTATTTGCTTATAATCTACTCCATTCATATTAAAGTCTAAAACATCAATCCTATCTCCTTTGTATACAATAGGATCATTTTGCCCTTTTAAATAGATCTTTACTTCCACAGATGTCCCTCCTACTTTCATTGATTCATATTGTCAACTTATTTTATTATAACCACTTTTTTTCAAAATAAAAATAGAGCACTTAATTAAATGCCCTATTCTTCAAGCATCTCTTTCATTTTCATTAATACCTTTTTTTCAATTCTAGATACCTGAACTTGACTTATGCCTAAAATCTTAGCCACTTGAACTTGGGTTTTATCCTTAAAATATCTAAGCATTATAAC
The DNA here is from genome assembly GCF_040797585.1 of Clostridium sp. Lineage (GTDB taxonomy): Bacteria > Bacillota > Clostridia > Clostridiales > Clostridiaceae > Clostridium_Z. The sequence goes on from NZ_JBFNEO010000167.1 coordinate 601, forward strand.
TTGTCTGGATCTAGGCTCCAAATCTCTTAAGGCTTCTTTTAAAGCTATTCTATCTACAACTGAGGTTTCTTCATTAGCCTTTTCACTAAGCTTATCTATAAGCATAACTGGTGCACCTTCATCTTGGTGTATAGTATCATATAAATAATTTATGTTATTTATAGATTCAAGGGCAAACACAATCTCTTCTTTATCTATTCCTGAATACTCTGAAAGTTCTTCTATAGTTGGTTCCCTATCTAACTCTTTTGTTAAATGTTCTCTATCATAATGAAGTTTTCTTGCAGTATTTTTAATACCTCTACTTACCTTTATCATTCCATCATCTCTTAAAAATCTTTTTATCTCTCCTATTATCATTGGTACTGCATAAGTCGAAAATTTCACCTTATAAGAATTATCAAAATTGTTTATTGCCTTTACAAGTCCCATAGAGCCTATCTGATATATATCCTCATAATCATAACCTCTATTTGAAAACTTTTTGCTTATGGAAGAAACTAAGGGAAGATTCATTTCTATTAATATATCAAGAGCATCCTTATCCCCTTTTTTAGCAAGAACTAGGAGCTTCTCATTATCATCATAGTTATAGGATTCTTTTTTTAAGATTGCGTCATCCATAACCTTCACCTAACTCAAGCTATAAAAATTTTTCTTCATTATAACCTTAGTTCCCTTTCCCTCTTCACTACTAACCTTTAAATTATCCATAAAGCTTTCCATAACAGTAAATCCCATACCAGATCTTTCAAGGTCTGGTCTTGATGTATATAAAGGCTCCATAGCTTCCTTTATGTTCTTTATACCCATACCTTCATCTTCAACAATTACAGTAACCTCTTTATCTTCAATTAGAGCCTCTATTCTTACTAATGCATCCTGTCTATTTTCATATCCATGAATTATAGCATTGGTTACAGCCTCAGAAACAGCGGTTTTTAAATCTGATAATTCTTCAATAGTTGGGTCAAGTTGTGATACAAAGGCAGCTACAGCAACTCTTGCAAAGGCTGTATTTTCTGACTTACTTAAAAACTCTATTTTCATGCTGTTATTAATCATTTTTATCCCTCCATTAAATACTATTTAAAGCTTCATCTACAGTTTCAAAGCCAGCAATTATTTTATACATACCTGATAGTTCAAATACCTTTTTCACCCTATTGTTAACCTCTGCAACACATACCACTCCATTCTTAGGGTGAAGCTTTTTATATCTTCCTATAACCACGCCTATACCAGAGCTATCCATAAAGGTAACTCCTGAGAAGTTTAATATAAGTTTTTTAATATCTTCATTATCTAAATTATTATCTATCTTATTTCTTACTTCTTCAGAACTATGGTGGTCAAGTTCTCCTAAAAGTGTAACCACAAGCTTATCTTTAATTTTGTCAAATTTTATATACATATATATCCACCCTTAACCAGTATTAAGAGTAGTCCACCTCCCTTACATAAATTTACATATATCTCTATTCTACATAAGATATTCATTTCCTTCTTTTTCCAAGATATTTTTTTTAAATCTTTTATTTTTTCTTGTTATAAACTAAATAATACCATATAAAAACATACTATCTTTCAATTCAATATTTGAATAATATGTAAACCTTGAGGCTCAGTCCCATATATGATTAAATAAATCTATACATATATGATTTAAAATATAAAAACATATTATAAAACCTCTTAAATAGATATATAGTAAAAACTTAATTATCTACTTAAGAGGCTATCTATAATTTTATTTATTTCTTATCTTCCTTGGTGTGATACTTATTTAACTCTTCATTAATTTCCTTAAATATATTATCCACAGAGTTTTCATCACTACCCATTAATACTTCTATAGCATCCTTAATTGAGTTCATAGTATATATGGTAAAGCTTCCATCTTTTATAGCATCTTCAACCTCATGGTTTAGTACTAAATTATTTAAGTTACTCTCTGGAATTAATACTCCCTTCCCTTCTACTTTATCAATAAGCTTACATATATTAAAAAATCCTTCTATTTTTTCATTGACTCCTCCTATAGGCTGTACTTCTCCAAACTGATTTATAGAGCCAGTAACTGCTATATTTTGTTTTATTGGAATCTTACTTAAAGCTGATAACATACATATAGTTTCTGCAACTGAGGCGCTATCTCCATCTATTTTTCCATATACTTGTTCAAAGCTTAAATGAAAGTCCACAGGAAGCTCCTTATAAGGATTGGTTATCTCATTTAAATATGCCCTTAAAATATTTAAGGATTTCTCATGAATGCTTCCACTTAATTTACTCTCCCTTTGAACATCTATTATATGTCCACTTCCCTTATAGCAAACACAAGTAATCCTCATAGGCCTTCCAAAGGAATAATATTCAGTTCCTACAACTGATAGCCCATTTATGGCTCCTACCCTCTCTCCTGTAACTTTTAAAAGTATACTCCCTTCTTCATATATTTTTAAAGTTTCCTTTTCTATAACATCCTTTTCATAAACTATTTCTTTAATATGGATATCATCTATAAAGGCTCTGTTATCTTTTATTGCCTTTACTTGTGCTAAATTTAAAATTCTACTTATATCTCTTTCTTCAATAAAAAGCTTACTTCTATGCTCTGCCTTTCTTGAAGAAATTTTAGCCATTTCTATTACTGCCTTTGAGGTCAAGTCAAATAGATTATAATTATCTACTATCCTATTTATTCTTTCTATAAACTCTATTTTTCCTTCATCATTTATAGGTATTAAAGGATTACTTTCTGCCTTAAGAGCGAATGCCCTTTTAAAATCTTCGTCATAGCCATAAAGTATATCATAGCTTTCTACATCTCCAACTATTATTACCTTAACCTTTATATCTATATCTTCCGTTTTAAGCCCACTTATAGATAAAAGATCTAAATATCCTCTATGATAATTAAAATTTACCTTTCCCCTTAATAATGACTTCTTTAGGTGATTATAAGCTCCAATTCCGTTTATTAAATCTATAAGTCTAACAATTAGAACCCCTTCATTACACTTTAAAAGAGATCCTGCATTTATCATAGTAACATCCGTTATATAGGTTCCATTTTGATTTTCATACTCTATTTCTCCAATTAAATTATCTACACTAGGGTTCTCTTCAAAATGAACCACAGGATGTGAATTATCAGTATTATCTACAAGAACATTTATATTATATTTAAATATAGCACTGGTTATTTTCTCTTCGTCATCTTCATATATACCTGTGAAAATCTCTATTAAAGCATCTTTTAATGAATTAGTTACATACTCTAGATATTTAATACTTTCTAAATCATCCTCTAAAAACTTATGAAAACTAATTTTCTCCTCTTCAATAATATCTTCTAAATATTCATTAAGAATTGTTTTTATCATATCTATAGAACTAGCCTCTAATTTTTTCAAATCCTCAAGAACATTCTCCGCCATAAGTTTTAGTTTTCCAACCTTACTTAGAATATCTTCCCTAATTAATAAATCTAAGTCATCATATTCCTTAGTAGTCATGCTTTCTCCTTCATTCTTTAAAGGTAAAAATGCAAAACCATGGGTAGTGGCTTTAATATCAAACCCATCTTTCTTAGCCTTTTCCATAAGATCTTCCACTATCTCTGCTCTTTTTTTATGAAGATCGTCTAAGATATTTTCTTTTTCTTTAAAGGCTGTACTGTTATAAAATTTATAAACTGCTTCATTTAAGTTATTTTGAAGCTTTTCTAAAGCTTTCTTAAGCTTCTTACCCATACCATTATTTAAATACAGTACTTTCGGACTCCTATCATTTTCATAGATTACATAACATATATCTCTCGGACTTTCCTTTTTCTTATATATGTTTTCTATATAACTTTTCAAATGAAGAATTTTGTCCATTGAATAATCATCAATTAAATATATATTAAAATTATCACTATTTATGGCTAATAAGTCAGAAATTTTATTATAAATATCCTTATATTCACAAATTATATCTCCTCTTTTATTTAAATCTAAATCCTTTAGCTGAAAATCATATATAACATCCTCTTGTTTTAAAACTCTCATCATATTAAATAATTTCTCTAAGATGCTAAAGCCTCAAAGAGAAGTCCTCCCTTCAAAAGATTACTATTATAATAATATTCTTCTTACCATAATTTAGTAACACTTTTTTAAATAAACTAGGATTTTATATATTAAATTTTAGTAAATCAGCCTTCTTTGCTAGTTAAATAGGAAAAACAAAAACACTAAGGATATTCTTAAAATGAATACTACCCTTAGTGTTTTTTATCTGTGATACATTATTATTGAACCCTTTATTAAAGATTCCTATGGACTTTTTAATTTAAACTATTTAATACATTCCTTAAAATCTACAGTTTTTAATATGTTGAATTACTCTCTGTACCTTCACATATAGCAATAGATGCAGATGCCCCTACTCTACTTGCTCCTGCCTTTATAACATTTATAGCGTCCTCAGTACTTCTTACTCCACCAGATGCCTTTATACCCATATTTTCTCCAACGGTTTCTCTCATAAGCTTTACATCATAAGGTGTTGCTCCTCCAGTGCTAAATCCTGTAGAAGTCTTAACGAAATCTGCTCCCGCTTCTTTAGAAAGTTTACATGCCATTACCTTCTCTTCATCATTTAAAAGACATGCTTCTATTATAACCTTAGTTAAAGCTTTTCCACTTGCAGCCTCTACAACTGCTTTAATGTCTTCCCTTACATAATCATAGTCCTTATCTTTTAAAGCTCCTATATTTATAACCATGTCAACTTCATCTGCACCTTTTTTTATAGCATCCTCCACCTCAAAAGCCTTCACTTCTTTTGTGCTCGCTCCTAAAGGGAATCCTATAACTGTACAAACCTTTACTTCACTATTTTTTAGAAGTTCTGATGCTAACGAAACATAACATGGATTAACACATACTGATGCAAAATTGTATTCTATCGCCTCTTTGCAAAGGTTTTCTATCATTATCTTAGTAGATTCTGCTTTTAATAAAGTATGATCTATAATTTTTGCTATTGACATTTTATCCATGAAAAATCCTCCTATATTTTTAACAATAAATTTATAACACCTCTATTTTATCTTATGAATATATATTATACAACAAAATTTAAGATAAATTTCTTTTTTGCTATTTTATAAAAAAATATACTATGTTATAATACAATTTATCGGGAATTATAATATAGTAAACATATTTTACTTTTAGTTTAATATATCGCAAAGGAGTCATTGATTATGGGATGGAAAGAAAAAATATCTAAGCATTATACGCAATCTTACTTGAAAAAGTATGGAGATAGACTTGCACAGGTCCAAGGCAATGTAATATCTGTAAAGGTAGAAGAAAAAACTATACTTTGGATATTCCATAAGATAGCTGCAACTATAATAGTTAGACCTGTAGGAAGCAAAAATATTACAAGATGTGTGTTTAACAAAAAGAAATGGTTTAAAAAACCAGAGTTTATAACAGTTTCTCAAGGACATTCTGTTCTTATCCAAGGATTAAAGGGTAAGAAGGGTAAGGAAAATAGAGAAGTTATAGAGATAATGAATATAAGAAACCTTACTACTAAAAAGGACTTGATTCCTATGGAGCAAGGTCAAATAAAGCAGGTTAGAAAAATACAAAGAATGTAAAAAAAGCTTTTAGAGCATATGGCTCTAAAAGCTTTTTCTTTATATTTCTCTCCTAATAAAACTACTTTTTACATAAAACTTTCCTTCCATGCTATAGTATTATAGGGTTTTTGATTCAAAACTTATCTTATGCACTAATTAAAATTCAAGGTTTTAAAGGGTTTAAGTGCATGTATAAGTTAAGATTCAAGCTAAAAACCCTATAT
>NZ_JBFNEO010000168.1:0-6450 GCF_040797585.1 Clostridium sp.
GGACTTAATACTGTGAATTATTTTACGAATAAAATAATATTATATTAAAAAATAAATGAAAATATAGACATATCTATATATACACTATAAAGAAAAAATATATTGCTAAAGAATAATGATGAAAAATGTATAAATTTATATTGGGATAATAAAGAAAAAAATTAAAATAAATACTTAATATACAATTAAAGTATTAAGGGAAAATTTAATAACACTTCAAAAAGATATAGAGAATTATAGACAATAAAGTCGAATCATGGTAAGATTATAACAGAATTTTAAAAGACTTAAGTTGAAAATAGGTTGTTTTTAGGAGGAATAATGGAGTTAAAAGAATATTTACACATAATTAAGAAGCGATGGCTTTTAATTTTATCAGTAACTTTAGCCAGTATTTTCATAGCAGCACTAGTAAGTTTTGTAATTATCAAACCTACCTATAAGGCTGATATATCTGTTATAATAGGAGCTTCACAAAATAGCAATGTAAATCAGCAGAATTACAATGATGTTGTAATGTATCAAAAATTGGTTAAAACCTATAGTGAATTTGCTAAAACTAGACTTGTGGCAGAGGATGTTATAGATACACTTGGTCTTTCTATGACACCAGATGAACTATTAAAGATGGTTTCTGTAGCTCCAAAGGGTGATACAGAATTCATAACCATATCTGTAAAGTCAAAAAATCCAAGTGAGGCCCGTGATATAGCTAATCAGTTAGCTAAGTCTTTAAAAAAGGTTAGTAATGAGGTTAAAAAGGTGGACAATGTACAGCTAGTAGATGAAGCAGTACTTCCCATAAGTCCAGATAGTCCAAAACCTCTTTTAAATATAGCAATAGCTTTTGTTCTGGGATTATTTGTATCTCTAGGAATAGTATTTTTAATAGAGTACTTAGATAATACTGTAAAGAGCTCAGATGAAATAGAGAAAATCTTAGATATACCAGTTATAGGAGCTATACCTATGGTGGGAAATGAAACTTCAAAAAAGAAAAGAAAAAAGTAGAGGTGAGAATAATTGATTAAAGATTTAATAGCATATAGTAATCCAAAATCCCAGGCAGCAGAAAGCTATAGAACATTAAGAACAAATATTCAATTTTCCACCTTGGATAATGAATCAAATATAATATCTATAACTTCCTGTGGACCAGGGGAGGGAAAGAGTACAGTTATAAGTAATTTAGCTATAACTATGGCTCAAAGTGGAAAAAAAGTTCTTTTAATAGATTGTGACCTTAGAAAACCTATAATACATAAAAAGTTTGGAATATCAAATCTTAAAGGCCTTACAAGTCTCTTAATAAAGGAAAGCAAGGTTGAGGATGTTATACAAAAGGTGGATATAAATAATCTTGGAATCATAACCAGTGGACCAGTACCACCAAATCCATCAGAAATCTTAGGATCAAAAAACATGAAGAATCTTATAGAAGAGCTCAAAAAATACTTTGATGTAATACTTTTAGATGCACCACCAGTGCTAGTGGTAACAGATGCTCAGGTTATATCAAAGGTAACAGATGGAGTGATACTTCTTGCAGCCTATGGAGTTACTGAAAAACAAGCTCTAGAAAAGGCAAAGGATAATATAGTAAAGGTTAATGGGAAATTACTTGGAGTAGTTATGAATAAGATTCCAGAAAAAGAAGGGTCATATTATGGATATGGATCTTATAGTGGATATTATTCGGATGATTCAGAGTAAAAATATATAAGCCTTTAAGATTTTTACAATATTAGTGTTTAAAATTATTTAAACACTAATATTAAATAAATGAGTCCCAATATATTACAAAAACCACAAGGTAATACATAATTTTTCTTGGAATTATAATGGAAATAAAGTAGGGTATATAATTTAGCACTAAAATTATATACAAAATTAAATAGGTACTATACATGATTATAGAACGAATTTTCCTTCAGAAGGTGTGTTCTTTCCGTCACCTGAAGGTTAGATGAGTTAATCCAGGGGCGTAGCAACTGTTATCCCCCATCTTTTAAGAGGATGGAGGTGTTACAAGCTAGTAGCCATCAGATAAAAAAGAATTAACTCATTATTTAAAATAGTGGGAATAAACAGAAAAATATAAGGGTGTAAGAAGAGAAAAGGAGGATTCATCGTGATAGATTTTCATAGCCATATAATATATGACATAGATGATGGTTCAAGGAATATAGAAGAATCCTTAGAGATGATAGAAAATGCTAAGAAAGAGGGAAGTAAGTATATTTGCGCAACTAGCCATTATATGGTGGGAACCTATGAACCAGAAAGGGAAGATTATATAAAAAAGATTAAGAGTCTTATGGAAAGAGTAGAGGGAATAGACATAGCAGAAGGTCTTGAGGTGTATATAGATCCAAGTCTACCTACTCTTTATAAAAATGAAAAGATATGGGGAATAAACAAAGGGAAATATATGCTTATAGAGTTTCCTATGAGGGAGATTCCAAAATATTCAAAGGATATCTTATATGAAATGACTGTGCTTAATTTAACACCAATAATAGCTCATCCAGAAAGAAATTCAAAATTTTTAAAAGATATAAGCCTTTTAGAAGAGTTTATAGAAGAAGGATATTTACTTCAAATGAACGCTTCAAGTCTTATAGGATTTCATGGAGATGAGGTTAGAAATTTTGCAGAGACCTTAGTAAAGAGAAATATGGTACATATGCTAGGAAGCGATGGACATAATGTAAAAAGAAGAAACACTAACATTAAAGAAGGATTTCTTAGAATAAAAGAATTAAATCCAGAGCTTTATAACTGGATAAAAGAGAATCAGCATAACATATTTAATGGACAAGATGTCATGCCTTTAGAAATTAGAGAGGAAGAGAAGAAGAAAAAAGGATTATTTAGCTTTTTAAGAGGAAAATAAGCATGGAATAATAGCTAATTTTTAGCTTATTTAGTGTTTTAAATAAGTGCTTTGGGGTGAAAACATATGAAAAAAGGGTTAAAAACAGGGCTTTTTATAATAGTTGGAATTATAGTGATCATAGGTGGAACACTGGGATATAAGGTATATAGTAAATACAATAAAATAAAAACTAATGAAGTAACCCTAAGTGATGAAGAAATAGGGATAAATGAAGAAAATAAGAGTGAAAAACATATATTTAATTTTCTTTTCTTAGGCGTAGATAAAGAAGAAAATGCCACGGACACCATAATGATAGCTACTATAGATAGGGATAAAGGTGAGTTGAAGATTTCATCTATTTTAAGGGATTTATACATAGACATGGGAGAAGGAAATACACCTAAGATTAACTATGCTCATCAATATGGAGGACCAGTTAATACGGTAAAGGTAATAAATGAAACCTTTAATCTTGATATAAGGGATTATGTAATGGTGAACTTTGAAGGTCTTGTAAATATTGTGGATGCTATAGGGGGAATAGAGATTGAACTTAAAGAAGGGGAATTGAGTAGAATTAATGGACCAGCTTCAGTTATAGCTAAGAAAATGAATAAGAAGACTCCTAAAACTATAAATTCACCAGGAAAATATAACTTAAGTGGATCACAAGCACTTTCCTATGCTCGTATTAGAAAGATAGATAGTGATTTTGAAAGAACGGATAGACAAAGAACTGTAATTAATGAAATTATGAAAAAAGTAAAGAACATGAGCTTAAGTGAATTGGATAAATTTACAGATATTGCATTAGAGAATGTAGAGACCTCTTTTAACTTTAGTGAAATCATGAACGTTGGGCAGGAAGCTTTAAAGCTTTATAATAAAAAACCTAAAGAGACAAAGATACCAATAGAAGGAACCTATGAGGGTCATTATTGGGACAATGGAGCTTTTTATTTTACGTGGGATAAGGAAAAAAATGTAGAACATTTAAAGAAATTTATATATGAAGAATAAGATTTAAATTTAGAAAATTATATGAGACAAACATATCTTATTTTATAAAAGAGGGAAGTGGAGGATATGCCAAATGTAAAAAAGAAACTTAAGATTTATTGCTTGTTACTTTTAGATATAGTAGCTATATGGCTTTGTTATTTTTTAAGTTACAATTTTAGGTTCTATAGTAATTTAGGTAACCAAATGCTTACTTCAAAATTTCTAGAGTATAGTCCATATATGGTGTTAGCAATAATAATATATATAATAAGTTTTAAAGTGTTTAAGCTTTATGAAAGCCTTTGGACTATAGCAGGGCTCGATGAATTTTTGTTGGGAGTTACTGGATGTGTAGTTGGAGGGATTATAAATATATTTATATCCCTAGGATTTGAAAGAAGGATTCCTCTTTTAGTTACAGGAGTTTCAGTTGTTTTTATAACTATGGCTATAAATGGCATGAGGATATGCTTAAGGGTTTATAGAAGAGCTATGATTTATGCTAAAAATAAGGAGAGCAAGAATTTTAAGAGAGTTATGATAGTTGGAGCTGGATCTGCTGCTTATATGGTAATAAGGGATATAAGAAGGCATCCAGAGATGAAGTATAAGGTTGTTACCCTTATAGATGATAGTCCTTATAAGAAGAACACTCAACTGGCAGGGGTTAAAGTTGTTGGTAATAGAAATGATATAGAGGATGTTGTTAAAAAAGAGAATATAGATCTTATAATCATTGCTATACCAAGACTTAGCGAAGAAGAAAGAAGCAGAATAGTTAAAATATGTAACAGAACAAAGATAAGAACAAAAATAGTTCCAGGTATGTATGAGCTTATAGGTGGTAAGGTAAGCCTAAAGGGGATAAGAAATGTAGATGTTAAAGATCTTTTAGGAAGAGAACCTGTAAAATTAGATACTAATGAGATTAATAATTACATAAGTAATAAAGTAGTTATGGTAACAGGTGGGGGAGGATCCATAGGATCAGAGCTTTGTAGACAGATTGCTTCTTTTAGGCCTAAGACATTAATAATACTAGATATATATGAGAATAATGCTTATGAAATACAGCAGGAGCTAAGAAGAAAATATGAATATTTAGATATGCATGTCTTAATAGCATCTGTTAGAGATAAAAATAGATTAGATGATATATATGAGGAATATAAACCACAGGTAGTATTTCATGCAGCAGCTCATAAACATGTACCATTAATGGAAGATAGCCCAATGGAAGCTATTAAAAATAATGTGTTAGGAACCTTAAATGTGGCAGAGCTTGCTAAAGAGTATCAAGTAGAAAGATTTGTGCTTATATCTACAGATAAAGCAGTAAATCCTACTAACATAATGGGTGCCACTAAGAGAATATGTGAGATGATAGTACAAGCTTTAGATAGAGAAAGTTATACAGAATTTGTAGCAGTAAGGTTTGGAAATGTTCTTGGAAGTAATGGATCAGTAATACCACTATTTAAAAAACAAATAGCAGAAGGTGGTCCAATAACTTTAACCCATAAGGAGATAACAAGATATTTCATGCTAATACCTGAGGCGGCTCAGCTAGTATTACAAGCAGGAGCTTATGCTAAGGGGGGAGAAATTTTTGTTCTTGATATGGGTAAACCTGTTAAAATATATGATTTAGCTTGTGAACTTATAAGATTGTCAGGGCTTGAACCTTATAATGATATAGATATAAAGATAACAGGACTTAGACCAGGAGAAAAGCTTTATGAAGAGCTTTTAATGAGTGAAGAGGGACTTAAAGAGACGTCTCATAAGAAGATATTTATAGGTAAACCTGGTGAGTTTAACATTGAGAATATAAAAGGAGATATTGAAGAACTTTTATATATAGCTATAAATGGAAGTAATGATGAGATAAAAGATAAGCTTACAATTATAGTACCGACTTACATAAAGGAACAAAAGGAAGGCATAAATTTAGAAAAAAATATTAAGGTTAAAGATATGATTGCAGCAACAATATAAGAATAAGAGGTGTTATTATGAATAAGAGAATATATTTAGCTTCTCCTCATATGGGAGGATATGAAAAGGCGTATATTGATGAGGCTTTTGATACTAATTGGATAGCCCCATTAGGACCTAATGTAGATGGATTTGAAAAAGAAATTTGTGATTATGCAGATGTTAAGTCGGCAGCAGCTTTAAGTTCAGGAAGTGCGGCTATACATATGGCTCTTAAAGCTGTTGGAATAAATGAAGGAGATTATATATTTTGTTCTTCATTAACTTTTTCTGCTAGTTGTAATCCTGTAATGTATGAAAAAGGAATACCTGTGTTTATAGATTCAGAACCTGAAAGTTGGAATATGAGTCCAATTGCATTAGAGAAGGCATTTAAACATTGTGAGATGGAAGGTAAGTTTCCAAAGGCTGTAATAGTGGTTAATTTATATGGTCAAAGTGCTGATTTTGATAAAATAATTGAGCTATGTAATAAATATAATGTGCCTATTATTGAGGATGCAGCAGAGTCATTAGGAGCTACTTATAAGAATAAGTTTACAGGAAGCATAGGTAAGTATGGGGTATAC
>NZ_JBFNEO010000169.1:0-6392 GCF_040797585.1 Clostridium sp.
GAACGAATACTTCTACTGAAATTGTATCAATTAATAGCTCAAATATATCTGTACTCGCAATGTAGTTACAATAACCCTATTGAATTAACTTTATATTATTCCATTTAATATTATATCAACTCTTAAAATTCCATATAATTATGCAAAATATTTATATTTTTAAATATTTTATGTTGTTTTGTTACCCCTAATGTAACATTATGATTTTCTTTGTATATTATATACTGTAGATATATCTATTATAATAAAATGCCGAAGATTCAGGGCTATACCTAATAAACATTTTTCACCAATATCTTGTTTAATAGACAAAGAAGACTGTCTTCCTTTTAATACTACTAAAGATAATAATAAAAAATTAAGGAGGATTATTATGAATTCGAGACCTTTTAATACAGATTATATGGATGGGTTTAAGTATGACTCTAGATGTTGTAACTGTGCACATTGTACACCTGGACATCCTACGCCAGATCAAGCATCTTTATTTGCTTGTGGAAATGGTAGTGGTGTATCTATTCCAATCCCTACCATTACAAACCCAACCTTTACTCCAATACCAGTAGCAAGTGTTACATTAGATACAACTTGTCTTTGTAACCCTTCAGTTAAGATAGATTTTGACTCTATAATAAACTATCAAGCTCTTATAACACTTGGAGCTGCACCTATTTTAGGTGGACCATTTACAGTAACTTTCCAGCTAAGCAAGACTTGTAACTCTGGTTCAAAGATAACTTTAGGAACTTGGGATTATGCCTTTGGAGTATTAGCTCTAGCCGTAAATGTAACTAACTCATTTAACTTTAGTTATTGTGAATGTAATGCTTGTCCAGGATGTTGTGTGTACACTGTAGAAATAGTTAGAGTTTCTGCAAGTGTACTAACTGGTGTAGGAGTATTAATTACTGAAAGCGCTTCAATAAGAAGCTCAAATATATCTGCAACAGCAATATCTCGTTAAGCTTTTATTTTAAGTCCATTAATATATAATAAATATTAATTTTTCTAAAGATAGGTAGGTTCTTTATCTACCTGTCTTTTATATTATATGCTAACAATAACTTTATATATTATTTAATAAAAATATTAAGCAAAAAGAAAAGCCCTGTAAGCTAACTTACAGAGCTTTTTATCTTATTTAACCTTATCTTTCATTTTTACACAGAATATTAGTTTAATTTTAGATTCTATTGTGAATCCACAGTGTACTTTACTACATATATCTTTTACGCATAGTATCTTAACTAAATCCTTACAGCATAAGTTTACTCCCTTAGGAAGTTTAAATATGAAACTAAACTTCTTCTTATTGCAAACTTTACCTTCACGACCATGTCCCTTATCAAATACATAGGATGTATTTAACAGAGCACTTACTTTTATCTTTCTATTTCCTTCGCAATGTGATATATCTCTTATATCTAAAATTTCAACATCTGCACAGGATTTTATAAGCCCTATAGTTGGTCCTTGTTTACAAGAAAGTCTAACACAATCTTCTATATCGAAGCATCCACAGTCTTTGAAATTTACCCTTGTCATTACTTCATTTGATTCACACTCAAATTCTTGCCCATCAATTATAGCTGTTCCCGTTGCTATATTTCTTATTATTCCACAATCGCCTAATCCTATTATTTTTGCTCTTATGGTTACTACCCTAGTTTGACCTGGCTCTATTGGTCCAAGGTTTATTCCAGTTGCTAAGTCTCCACAGTTAAAGGTAGTATCGCCCTCTCTAACTTCTAAACATCTTAGGGATGGTGATAACTCATCTCTTAGTATAAAATCATCAATTCTTATTTGGCACTCACTTGAAGCTCTTATTGTATATACTAATATATCCCCAATTTCTGCCTCATCACATGAGCTTTCAAGGCTAACTTCTTTTGTAAGGTTACATAAAGCATTAACTATATTTAAAACAGCAGGATCACTACATTCACTTGCCCATACTTCTCTACTACAACATCCTGATATAAAGAATGAGAATCTAACACATGCTGTATTATTTACTTGTCCTTCAAATTCTCCAACTAGAACTCTAAAGGTTATTAATACCTCTTGACCTGGTTTTAAGCAGCGTAAAGTTATAGGCTCTAATGTAGTACTATCATAACGAATTCTCTTACAGTTAATTTCTAAACTTCCTGGTACAAAGGTTAATTGTGGTGGAAGGTCATCAGTTACAACTAAATTATGAAGAATAAATCTTCCTTTATTTTTTAATCTTATAGATACTGTAACTTCTTGCCCTGGTATTGCACAACTTCTATCAAATTCTTTAGTTATTACTAAACATGGATCCTGTTTGTGTTTATCATCACACTCCCAGTCCTTGTCTTTACAATGAGTTTTATGATGATGCTTTTCACAGTCCCAATCAAAGTGTCCGCAATCATCATGTGGTTTTTCACAGTCCCAATCATGGTGCTTACAATCATCATGATGCTTTTCACAATCCCAATCATGGCGCTTACAATCATCATGATGCTTTTCGCAGCCCCAATCCCAATCATGATCCTTGCAATCATGGTCTGGTTTATCCCATCCACAATCCCAAGGATCATGACGCTTACAACATCTCTTCTTTCCAAATTCCCAATGATCTTTTTTATGATCTTTAAACTCTCTATATTCTTTATCTTCAACATCTAATTTAAGATCTTCAATAACATCATATAGCTTATAATCAATCTCTTCTGCATAACCTATATCAGCTTTAAATTCTTCTAAGCCATATTCTTCAACATTAAAATCTAAATTATTATTTTTATATTGACCTTTGTTTTCCATACGGGTTATCCCTCCCTACTTCTTTGGTTCTAATACTAATATATGTTTTAAATTTACTTATGTTACAATTCTATAAAACAACAATATAACTTATATTTATTCCAAATATTGGGTTTTGCATGCTTATCGCTTATTACAATAATTTAAATTTTTACAAATCAAATAAGCTTATATTTATACCATATGTATTAACATAAGCTTATTTAAAAAATCCTTCTTAAAACATATTACTAATTATTTATTTAAGAATTAGTAATATATAGATAAATTGTTTCAAAACTCAACCCTTGAATACACTTTAAATAATAGTAGATTATGATTTAGTTTCAATTATCGTGTTATTTATCTATATACTCACTTATAAATTTATTTCTATAATAGTCATATCCGTTAACGGATACTATTCCACAGTCATGTAGTATCCATGGATCTAACTGCTTAGGCACTACTATTTTAAAGTTATTTTTAGTAAATTCTATGCACTGAGAAGCGTCATAGAAGTGCCACCCTTGAAATATATCCTCTCTCCAAGGTACATCATACTGAGTTATCATAATTAATCCATCTATTAAAGATACTTCTTCTATATACCCCTGTGGATTTCTAAATTCCAATTTGTCCATAACTCCATTGT
The DNA here is from genome assembly GCF_040797585.1 of Clostridium sp. Taxonomy (GTDB): domain Bacteria; phylum Bacillota; class Clostridia; order Clostridiales; family Clostridiaceae; genus Clostridium_Z. The sequence goes on from NZ_JBFNEO010000169.1 coordinate 3,434, forward strand.
GGTTATCATATACAGACCCATATACTTCATTATCCTCCCACCATATTGCACTATCAGGTATCCCTTTGCTTCCTACCAAGCCTATAACCCCAATGTTCTTATTTGAGAATATATATAATATGTCATCTAATATGTTTTTATTTAATATAAATACATCTTGATGCATATAAATCTTATATTTTCCTAAAGCTTTGTGAATCCCCTTGTTATATCCGCTAGTCATACTTCTAGCATCTGTAATCTTTATAATTTCTATGGAGTACCCTTCTGGAATTTTTAATTCTTTTATATATCTTTTACATTCTTCATATAAGGATTCATCATTAACACATATTATAAAGGATATCAATTTATCATTAATTTCCATCACATATCCCTCTCTCTATAGTGCTAATATTCTTTAATATATCTTCATTCTTATTTTTACAATTATAAAGATGTTTTAAAGCTAAATTTTTATATCCTTCTTCATAAAAAGCTTTAGATATTAAAATATTTGTGTTAATATTATCTCTATCTATATCATAGGATTTACCTAACAATATTAATCCTAGTAAACTATTCTTACTATTTTTACTTTCTTCAAATATGGAATTTAACACCTTAATTTTATTTATAATATTTTTATTTAATAAATCCATTAATTCCTCTATAGTTATAAAGCCTTCACTTATATGACTAAGTATCATATCTGAAGCCTCTTTTTTATCTATATCAAATTCTACCCTTCTTAGCTTAAATATAATATCCCTATTACTATTAATATCTTCTTTCTTATAAATTATATTTGATACCTTATTATAGTTACTTGAATGATAAAATACAGCTATTCTATTAACTATATTAGTTCCTAAAAACTCCTTTTCATCATAAACCATACGGAAGTTGTAATATCCCATAAGCCCTTCTATATAATTTAGACTCTCTATAAGATCTTTATCTTTATCATTAAAATCTATATTAACTATTACCTTAGTGTTATCTGTTAAAACATATTTTAGATTTCTTATAAGGTTTTCTTGAGATTTTAGCCTTTGCAAAGATGTTATAAATATATAATTAAATTGTATATTTATATCTTTAAACTCTTCATCATTAATAATGTCTATAGACCTGCTAGCTATTTCCTGTGCAAAATTATTTAGCTCCACACCATAGTACTTACAGTTATTAAGCTTTCCCTTAATATTAAGCCCTGTTGCTCCACATCCACACCCTACTTCTAATATAGAGCATGACCCATCAGGTGATATAAACTTTAAATATTCTTCATGTATTCCTAAATCTATAAATGAAAAGTTCCATTTTTTAATGAACTCTAAATTATTTTTATTTATTATCTCATAAAATTTATTATCTCTATTAAAAGAAGCTCCCCCATAATGATGTATAAAAGTATCTCTACATAGAATCAACTTGTACCCTTCTTTAATAACTCTCATTGAATAGTCATCATCTTCAAAATTTCCTGGAAAGAATCTTTCATCTAACACTCCAACCTTATCTATAACTTCCCTCTTTATAAGTAAACAAAATCCTATTAACTTTATTCTTCTTTCCCATAATTCCTTATTACTCTTATTAAAATCTGATGCAAACCTATGAATCTCTTCAATTGATGAGTAATTAACTGCTATACTTTGGCCATAAGATGCAGAATTAGTTACTGGGCCTACAGCTCCTATTTTTTCGTCACTATATAGACATGTTCTTAAATTACTTAACCAATTTTCTGTTACTATAACATCATTATTTAGAAGTAAAATATCATTTTCCTTATCTGCTATTTCTATTCCTTGATTACATCCTTTAGGAAAACCCATATTCTCATTATTTAAAATTACTTTTAAATCCTTATTTTCTTCAAGCCATGCTCTAGTTTCATCTGTAGAGTTATTATCAACTATTATAATTTCATAATCTTCATCCTTTGTATATTGCCTAATACTATCTATGCAAATCTTTGTATAATTCAATTGATTATGTGTAAGTATTATAATACTTGTTCCCATAACATCCTCCTTTTAGGCCTTAATTATAAATTCATACAATAATATTGTATTTATATGGGCGACTATTGTTACATATTTAAGATGCTCTTGTAGAATATAAAGCTAAATTATAAATACATATATCTAATTATTTTCTGATTAATATCTATAAAATCTTTTATATAATCATAAAAAGGATCCAGAAAAGTAGAATTTCTACACTCTGAATCCTAAGAATTTATTATATAGTCTTAAGCAATGCTATAAATAGTCTACTCTCTTTCTCTAAGATCTAACCCTTTGTTTTTGCCATAAACTCTTTATTTCTTATAATCATTATTACTAATTTATATCTTATAGCATATCTAAAAACTTCTACAGATTTATCTTGACTAAGTCAATGCTACAACGTTCATAGTACCGCCTAAAGTACTTAGAGTATCTGAAGTAGCACCTGTTCTTACTCTTAAAATACTTGGTCCTCCAGCTGGAGTTGCGAATATAGCAACACTTGTAAATGAAGTAAATCCTTGAGCCGCTGCAACTCCAAGGGATACTCCTGAGCCAACTATATTTAATCCATTTAGAGTCATTAATGCATCTGCTGATCCTCCGTTGACAGCAGTTACCTGTACTTCATAGATTGCAAGATAAGTTCTGCCTCCCTGAAGTATAATATCAAATGGTGGCACAAATGCTATAGCAGTACCTTGTAAATGAATTATTGTATCAAATGGTATATTTGCCCCTGGTGCAACAATATTTACTGTTGTTTCAACAATACTTGCATTGTTTGCCGTAGCTAACGGTCCAGTGGCTCCTGTCGGTCCTGTTGGTCCCGTAGGTCCTGTTGCCCCTGTAGCACCCGTTGCCCCTGTAGCACCCGTTGCTCCTGTTGCTCCTGTTGCTCCTGTTGCACCTGTAGCTCCTGTTGCTCCTGTTGCTCCTGTTGCTCCTGTTGCTCCTGT
>NZ_JBFNEO010000170.1:0-6356 GCF_040797585.1 Clostridium sp.
TACTACATCTCTATCTCCAAGCTTTTCTATAACTTTTGCTGAAACTACTTGTCCTATTTTCATAGAACCTAAATCATTTTTAGTTTTTCTAAGTTCAATATCATTATAGACCTTATTTAATCCAGAAACTATTGGCATATCTACCTCCAAAGAAACTATTATATATATTCTATCGTATCATATACCTATAATCTAAAACTACTTTTATATATAAATTTATTTCTTATATTGGTTTTTAAACTCTCACTTAAGCCCTATATTTTATCCATTGATTTTTTATATTTATATATACTTTACTTAAAAGTAACCTAGAAATTTTACTTATATGAGCACTTCTCTTTATTATACCTTTATTTTTAAAAACTATATTATCTATGAAAAACAAAAAAATTAACACTATGAGATTATAAACTTTTAATAATACTCATGGTGTTAATCTTTTAATCCTATGGATAAATATAAGTATAATTCTAAATTACACTTTATCTTATTTATTCTATAACTATCTTATGATAATTCTTCTTACCTCTTTTTATAAGAGCATAGCTATCTTTAAAATCTTCCTCTGTTAAAGCCTTAGAAACTTCAACTACCTTAACATCATTTAAGGATAACCCATTTTGTTGAATTAATCTTCTTCCCTCTCCCTTAGAAGGTATTACCTTTCCTTCAACTAAGATATCAAGAAGAGTTTTATTTAAATCTTCCTTAGTTATTGTAACTGTTGGAACATTGCTAAGGTCAACTCCGCCACCAAATAACGCCTCTGCTGCTTCTTTAGCCTTCCTTGCTTCTTCTTCTCCATGGATAAGCTTTGTAACCTCATAGGCAAGAACCTTCTTAGCCTCATTTATAGCAGCACCTTCTACTTCACATAAGGACTTTATTTCCTCTATTGGTACAAAAGTTAAAAGTTTTAAGCACTTTTCAACATCAGCATCCCCAACATTTCTCCAGTATTGATAGAACTCATATGGAGTGGTTTTCTCTGCATTAAGCCATAATGCTCCATTTTCTGTTTTTCCCATCTTTTTACCTTCACTATTGGTTAAAAGAGTGCAAGTCATAGCGTAAGCTTGTTTTTGTTCTTTTCTTCTTATTAAATCTGCTCCTGCAATCATATTAGACCATTGGTCATCTCCACCAAGCTGCATTGTACATCCATACTTTTGGTTTAAAACTAAGAAATCATAACCTTGCATTAACATATAGTTAAACTCAAGGAATGAAAGTCCCTTTTCTAATCTTTGTTTAAAACATTCAGCAGTTAGCATTTTATTTACAGAGAAATGAACTCCTATATCTCTTATAAAGTCTACATAATTTAATTTTAAAAGCCAATCTCCATTGTTTGCAAGAATAGCCTTATCATCACTAAAGTCTATAAACTTCTCCATTTGTTTCTTTATGCAACTTACATTATAATCTATGATTTCCTTTGTCATCATTTTTCTCATATCAGTCTTTCCACTTGGGTCACCTATCATAGCAGTACCCCCACCAAGTAAAGCTATTGGTCTGTGTCCAGCTTTTTGCATATGAGACATAAACATCATGGCAATGAAGTGACCAACATGAAGTGAATCTGCAGTTGGATCAAAACCTATGTAGAAGGTTACCTTTTCCTTCTCTAATAACTCTTTTATCTCTTCTTCATGGGTTAATTGTTTTATGTAACCTCTTTCTACTAGCACATCATATACACTAGCCATTGTTATCACTCCTAACTTATTTATACATATACCCTTTATTATATCTTGAAGACATATTTGTCACAAGGTTATATATTTATTTTTTCCTAGAGTTACATAATTAAGTCCCATAAAACTAAGTTTTATGGGACTTTTATACAAAATATCATTATTTTCAATTTTAATGACTTACCCTAAGCTACATATTTTTTTATTGTTTCAGGTAATTCTCCACATATCTCATCATTTAAATTTATATAGAAACATAAATTATATTCTTTAGTAACCCTCTCTAATTTCTTAAATAGGGCCTCTGCTTCATCTATGTTTACCCGTACTATATTAGATAAACCATCAATAAAAATAGTGTCTATATCATAGTTCTCTGATAGTATACCACATAAAAATCCATAGAAACTCTCATAGTCCTTAAGTCCAAATTCCTTAGTAGTAATGAAACGTATTTTTCTGTGTAATTCATGTATAGCTCTGTTGTCATCATCAATATAAACCATATCGCCTTTAGCACTTTGTGCTTTATCATTAGCAAGTTTTATAAGTGCCTTCGTTTTTCCAGAACCTCTCTTATTACAAAATACATGTATCATTTTACCACCCCTTAATTATATTTTAGGTGAAGTGTTTCTTATTAAAAGTATATAATATTCTGAATATTTAATCAATATTAAAATTTTATTATAATGTCTTTTAATATATTATTTACAATATTATACTTCCAAATAAAAAATCCTCCCTCTAAAGCATGTATATGATACTTTCAATCTTAAATTTTTATTAACATATAGAATAATATAAACTTGGATTTTAATATATTAACTCCTTTTCAATCTTCATTGTTATTACTATTATATTCCTTAAATCCATTTACTATACACTAAAATAAAGATATTTATCCTATATATTCCTAATACTTAGTATATAAATATAAAACTTCTGATTTATTAATCAGAAGTTTTATATTGAATATTAGAAATCTTAATATATATTCTCTAAACCATCCTTTGTGGTTACAACCCGATTCTTACCTCTCTCTTTAGCTAAATAAAGGCAATTATCTGCCTTATCTAAAACCATATTAAGGCTATCCCCATCTTCTGGATAGTAAGCTACCCCAAAACTGGCAGTGGTATTCTTACTTATGCCATTAAGACTTATTACATTAGAACATATAGTTTCTCTTATTGATTCAACATATTCTTTAAGCCCTTCTTTATTTTCTCTATTAAGAAGAAAAACCATTTCTTCTCCTCCATACCGGGCAATTAAATCATTTCCTCTAAGTTTCTCTTTAATAAGTTCTATGGTATTTACTAGTATTTCATCCCCATACAAATGACCATAGCTATCATTAAACTGTTTAAAATCATCAAAATCCATCATAACTAAGGCAAAGTTACTATTCTCCGCCTTAATCTTCTCTTCTACAAAGATTCTAAAATACTTTCTATTATATATATTAAGAAGGGAATCCCTCTTAGCGCTTTCTTGTATTCTTTTATAAAGAAAATTATTCTCTATTGCTATAGCGATTTGGTTTGCAATAGAGGTAACAAAAGTAATATGCTCATAAGAAAAATAGTTCCATAGAGTATGCTCTATTACTATATACCCAATAAACTTATATCTAAGTTTTATAGGGACTCCAATAAGAGAATGTATCTTATATATGTTTTCACTAACAGTTTCAAAGATACTTTCTCTACTATTTAACACAAAGGCATTTTTCTTATCGATTTTATCTAGATAATTATGCTCTTTATATAAAGCTTCTTCACTGGGAAGATTTGTAGCTTTTATTATAAATTCTTCTTCTTCTATAAGATATATGGATGAATAGGTAACTCCTAATATCCCTATTATCATATCATTTATCATTGGAATCAAATTATCATCACTTAGATGAGAATTTATATATCTACTTATCTCTACTATATTTACTAGTGCATCTAAGCTTTTACTTAGCTCTATGTTTTTCTCGTTTAGCATCTGTATTTGACTCTCTGCAAAACTTTGATATGTTTCAAATTCATCAGATAATCTTTCATACTTGACCTTAAAGTCCTTCATATTTTTACTCTCCTAAACCCAATTACATATACCCCTAATAAACATTTACCAATAATTAATCAATTTAAATATAATCTATCTATAATTATTAAATTGTAATTCTACTCCAAAATCATTACTCTTTAAAAGGCTTATAGCTTGTTGTAGATCATCTTTATTTTTACCTACAACCCTAATCTTATCATCAATTATTTGTGCTTGAACTTTTATCTTACTATTCTTTATTGTGGATACTATATCCTTTGTATTTTCCTTTGAAAGTCCATTTATAAGCTTGGCATTCTGTTTAACTAATCCTAAAGCTGCTTTCTCTATCTTTAAAAAATTAAGGGCTTTTGGGGAAACCCCTCTTTTTATAAGCTTTCCTTTTAATATATCTATTACAGCTAAAAGCTTATATTCATCATCAGATACTATTTTTATTTCTTCATCCTTTATTACATCTATCTCTGTTTTGCTTCCCTTAAAATCATATCTCTGCTCTATCTCTTTCGTAGCCTGATTTATAGCATTCTTTACCTCTTGAATATTAACCTCAGATACTACATCAAAAGAAAAGCTACTTGCCATAATGTTACCTCCTTACTTATATAATTTATTAAAAAAAGCTCTTAAAGGTCATATATTATAAGTTTAAATTATTTTCAGAATATTATCAATGACAATTGATGAAATTCATATTTTCCAATTGCATTTTTACCTCCATATGGTATAATAATTATAAATATTTTATTTACTGATAGGCAAATAATTTTAGATAATAGTCTCTTCCATGATCTACTTAAATAAGATTCATAGGAAGCAATTATCCCAAAATTATACCTATGAATTTTAGGAGGTTTTTTAATGGAAGATAAGAATTTAGTTTGTAAAGATTGCGGAAAAGATTTCGTATTCACAGCTGGAGAGCAAGAATTCTTTCAATCTAAAGGATTCGAGAATGACCCAGTAAGATGTCCTGACTGTAGAAGAGCTAGAAAAGCTGAGAAGCAAGACAGAAGATAATTAAATCTCAATTATAGAGCACAAAGACCCATATATGGGTCTTTTTTTATTACCTTAATTATGAATATAATATTCTCTATCTCGCTTCTATACTCTATATTTAAAGTTTTTTGAAGCCTTAAGTCCATAAGATAGAGCTATAGCAACAACTATTCCACACAGTCCTTGAAAAATATTTCCTGGTATATCTAAAGATGATAAATATAATGCTGACTTAAATGTAGGTATCCCTTCAAAGAAAAACTTCATAAAAGCCCCGGTAAAATAATAGGCTATTATCATCCATAGAGATGCAAAACTAAATCCTATAATCTGCTTTCTTAAATTAAACCTATTGTCATCACTTATAATTAAAGCTGCAATAAGAGCCATAATCCCCTTTATAACAATAGTAAATGGTGCCCAGAGGACATAAGTTAATAATATATCGGCAAGTCCCATACCTAAAGCTGATGCAATTATAGCCTTTCTTCTTTTTAAAATAATTACAGATATTAAAACCATTCCATCCCCTAAATGAACAAATCCATTATAGGTTTTAATATGAATTACCATAGTAGCAACACATATTAATGCACTCATAAGAGCTATTTGTACTATATCACTAATAGTTAAAGAATTTTTCTTAGCTATGTTATCTTGCATTTTCTTCCCCCCACTAACTTAATATACTTTAATTATAATACTATATTTCTAAAAAATAAAATGTATCCATACACTTAATGAATTAAATCTTTTAATAATAAACATACTAATACCATCCTTATATATAAAGGTGGTGAAATCATGACATTTTTAAAATGGCTTGCAGCTGTAGCAGTGTTTTTCTGGGTTTTAGGACTAATGTTTAATGTAGGAGGATATCTAATAAATATTCTTTTAGTAGCTGCTGCTGTAATTTTCTTAATACATTCTATTTTAGGACGTGAAGAACTCATGTAATAATGTATAAAGTGTTGACAAAATCAACTATAGATAATATTATAATTAATAAGAAAATTTTTATCTGATGGTGGAAAGAACCCCATCTAGAGGAAGATTCATTTTATAAAATCTTAGATAAGAAGTAAGTAAGCTTAAAAACAGGTTTAAAGAGAGCTGTATATGGTGGAATTACAGTAGCTATGATTAAGCTGAATGGGTCTTTGAGATGCTAGGTGAACCTTATTAGTAGCCTTTGCCGTAAGCCTTACGTTATAAAGGATGGATATTATTGTATCTTAAAAGAAAGCATTTTGCTTTAAATGTAGGTGGTACCGCGTGAATTCTACGCCCTATGAGATTTGTCTCATAGGGCTTTTATATTTTTATTTTAATTTTTTAAAGCTAATTAATAACCATTTCTCATATGTATAAATTTAAATGTTAGGATATATTTTTATTATAGAATTTTTAAGATGAACCTTAGTTTATTGATTTAAAATTCTATTGATAAATCAATAAAAAAATCTATGTATAAAAGAAATTTTCACTTAGAAATTATATAAATGTATTTTCACATATAGATTTACACATTATTATAGGGTTCATAGCTGAATTCTTAACTTATACATGCAGCATTAACATTAGAAA
>NZ_JBFNEO010000171.1:0-6332 GCF_040797585.1 Clostridium sp.
ATGATAATCCTTGCCCTCAGTGTCTTACCGGAGTAAAGGAAAAAGAAAAGTTTTTTAGATTTTTAGAGTATCACTTTTACATATTTACTAAAGATTCTAACTATATTATCAGTGACATATCAGAAAATTATGAAGGTAAATCCTTTAATAAACTATTAAAGGAAAAAGAAGTGGACAACAGCTATATTGCTACTATAACAGTTTGTCGTTCTTGTGGTGTATATGATATTACAATAGAGGAATTATCTATTTAATTTGACCAAATGAACCTGACTTTTTTATGGTTTTAGGTATAAGATGGATAAGTTCTTTTCCATGATGAGTAATGGGACTATTATATAATAATTAATATAATAATTATTATGATATTTGAGATTATCTTAAGTATTACTACCTAAAGCAAAACAACAGGATATTGAATTTTATCCTGTTGTCTTGCTTTAAATATAAAAATATATATTTTAAAAATTTAAACTTATCCTTTTTCTATCCTCCAAGGGTAATATCTTGTTTGTTATACCAGTTTAAAGCATCATAGAAGTGTTGTGGCTTAAACTCTGGCCAGTATTCCTCTATAACATAAAAGTCAGAGTATACTGATTGAACTGGCAAGAATCCACTTAACCTTCTCCTGCCTCCCCATCTTACTATAAGATCAATTCTTGATATATCCTTCGAATTTATATTTCCAATTATGTTCTTTCTATCTATATCTGCAGCTTTTAATAAATTTAAGTCCCATTCCCATCCATAGTTAACGAGAAAATTAACTTTTATTCCCCCTTTACCAAATACTCTTCTTTTAGTAAAAGGTATTAATTCCTTTGGAAAACTTTTTGATGAAGTATTTCCCATTACTAATAACTCGGCATCTTCCTTTGAAAGAATCTTAACTGCATCTATACATGCCTTTATAAAAGCTTCCTTTTGATCTGCAGGCCTTTTTGTATTATCTGTAGTAAACCCATAGTATGTTATCTCTTCTACACCTTGTTTCTGACAAAGTTTAAAAAGAAGCAATCCTGGATTAATTCCAAGGTCATATCCCATAGCTTTATTTAACCCTTTAGATACTGCATATCGTCTATTTCCGTCTGGGATTATCCCTATATGCTTTGGTATTCTCATAATTTCACCTCATGAAAGTATATTTTAGTCCTTATATAATGTTAGTATTTCCAAGAAAAACATATTTAACCATGCTTTTTAATCTCATGAAAAAAGAAGGGCATTTCTGTCCCTCTTTTAAACTTAATTATTACAATTTAATACCCTTAAATTGACTAAAGTACATATTGTAATACTCTCCTCTTTTTCTAATAAGTTCTTCATGACTTCCATTCTCTTTTATTATTCCTTTATCTATTAGCATAATATTGTCTGCATTACGAATTGTACTTAACCTATGAGCTATTATAAATGTAGTTCTACCTTCCATAAGTTTTAACATAGCATCCTGTATTTGAAGTTCTGTACGACTATCCACACTGCTTGTGGCTTCATCTAATATTAGGATAGAAGGATCAGAAAGTATGGCCCTTGCTATTGCTATTAATTGCCTTTGTCCCTGACTCAAATTTGACCCACTTTCCGTAAGTACTGTTTCATAACCATTTTTAAGATGGGTTATAAATCTATGAGCATTTGCCATTTTAGCTGCTCTATAAACCTCTTCATCTGTAGCATCTAAGGCTCCATATTTTATATTTTCCTTTATGGTTCCTGAGAAAAGATAGGTTTCTTGAAGAACTATTCCAAAGGTTTTTCTAAGACTATCCCTTGTATAATTTTCTATATTTTTCCCATCTATTAATATCTCTCCCTGATTAACCTCATAAAATCTAGTAAGCAAATTAACAATAGTAGTTTTTCCTGACCCTGTAGGTCCAACTATTGCTGTGCTACTTCCTGGTTTTGAATAAAAACTTATATTCTTAAGAACAATAGAATCCTTACCATATCCAAAGGTAACATTTGAAAACTCTACCTCTCCTTTAGGACTTATTAAATCTTCTGCTTCCTTTTTATCTAATATCTCTTCTTCCTCATCTAAAATATTAAACACTCTCTCCGCTCCAGAAACAGCAGACTGAAGACTATTAAATATATTAGCTAGTTCATTAAGAGGTCTTGCGAATTGCCTTGAATAACTTAAAAAACTAGCTATAACCCCTATAGTTATTAAATCCTTAGTAGCTAAAATTCCACCAATTAAAGCAACCATAGTAAAACCTATATTATTTATAACATTCATCATAGGCATTAGAAATCCCGATCTAATTTGTGCTTTTACCCCTGCATTATGTAAGTCCTTATTTATTTTCTCAAAGTCTTTTATAATCTTCTCCTCATAATTAAAAGCCTTTACTATATTGATTCCAGATATGGATTCCTCAATATGTCCATTAAGATGTCCAAGACTCACCTGCTGTTCTTTAAAGATAACCCTAGTTTTTTTAGTGATAGACCTTGTAAGTAAAAAAACTAAAGGTACTATAATTAATGTTCCAAGGGTTAAGGGAATACTTAACACTATCATCATAAGTATAGATCCTACAACAGTTATAGCTCCTGACATAAGCTGAGTAGTAGATTGTGCTATAACGCTACTAACATTATCTATATCATTGGTAAGCCTACTCATAATATCCCCATGACTATTTAAGTCAAAGAAAGCTATAGGTAACTTTTGAAGTTTTGAAAATAAAGTTTCTCTAATGTTTTTTACAATACTTTGAGATATCTTTGCCATAATTAATCCTTGAATAATAGTAAGCATTCCATTAATAATATAGGCTGATACTAATGCTATAATTGTTATATTAAGATAAGAAAAATTTACTTCTCCTCTCCCCATAGACATAGCATCTACAGCTTTTCCAATTATATATGGTACTAATAATGCCACTAAAGAATAGATTATTACGCATACAAACACCATAGATAAGGGCTTTCTTTCCTTATGAAAATATGTCCAAAGTCTTTTTAATGTACCTTTCATGTCCTTTGGTTTCGGTCCCTTAACTCCTCTTACACCCCTTCCCCTATTATTTCTACCCATGGAAGAGGAGACTACAAATTCTTCTATTTTAGATTTATTATTTTCTTTTTCATTATTCATATTAATTCACCACCTCTTTACCTAGCTGGGAATTTAATATTTCCTTATATACGCTACAATTTTCTATTAAGTCTTTATGTACTCCCATTCCTACTATTTCTCCATTATCTATAACCATTATCTTATCTGCTTCCATTACTGAAGTTATTTTCTGGGAAATTATAAAGGTAGTTACCTCTCCTAAATAACTCTTTAATCCCTCCCTAATTTTATTTTCTGTTAAAGTATCTAAAGCACTAGTACAATCATCTAATATTAGAATCTTAGGCTTTTTTATAAGAGCTCTTGCAATAGAAACCCTTTGTTTCTGCCCTCCTGATAAGTTAACTCCTCCTCTACCAAGGATTGTGTCATAGCCATCTTTAGTATTTATTATAAATTCATGAGCCATAGCTATAGATGCTGCTTCATTAATATTCTGAGAAGAAGCATTCTCTTTTCCCCAAAGAATATTATCCTTTATTGACCCTGTAAATAGCATTGTTTTTTGAGGGACAATAGCTATATGATCTCTTAAGATTTTATGATCCATATTATTTATATTAACTCCATCTATTTTAATACTTCCTAGGGATGGATTATAAAAACCTGGTATCAAATTTACTAAAGTGGTTTTCCCCGCTCCTGTAGCTCCTATTATTCCTATGGTTTCTTTAGCCTTAGCCTTAAAAGTAATATTTTTTATTACCCATTCTTCTGAGTTATCAAAATAAGAAAAACATACATTATTGAATTCTATATTTCCCTGTAAATTTGAAATATCAGTATTTTCTTTATCTGACTCATGGCTGCTATCCTCCTTTAAAACTTCTTCTATACGTTTTGCAGAAGCCCTTGCCTTAATAAACATATTAAATACGTGAGAAATCATCATAAGAGAGAATAAAATCTGAGTCATGTAATTAGTAAAGGCTATTACTTGTCCAACCTCCATAGTTCCATTATTTACTCTATTTCCTCCCATCCAAAGTACCACCACTATAGCTAAATTAACTGTTAAACTTATTCCTGGAGAGAATAAAGCATTTATCCTCATAGCAGTTTTAGAAAGTGTTGTTAATTCTTCATTACAGTGTCCAAATCTCTCCTTCTCATAATCAAATCTATTGAAAGCTTTAACTACCCTAACTCCTCCAAGGTATTCCCTCATTACTCCATTGATTCTATCTAGAGCGCCTTGTATTTTTATAAAAAATGGATAAGATATTCTCATATTCATAAATATTATTAATACTATAATAGGTACTATAAGTAAAAGTATTATTGACATTGGAGGATTCAGTCTTGATGCCATAATAATAGCTCCTATTCCTATTAATGGAGCCTTAACAAAAATCCTCATAAGTCCATTAACAAAGTTCTGAACCTGAGTCACATCATTGGTAAGTCTAGTTACTAAGGATGATGTTGTAAAATTATCTAAGGTCTTAAAGGAAAAAGAGTTTACTTTCTTAAAAAGATCCATCCTTAAATCTGAGGCAAAACTTTGAGATACATTAACAGATAGTATATTTCTTCCCGTTGCTCCTAAAGCTCCTATAATTGTTATAAGAACCATAAGTCCTCCCATATTAATTACATAATTGATATCCTTATTTTTAACTCCTATATCCACAACCTTTGACATTATTGTAGGCTGCATAAGATCACAAAATATTTCTATGATTAAGCAAGATATAGCTATAAGAAATGGTTTATAATATCTCTTTATATATATGTAAAATGTATTCATCTTCTCCTCCATTTTTCCTATGTACTCTGAGTATATTTTACCATATACTTATAAAAGTAACTCTACTTCAATTTATATATTCTCTTATTAGGCTATGTAAATTTAACTTTTCATACTAGTTAAGCTTTAAAATAGAAATAGATTTTAGTGCAAAAATCTAAAATACAACATCTGAACTTCTAAAGAACAATAATTTAGATTATATAACTTAATTAACAAAAAAGTAATTTAATAAATAATGTATTTCTAATAGTTTACTCAATTAATCTATGGCAATACTTTCCATAAATCCCTGTTAAAAACATAAAAATAAAGTCTGACTATCTATGTATCTAAATTGTCAAACTCTATTTTAATTATGCACTTATGCTTCTTATGTTAAATCAGTTTTTAATAAAGCAAACATAAATTCATCATTCCACGCCCCATTAATAAGCCTTGCTTCTCTCATATACCCCTCTTGTACCATACCTATACGCCTTGCTAAAGCAACACTTCTCTTATTTTCAGAATTTATAAAAGCTGTTAGTTTATGAATTTGTAGTTCTTCAAAAGCAAATTCAATAACTTTTCTCACAGCTTCCGTAGCGTAACCTTTTCCTAAGTGTTCTCTTAGAAATACATATCCTATTTCCCACTCTCTTGTCTTTTCCCAATTGCAAGTTAAAGAAACATAGCCAATCCTCTCCTCTTCTTCATTGAAGACCATATACATTATTGCACCTTCACTTGGTAATGCTTCCGACCTTTCAACAAACCAATTACAATCCTCAATAACACTATCTATTTCGGGAATTCCATCTGTTTCATACTGTTTATTTTCAGATAGCGTTTCTAATTTTATAATAAAGTCAATATCCTCCTCAGTGATTCCACGTAATAATAACCTATTAGTTTTTAAATTTAGATCCATTTGTTATCCCCTCTCAGATATAAACATTCATACCCTTTTTATAATACCAATTAATTATTAGTAAAATTATACCATAGATAAGTAGTGTCAACTATAAACTCCAGTAAAATAGAAATTAACAATTGAAACTTACCCTCTTTTTAATCATAAATACTCTTTTTTGTTTTAAATGTGATTATATTTTAAGATGGGTTAAATATAAATAGATAGTTGGTTTGACTTATTACTATTTTAAAAATGATTTGTAACTTCAGAGTAAAAAACTTAGGAATTTAAAACAAGATTCAACTTTCTAAAACTGTTTAAAAAAATCTCAAAGACTAAGAGGCATAGTTTAATACTACGCCTCTAATAAATTAACTATATACTTCTAATATTGATCTCTAATTAAATCTATGGTTCCTAGTAATATATGAGCCATCCCAAATCCTAGTACTAATTTTTTCATCCTAGGATTTCTGGTTCTTTTCTTTATATCATTATATCTTAAAGCTAAAGATCCTCCTGTAATTGCTACTCCTAAAGCTGTTGGTATAAAACCACTTCTTACTTTCATAGCTATAACC
>NZ_JBFNEO010000172.1:0-6268 GCF_040797585.1 Clostridium sp.
GTCTAGAAAATCAGAATGAAGTAACTCATAAGGATATTTTAAAAGAAGACTCAGAAGAACTACCTAAAGTTTCTAGCTTCTCCACAGAAAAACCTATAGAATATGCTAAATTTCCAAAGTTAAGAGTAATAGGTCAATTTAATAAAACTTATATAATAGGGGAATTTAATGAGACTCTTTATTTAATAGATCAACATGCAGCTCACGAGAAGATAATGTTTGAAAAATATATGGATGACATTAAAGAAGGTTCTGTAATAGCGCAGCCCCTTTTGATACCTGTTTTAATAGACTTATCCTTAGATGATTTTGGAATTTATGAAGAAAACAAGGAACTCTTTAAAACTGGTGGTTTTAATGTAGAAAACTTTGGAGAAACTACTATTAGTTTAAGACAAGTGCCATATATATTTGGTAAGCTAGACATAAAAAATTTATTTATGTCTATATTAGATAATCTAAAAAACTTAGGTAGTGGTAAAACAGAAGAGGTTAAGTTTCATAAGATTGCCTCTATGGCTTGTAAATCAGCAATTAAAGCAAATGATTCATTAAGTAAAGAGGAAATGGAGGAACTTTTAGAAAAATTAAGATATATAGAAGAACCATTTACATGTCCTCATGGTAGACCAACTATAATAAAGATGGGGCTTTATGAATTAGAAAAGAGATTTAAGAGAATACAGTAGGGGTAGATAAAATTATGAAAAATAAACTTTTAGTTGTAAGTGGACCTACAGCTGTAGGTAAGACTAATATCTCCATAAAACTAGCAAAGATATTAAATGGAGAAATAATCTCAGCAGATTCTATGCAGATATATAAGTACATGGACATAGGTTCTGCTAAAGTTACTGAGGAAGAGATGGATGGTGTTCCTCATCATCTTATAGATGTAGTGATGCCAGATGAGGAATTTACTGTGGCAGACTTTAAAGAAAGAGCAAAAGCTTCTATAGAAGATATATGTAGTAGAGGAAAACTTCCCATATTAGCTGGTGGAACTGGTCTTTATATAGACTCTTTAATCTGCAATATGTCTTTTACAGAGGGAGTTAAGGATGAAGAATATAGAAACTACTTAGAAAACTTAAGTAAAGAAAAAGGAAATGAATATGTTCATAATATGTTAAAACAGGTAGATGAGGTAAGTGCAGAAAAAATTCATTTTAACAATGTAAAAAGAGTAATTCGTGCCTTAGAAGTATATAAAACTTCTGGGAAACCCTTTAGTTCCTTTAATGCAGGGGATACACTATACGATATTCCTTATGATATTGACTATTATGTTTTAACCATGAATAGAGAAAAACTCTATAATAGAATTAACCTAAGAGTTGATATTATGATGGAGAAGGGCCTTGTAAAAGAAGTGGAAAAGTTAAAAGATATGGGTTATACTCCAGATATGCAATCTATGAAGGGGATAGGTTATAAAGAGATTCTATACTATTTAAATGAAGATATTACATTAGATAGATCAATAGAGCTAATTAAAAAGGGATCTAGAAACTATGCAAAAAGGCAACTTACCTGGTTTAGAAAAGATCCTAGGATTATATACCTAGATAAGGATGAAATGTCAGAAGATGAAATTATTAATAAAATAGTAAGTGACATAAAGGTCTATTAGGTTGTATAATTTAAGTAATTATAAAATTCTAAAAATTATTAAGGAGGATGCGCCATGAGCAAAGCAGCTAATAATTTACAAGATATATTCCTAAATGGGGCTAGAAAGAATAAAATACCTGTTACAGTATATTTAACAAACGGCTTTCAACTAAAAGGGTTTGTTAAGGGATTTGATAGTTTTACTGTTGTTTTAGATTGTGATGGAAGACAAATGTTAATATATAAACATGCTATAAGTACAATTACCCCAGCCAAAGTTATACTTTTTAATAATAGTGTAGAAAATGAGAGATAAAAATGAAACATAGAAAGAAGGATAGGTAAAATTTTGCCTATTCTTTTTTTATATGTTAATATATATTAGGAATAATTTATGGTTTTGGAGGAATAAAAATGTTACAAGCTACTAAAGATATGCTGTTTAAAGAATATAAGATTAGTGATAAGGTTATAAATCTATATGAAAAAGCTCTAATAGATATAGAAGAGCAATTTAATATATATGATGAAATCAGAGAATTTAATCAGCTAAAAGTTCTTAAGGCATTTCAAGATGAGTACATAAGTGATAGTCATTTTACTAACTCTTCTGGATATGGATATGGAGACATAGGAAGGGATTCTTTAGATAAAGTATATGCAATAATATTTAACTGTGAAGCTGCCATTGTAAGACCTCATTTTGTTAATGGAACCCATGCTATTGGTTCAGCTTTGTTTGGAAACTTAAGACCTAATGACACCATGGTGTGTATTTCAGGAGCTCCTTATGACACATTACATAATATTATAGGAATAAGTGAAGAGAAGAACATAGGTTCTTTAAAAGAGTATGGAGTAAATTACAAACAAGTAGATTTAAAAAATGGAAAATTTAATTTTGAAGAGATAAAAAGAGTTCTCGAAGAAGATAAAACCATAAAACTTGTACATATTCAACGTTCTACAGGCTATGGATGGAGAAATTCCTTTGTTATAGATGAAATAAAGGAAGCTATAACTTTTGTAAAATCTATTAGGGAAGATGTAGTAGTCTTTGTAGATAACTGCTATGGGGAATTCATAGAAGATAAAGAGCCTACAGAAGTAGGGGCGGATCTTGTGGCAGGATCTTTAATTAAGAACATAGGGGGAGGAATTGCTCCTACTGGTGGATATATAGCAGGTAAGAAAGCTTACGTAGACCAAGCCGCTTACAGACTAACTGTTCCTGGAATAGGGGGAGAGTGTGGATCAACTTTTGGAGTTATGAGATCCTTCTATCAAGGGCTATTCTTAGCTCCCCATATAGCCATGGAGGCTGTAAAGGTAGCTATATTCTGTGCAAGGATAATGGAACTTGCAGGTTTTGAAGTATTACCTAAGTATAATGACAAAAGAAGTGATATAATACAAGCTATCAAATTTAATGATAAGGATAAACTAATAAACTTCTGTAAGGGTATCCAAAAGGGATCTCCAATAGATTCTTTTGTTCAATGTGAACCATGGGATATGCCAGGATATACAGATCAAGTTATAATGGCTGCAGGAGCTTTTATTCAAGGATCATCTATAGAGCTTTCTGCTGATGCTCCTATAAGAGCACCATATATTGCATACCTTCAAGGTGGATTAACCTTTGATCATGGAAAAATAGGAATTCTAATTTCTCTTTCAAAAATATTAGAGTAGGAAAGCACTAAAAGTGAGGTTTAAACAAACCTCACTTTTAGTATCTTCTGTAAACTCCCACTAATTTTCCAAGAATTGAACAATCTTTAACTATAATATCTTCCATAGTTTTATTTTCTGGATGTAATCTTATATGATCCTTTTCTTTGAAAAACCTTTTTATTGTTGCTTCATTTCCTATTAAAGCAACAACAATATCTCCATTTATAGCAGAAGGTATTTTTTCAATTATAGCTAAATCACCATTATGTATTCCAGCTTCTATCATACTATCACCAATTACATTTAGTATAAAAAGCTCTTTATCATGTTTAACAAAACTTGATGGAATAGAAAATGTATCTTCTATATTTTCTTCAGCCAAAATAGGAATACCAGCAGTTACCTTACCTATAACCGGAATATCTATTATTTCTTTATTTATAGAGGATAATCCAACAATCTCTAACGCTCTTGGTTTTGCAGGATCTCTTTTTATAAGACCTTTCTTTTCAAGGCGTTTTAAATGTCCATGAACAGTAGAAGTGGATTTTAGTGATACTGCCTCACAAATCTCTCTAACTGATGGGGGATATCCTTTTTCTTCAGTGTATTTTTTTAAAAATTCATATATCTCCAATTGCTTTTTATTCTTAGCCTCTATCATCGATTACACCTCTCAATCCTTAAAAACATTATATCATAATAGTTTTACCATATCAAACTTATGTTCTGTTTATTTGATATAGAAAGACTTATTTGGTATAATTATAGAGCTAATTGGATAGTATTAATTGTATTAGGAGTGATTATTAATGAAAGATAGTAAAAAAGATTTTAATAATTATATAGACGAGGATTTAAGGGAATATTTAGATGAGAATGACGCTGATTTAAGATCTATAAGTATCCAAGCAGTTGCAAAGGATGAAGATGAAAGTTTTATTTATGAGGAAGATTTAAATTATGAACTAAATAAAGAAGTAGGAGAGAGTGACTACGAAGAAGATACAGAGTATATAGAAGATGTAAATGAACTTGAGGATATAGAGTACATAGAAGATATTGATGGTCTATCATCTTTATTAGAAGATACATATAGCTTTAGTGATAATTTTGAAGAAGCCTTTCCAGGTCTTATAAGAGTAAAAAAGAAAATCTAAGGTAAATTCATACCTTAGATTTTCTTTTTTTATTCATCACTTAAAGGGTTTGACTTTACAGCTGCTCTTAGAATTTCATTATCTACATGGGTATAAATCTGAGTAGTAGATATGTTTTCATGACCTAAAATCTGCTGAAGGCTTCTAATGTCTACATTCCCATGCTTATACATTAAAGTTGCAGCAGTATGTCTTAGCTTATGAGGGGTACATTTCTCTTTATTTACTCCTGAGTTTTTAACATGACTCTTAACCAATAGTTCTATGGCTCTAACAGAAATTCGTCTATGCTTATTACTTAAAAATAAAGCTTTTTTCTCATCACTTGGAACTTTTTCAGTATCTCTTACAGGGATATATTCATTTATAGCCTTAATACAGGCTTTATTTAAGTAAACAGTCCTTTCTTTATTTCCTTTTCCTATTATACTTAGGGTATCGCCCTTTATTTTATCTATATCTATACCACGAAGTTCTGAAACTCTAAGACCACAGTTTAAAAACAAGGTCAATATGCAAAAATCCCTTTTATAATTCTTACTATTTTCATTTAATGAGTTTAAAAGAGTTTTACTTTCATCTAAAGTTAGGTATATAGGGTGTCTCTTGCTTATTTTAGGGGATTCTAAATCTAGAGAAGGATTTTCTTCTAAAATCTTAGCTTTTCCACTTAAATATTTGAAAAAGGATTTTAAAGTAGCCACTTTTCTAGCTCTAGCATAGGTTCCGTTATTTCTATATTTTTCCGTAAAAGATATAAAGGCGTATAAATCTGATAATCTAATTGATCTTATTAGAGATTCATCAATATCTTGTATAGGTATTTCTTCAAAGGTTACATCTTTATTAATAAGACCTTTATAATATTTTATAAACCTAAAAAACATTATTAAATCTATTTTATATCCTTCAACAGTGTTTTCTGATTTGCCTTTAATTACTGTTATTTATAATCTCTATATCATATTTCATAAATTCCTCCTAAATTCAATGGTGTTTTTTACTTGAAAATAAATTATAATTTTAATAAATAATAGTATATGATGAAATTTTTATTACTTTATATACTATTATTCTATAAATTTATCCTGTTTCCTCTTTTTTTACACAAATAACTTCGCTAAATGTATATTTAGCGAAGTTATTTTGTATTCTTTTTATGTTTTCTATAAAATCACCCGAATTCTTTGTGAAATCACTGTTTCAGTATATGTAATACATATAAATACATGTATTATTGATGTATTACTTGTATTTGTGGTATAATACATTATAAATATTTTTATAATTTTGGAGATGATAAATTTTATGAGCGATATAAAAACAACTACTATGAGGCTTTCAGAAGATACAATAAAATCCTTTAGGAAAATAGCAGAAAATGAAGGATTAACTCAAGAACAATGCTTATCTCATTTAGTAAATGTTTTTGAGATACAAAATGCTAAAGAAATTATGGGGGATCGTAAAAAAGAAATAGAGACATTTGAAGATTATGTAAATAAACTTATAAGTCTATTTATGAACTCCTTAGAGATAAGTATTAATGCTGAGGAAAGGATAAGAGATAAATTTCTAAAGGAATCAAAAGATAAGGATTCTCTAATATTAAAGCTTAACGAAGAAATTATGACTTTAAAGGAGGATCTAAAGAAAAAAGCTAAGGATATTAAAGATATTAATATAGATAAAGAAAAGTTATTAAAAGATTTTGAAACAAAGGAAGAATTACTTAAACAAAATAAGTCCTATATAGAAAAAATAGAAGAAGAAAAAACTACACTAAATAAAATTATAGAAGAAAATAAGTCTTATAA
>NZ_JBFNEO010000173.1:0-6256 GCF_040797585.1 Clostridium sp.
TATATATCCTTTTATATTATTATTCAAGACTTAAACTTTACTATTAACATAAAAGTTACCTCTGTTCCCTTATTTCTTTAAACTTTTCTCTCTTATATAATTAAGCTCATTTTCATTGAAAACTCCCATTTTATATAAAAGTAAATACTCCTCTGAGACTCCACTATCAAATAACATAAGGTCATCACTGTTTATTGTTATATCTATACCTTTATAGAATAATTTCCTAGCCTCATGATTTTTTATATCCTTCACAGCTCCTAGTATTAGGTTACTGCTTGGACAAATGTTTAGCCTAATATTTCTTTCCTTTATAAGATCCATAACATAGTTACTATGAGCTGCTCCTATGCCATGCTGAATTTCTTCTACTTCTAAGATTTCTATTGCATTTTTTACATTTTCTGGTCCTTGGAACTCTCCAGCATGAGCTTTAAGTTTTAATCCTTTTTTTCTTCCATAATCATAACACTCTTTAAATCTTTCAAAGTCTTCCAAGGATTCATCTCCATATAAATCCATTGATTTAAACACTCCACTTTCTATACAAGGAATCATCCACTTTTCTATATCCTCATTGCTTATACTCTTTGGCATACCAACTTCAGGTCTAAAATCTATAATATCCTTATATTTTTCTTTAATATTTCTTATTAATCGGAAAAAGTCCTTGCTATTTTCAAAATATTTTATACTGCTACAGTCTATACTTGTCTCTAATATCCTAACTCCATCTTCTATAGCTTCCTTTATCGCTCCGTCTATAAGAAACTCCATATGCTCAGCCTTAGTTATATACTTAAAGGTTTCGCCAAATATATATTCATCTAAACCTTTAATTCCATCCATAGTTTTAGGAGGGGGAACCACATTACCTCCTACCCATTTATTAAATGTAGAAAATCTCATCCCTAGACCACAATGATTATGAACATCTACCTTTGATGATTTCTTTATCTTAGCTAAATCATTTTCTATTAGTCCTTCTTTAAATAACTTACTGTCCATGTCCCTCTCCTTTAAATCAAATTCTATATATAGAAAGTTTATCTGATGGCTAGGAGCTGTAACAGCTCCTACGCTCCTAGATTAACTCATCTAACCTTCAGATGTGAAAAGAACACCACCTGAAGGAAGATTCCTTCTATAGAACTATTTTATAGTTCCTAAGTATATTTGTAAACTCTCACCCATTTTATATGATGGCTATGAGCTGTAAACTCCTATTCTCTCAAAAGGTGGAGGATAACAGTTGCTACCCCCTAGATTAACTCATCTACCCTTAAATATGGTGAAAGGATACCATCTGAAGGAAGATTCTTTCTATATTAAGTTTCGTTCTATATTAATGTAATTATCTACATATAAAAAACCTAGAAAAGTAGCCCTAATATAAAAATTTAAGGGGCTGTCGCATTAAGAAATCTAACCACAATATGTTGTCTTAGAATTTAAAAATCTAATACAATATATTGTAGTTTTTATTCTTTGCGCCACAGCCCCTTAAATCTTATCTTATTTAAATAATAGATATATTATTTCTATGCTTTTAGTCCGTAAAAAATCTTATATTTTTAAGCTCCTTAAGGAGATATTCCTCTATATAGTCATCTGTTCCTATATAAAATATTGGATTTGATATTATTCTTTCTCCCTTAGCTATTCCAATAAAGTCTGTATAATTCATATCCATTGTTTCTAAATTTAATTCACTCATAAGTCTTCTATTACTAAAATCACCATATACTTGAAGCTTTTCTTCTACATCTTCATGACCAAATAAAATTGTACTTTTGTTTACAATATTGACGTTTTCAAAACCAGCCTTATATTTAATCCTTTGCCCCTGTCCATTTATCACCTGAGCATAGCACTTTTTTATGTCTTTATATGTGTTAAAAAACATAACTGTATTAGTAACTTTACTTATATATCTATTATTCTCCCCAACTGTCTCCATAAATGCGCACACCATTGGTACTCCTTTTAACATAAGATAGTGTTCAGTTACAGTTAATCCTTCTAAATCCTCAAAATTCTTTAAATTCATAGATATTCTTAAGTCTGACCATCTATTTCCCTTGTTATCAACTAAGTCATCAAAGCTTATCTTAACCTTTTCTTTTAGGAAATACCTACATTCACTTCTTGATCCTATAAAGCTTTGAATCCCTCCAAACCATGGATTGTACCAGCTCTTTGGAATTGGTGTTGGAAAGGCTGTCTCAAGTATCTCTGACCCATTATACACCATAGAATATATGCCAGGTCCAAAGTCCTTACAAGCTCTTATTCTTATAACTCCATTATCCATAGTAAACACTGTATTACCTTCACCTTGGGATACCTCCCTCTTAACTTCTCCCTTATCTACTTTAAACAACAGCTTATTATCCTCTATTAAAAAGGATTTACCTTCTCTTTCAATAGTGATAATATCTCTATTTATATTACTTAAAATATCTATATCTAGCTCCTTACTGATTCCCTCAAGGTCAACCTCATATTGATCTATAATATCATTTTTGGATGATACCCTAATCTTTCCCTCTAGTTTAGAATTTTTGTACTCTGAAACCTTAAGTCTTAATTTATCATATATAAATGGGTTTCCTTGGTTCACTTTAACATCATAGTCATTTTTAACCTCTACATATTCCTTTAATTTTTTTCCCATGGCATAGCTTCTAAGTTCTTTGAAAGTTCTAAAGGTGCCTGAGGACATAAATATAGATTTCGATCTCTTCATCTCCCCTTTATTTATCACCCCTATTTCATGTTGGAAATATATAAAATAACCTTGAATCTTAGGGGCTAGTTCCTTATGCCAATGGATACTTCTTGTCTCATCCTTAGTGGAACCAAATATCCAATTTTCACTGATTCTTTCCTCTTTAAAATCCTCAATAAATGAAGATCCTATATCTCTTACTTTTAAAATCCCATTATCATAGGGAATAACTCCATTATTCACTCTATAAATTACTGGTTGCTTTATAAATATTTCATTGGTCTTATCTTCTCCATTATTAAAAACTTCAAAATAACTCTCCATAATTCCATTGCTTTGAATAGAGAATATCATATGTATATAGGTATCTTTAAACCTTTCAAGACTATAAGCACATCTCAGAACCATGGCATTATTTTCTTCATAAAATTTAACCTCTAAGGGTGCTGCATTATTTAAATCTTCGCTATAAGGCATACCTATTTCAGGACAAAAAATTGCAGATGTCATAAGGGTAATATTCTTTTCCCCGTTTAAGAATACTGAATTTTCTCCCTTAAAAAAGTCAACGCTATATTTACCATTTGCTATTCTATATCTATCCTCTAGCTCTCCTCCAAAGACTCCTGAAAAACTTTGAATAGGTAAGGCCACCTTAGAATTAAATTCAATATTCCTTCCATCTTTAAGCCTTATATTTAAAGCTATATTAGGATTAAAGATGGTGGCCTTTTTTAAAACAAATGGAAGCTTTATACTTCTTATTTCCTTTTTCTCTAAAGAAAGTTTAAATTCTCTATGTAAAATATCAATATCATCGCTCTTAGGTATTGTAAACTCTATGGAGGCTTCTTCATTAAACTTGTTTTCTAAGTCAAGATTCAATGTCTCCTCTTCTCCATGATACATTAATTCATTATTTCTGTTAAACTTCAGTTCTATTGGTGGCTCTGGAATTATTCCTATTTTAAACTCTGCCTCTTTTCCATTAATTATAACCTTAGCCTTAACTGATGGATGAGTTTTTAAATCCTCTATTTTAAAATCTATGGGATTTATAAAAAACTCTCCTTTGATTATTTCTTTCTCCTTAACTTTTCCTTTATATGACATATTGAAGTCTATATTTTTATGGTTTTCTCCCTGAATTTCAATGGTGAGGTCTTTCTTACTCTTATTAACCACATGGAATATAGCCTTATGCTTCTCACCAAATACAAGCCTTTGATTTTCTGCTCTTAAGGATATTAGATAATCTTTAGTTTCTATTAAAGTTAATCCTCTAGAACGTCTTTCAAACTCCATCCTAAGGCCTAGGTCTTTATTTTTCCACCTATATTCATAGAACTCAAAGTTATTTTCTTTTCTTCCCTCTGGTTCTAAATTTATTTCCCTCTTTAAATCATCATACCAATTTAATACTTCAAAACATTCCTTTACTGCTTCTGTATTAACTGCATAGGGTATAAAATTCATAAGATGTCCTTGTCCATTTTTATTCTCAAGGAAAAAGCCACATCTTTTATACAAAGGTATTGATTTAGTATTACCAGGCCATGTAAACAAATCTAATCTTGGAGAGTTAAGTTCTATGGTTCTTTCTACAGTTCTTTTAATTAATTCCTTTCCTATACCTTGTCCATGCTTATCGAATCTAACATTTAAAAGTCCCACATAAAGTGCATCTTCATCATATATATACTTTTTAAAAGAACAATATCCTAAAATTTCTTCTCCTTCCTTTGCAAGATATATATTTATATTTGATGTATTCTCATTTGACTTTAATACTTCTTCCTCCGTGGTGTCAGCCCATTCACCATTCCATCCTTCTGAACTTAACCTCCACATTCTAGCCACTTCTTTTGCATAAACCTTATCATACTCTATAAGTTTTAAGTTTTTCATTTTTTCCCCCTCTAGGTTTACCTTTAGTTTCTTTAGTGTACACACTTAATTAAACTTCTTTATCCTATTCCCAATAAATTAAGTAGATAACTCCGAAATTAGAATAGTCGCAAACCTATAATTAAGATTTATAGGATAATTTTACATTTATATTCAATGTTTGTAAATGTTTAACCACGGCTTTCTATGAAGTTTCATATTAAATTTAGAATTTTCTTTATATTTTCCATTATTTCTGATATAATAATAATGAAATAGTTTATATAAATACTTATGAGCTATTATTTTTTTAATTTCGTGAGGTGTAATATGTCTATTCGTTTTTAATTATCTAAATTTTAAAACCCTAAGAAAGCATAGAGTATTTTTGCGCACTTTTTTAGGATAAGATAGTTAAAAACAACTCATTGGTAACATAAGTAATCTAGGGGTACATGTCCTTATGATAGGATATTTCCATTAGATTATTAATATGGAGTCATAGGCATATTAATAAAAAGCTTATAGCTTTTTATGCACTTAATTTATTAAGTCTTATAGACAGTTGATAAAATTTAGTGCTAATTTTAATAAGCTTATTATGCCATAACCAGAGTTGGTTATGTTTTTTTATTTTCTCTAAACTTTAATTAATAATTATAACAAAGAGTTAAGTTTAAGATAAATTTTATCTTATTAGCTATCTTATCCTTTAATTAAATACGAGTTAAAGGAGAGATAATATTGAATATAACAATAAAAGATTTATATAAGGACTATGAAGGATCTATGGTATTTAAAAATATCAACTGTAGATTAAGTGATAATGATAGGGTAGGACTCATTGGAGGTAATGGGGTTGGTAAAACAACTCTATGTAAGATAATCTCTGACCTTGAAGGATATGAGGAGGGTTCTATTACTTATTCTCCTTCTAATATGAAAGTTTTATATCTTAATACTAATGAAAACATCAATGGAGGATTAACAGTATATAAAGTTTTACAAGGCTTTTTAAGGTCCTCTCACTATACCTCTGAGGAAGAAACCATAAAAACCCTGTTATATAAAGTGGGACTTAAGGATGACTTATTAAGGGAAGAATTTAAAAATTTAAGTGGTGGAGAAAAAACTAAGGTAATGCTATGTAGAGCCTATATTATGGACTTTAATATTTTAATTTTAGATGAGCCTACTAATCATTTAGATATGATCAGTATTAGTATGTTAGAAAAGTTTATAAACGCCTTAAAGCTTCCTGTGATTTTAATATCTCATGATAGATACTTTTTAGATAATACTTGTAATAAAATATGGTATCTCACTAAGAGTTCCTTAAAAGAATATAGGGGAAATTACTCCTTTTATAAAAATCAACTAGAACATGACATTATAACCTCCACTAAAATGTATAACAAGGAAGAAAGAGAGATAACTCACTTAAAATCTATTATAGAAGATAGAAAAACTTGGTTTCATAAGGCTCATAAATCTGCTATGAAAAATGATTTCTTAAGGTCTAAATCTAAGAAACATGTATCAATACTACGTTCTAAGGAAAAGCAACTAAAGAAGTTAGAGGAAAACAGAACAAAGCTTCCTGAAAAAGTTCTTCCTCCTACATTTACTATAATAAAT
>NZ_JBFNEO010000174.1:0-6228 GCF_040797585.1 Clostridium sp.
AGGAGGAAGGTCTTTATAAAAGTCATCAGTTCTATGAAAAGCTAAAGATTCTGAGTCCTTTAGTATTTTATCAGCCGATTCTTTAACATCAGTAACTCCCATTAGATAATCAATAGATACATTAAAGAATTCTGCCAGCTTTCTTTTTAAGTCATCATCAGCTTGTCGCTTACTTAATTCATACTGAGAAATGGTTGATTTTTGGAGACCGAATAAAGTTGCTAGCTCTTCTTGAGTTAAGTTTTTTTCAATTCGTAATTCTCTTAGTCTTTTAGAAAAACTATTCACAATTAATCACTTCCTTAAAAATATTATAGTACACAAATTGGCGACTTTGTATAATTAATAAATAAGTAGTCAAAAAGACCATTATTTTCAAAAATAATATTGACAGTTCACGAGATGACTACTATAATAAAAACAAGAGGTTCACAAAACGACTACAAGGGAGGTGTATAAATTGATTGAAAACTTAAAGAGAATAAGAGAAAAACACGGAATAACTCAAGAAGGGATGGCTAAATTTTTAGGGTACAAGTATAAGAGTGGTTATAATAATATAGAAACTGGAAAAAGAAAATTAGATTTAGAAACTGCTAAAAAAATTGCAGATATATTTAATATAAAAATAGATGATCTTTTTTTCAAAAAATAGTTTACAAAATGACTACTAGTCTATAGAGAACAAAGTTATATCTCATTAAATTATATTAAATAAATTTTATAGATATAAGAAAGGAGAGTTTTAAATTAGAAAACAGGATTAAAGGACAAAGTAAGAGACCTTGTCCTAAGCAAAAGATATGTAAAAAAATTGAGACAAGAATTGTCTCAAGATTTGAAATTATATTATTAGAAGCTGTATGTTAATTTAATTTTAAGACTTTAAGTTGTAGACTTCAATTTGATTTAATCTACTAATTGTAGATTTTAAAAGTATAAAAGTGTAAGGGGATTATAGGATTATGTTAGGACAAGTAATAAGAGAGGTCAGGGTTAGAAATAACTTATCTCAGATGGAATTAGCAAGTGAAATACATTATAGCAATAAAACTATAAGTGCTATTGAAAATAACAGGAGAGATATTAGCTTAGAAGGGTTAAGCGAATTATGTGGCAAACTTGATGATCCTAGACTTTATATAGAGACTATAAGCAAAGCAACCCACGGAGTATTTTCAGTGCCTTGGCTTAATGGAGAAGGAACAGATCTTCATAGGTCTTCAGTACATAATAAAGTTATGGAAGAACTGGTAGAAGCCATAGATGCAATGAGAGAAGTAAAAATTTATAAAAATCCAAATTTTGCTGATAAGGAGGATTTGGAAGGAATTAAATATAGTTTAGAACAGGTTATTGATGTCTATACAGCTGCGGCTACATATATAGCAGTCATATGTGAAGAATATTGCCTTTCTCCTAAAGAAGCATTTAATAACCAAAGAAGAAAATTAGAATTGAAAGGATATATAAAGGAGGAATAGTTTTATGACAACTTATACCTTAGACGAAGTAGCAGAAATTCTGAAAGTTACTAAAATGACCGTTAGGAGTGAAATAGAAAAGAATAGATTAAAAGCAATTAAAGTTGGAGCTATTTGGAGAATACCAGAGGTAGATTTAGCAGACTATTTAGGTACTATAAAGAATAACTTTAAAACTGAAAAAGAAGTGGAGCTAGAGAAAGAAATTGAAAAAATTAAAAAAGAGAATTTGAAGCTTAAAAATATAATAGTGGAGATATCCACAGCGGCTTTAAAGATAAATATGTAAGTTAATAGGAGGGTATTTATGAATTTTATAAACAATGGTCATAAAGTAGCTTTTAATACATGTATGAGCAAGAGTGGAGTAAATTTAGAGGATAGAGAAAGAGTATCAATGTTTTATATACTTTCAGGATGTGATGATTTAGTTAATAAAGGTATATATAAATTTTATGATTTTAATAAGAATATCATAAAACCAGGTTCATTAAGGAGGGACTTATGTAGCAGTTCTAAATCCATGGTTAAACTTGCTTTTCATCTATACAATGGAAATCACAAGAATTTAAGTATCATGGATATTATACAACCTTTAGATAAATCCAATAGAGTCATTACCCTTAATGCCATAGCTATAGATTTAAAATGGAAGGGCTTATAAGTGATATGTATAAAAGCAATTTTAATTACTTAACACAAGAAAAAAAGAACCTTAATTTAAGGCTCTTTTAAGTCAATAACATTCATGCTAGAACATCCGACAATGTTCTAGCACCATTATAACACATCAAAAAAGGATGGTGCAATATGAAAAAGATTAAAATGAAATTTATTACTTGGATAGATCGCTCAGGAAAAAAGAGAGTTGCTTTAGTAGGTAAAAATTTTTAATAAATATGTGGAGGATGAAAGATATGAAAGCTATAGGAGTTGTTAGAAGAGTAGATCCATTAGGAAGGATAGTTCTACCAGTGGAAATAAGAAGAACTTTAGGAATTGAGGAGAACGAAACCAATATGGAGATATATATAGAAGGAGAAATAATACTTCTCAAGAAGTATGAGCCATGTTGTATCTTCTGTGGAGAAGCTAGAGGCGTAGGTTTATTTAAAGGTAAAAAGATTTGCAAGAAATGTTTAGGAGAGATGAAATAGGAAGTAGAAATTTCTACTTCCTTATAAGAAAGGGGATTAAGGTGATGGATAAAAGTTATGATATTATTGCACTAGAGCACAAGCAATTAAGAAATGCATTAGGAATACTTTTAGATTATACAAGATCTATGAGTATGGCAACAGGATATAAAACCAAAGGAGCTCCTAACTTAGATAACATAGGAGGATTACTTACAAGAACTGGAGGAAACATATGTGAGTAGTCTTTCAATAGGAAATCAGATAAGGTTAAGTATTAAAAGAAGTCATAGGCCTGAGAAAAGAGAGACTTTAAGAGGAACTATAATTTATAAGAATAGGTATTTTCTTATTATAAACACAGGGGTTTATAATGTCTCTTTTTTAAATTCTGACTTCATTGATGAACACATAATTCTTATGTAAGGAGGAGCTTTATGGCTAGAAATAAAGTATTTAGACAAGTATTTACATCATTTTGGGAAGATGATATGATTATGGATACATTTACTCCAGAGGATAAACTATTCTTTTTATATCTATTAACTAACCCTAGAACTACTCAAATAGGTATTTATAAAGTTATAGAAAAGGAAATGGCTTTTCAGCTTGGGTATTCAAGGGAAGCTATATCATCATTACTAGATAGATTTGAAAATCACCACGAACTAATTATTTATAACAAGGAAACTAAGGAGATTGCTATAAAAAATTGGGGTAAGTATAACTTAAGAAGAGGGGGAACTCCATTTATAAATTTACTTAAAAATGAGTTAAAAGAAGTTAAAGATTTAAAACTCATATTATGCGTATACAATAGTATAACTGGAAGACATGCTAAGAAGATATTTAATGAATTTATGGTTGAAAAAGGGCTAATAAATGAAGAAATCTTTGAAGAGGGTTCAGAGTATTGTGAAGATTCATCACTAAAAGATATAAATGAAGACATAGAAGAAGATGAATATGAAGAGAATGATTCACTACACGATACGGATTACGATTCATGCCACGATTCGGGGGGAAGAATAAAGAATAAAGAATTAAGAATAAAAGAAAAATATAAAAAAGAAAAAAAGGGTGATTCAGCTGAAGCTGAGGAGAATGATTCATTTTCTCAAAGAGTACCCTATGATGAAATAATAGCTCTATATAACTCTGTCTGTAAGTCCTTACCCAAAGCTAAGGCTAGAAATGATAAAAGGGATAGAGCCATGAAAAGACTTTGGAAAAATAAGATGTTTAATAGCTTAGAGAAATTACAGGAGCTATTTTCTAAAGCTAATAAAAGTGATTTTCTCGCAGGTATAGTAAATAATTTTAAAGCAGATTTTGATTTTGTTATAAGGCTAGATAAGTCTATAAAAATTATGGAAGGGTCCTATGATAACAGAAAGGTTATTAAGCAGGAGATGTTTAAGCCATTAGGAAATATGCCTAATGCAGGGGCTTACAACAAAGTGGAGTATTAAGGGGGAGTCTAGTATGGAGTTAACATCGCTACCATGGTCCTTGGATGCAGAAGTAGCTGTGCTTGGAGCAATATTAAATGGGGAAGACTTTGAAGAAGTATTAACACTTTCAACTAAAGACTTTTATAAAACAAGCCATCAGTTTATGTTTAATGCAATAAAAAGTCTTGATGGAAAAGGAAGACCAGTTGATTTAGTAACTCTTATTGAAGAACTTAAAATTAGTAAAACACTAGACGAAGTAACTGTAACCTATGCATCGGAGATAAGTAATGCTTATTTAATCGGAACTAACATAAAGTCCTATGTAGATATAGTAAAAGACTATTCAAGGAAGAGAGAGCTGATAGCTATATCTAGGTCGATAAACCATAAAGTTTATAATGGGTTACAGGTAAGTGAAATCATATCTTCTGTAGAAGATAACTTCTCAAAAATGCAATTACAAGGGTCAAATGATATATATGACATAGGTAAATGCTTGGAAAGTACTATAAACCAAATGGAAAGAAATTATCATAATAAAGGTGCACTGCTAGGGGCGAGTACAGGATTTACTAATATAGACAAGCATATTAGTGGTTTATGTAAAGGAGATTTTATAGTAATAGCTGCAAGACCATCCATGGGTAAGACAGCTTTTGCACTTAACTTAGCTTTAAATGTAATAAGTAAAAAGAATAAAGTAGCCATATTTTCTTTAGAAATGGCCAAGGAACAGTTAATGCATAGAATATTAGCATGCGAGTCTAGAATAGAATTGAATAAAATAAGGCTTGGAAAGCTAAATGAAGATGAGTGGGTTAAGGTGTGTGAGAGCTCTTCTTATCTTTCTACTCGTTCACTTAGTATAGATGATAAAGCAGGAATAACAGTATCAGAGATAAAAGCAAAATGTAAGAGAATGAAAAAGAGTAGAGGACTTGATGTAGTACTTATAGACTATTTACAGCTGATAGAGTCTAATGATAGTGAAAGTATTAGGGAACAACAGATTGCAAAAATTTCTAGGGAGCTTAAAAAGATGGCTAAGGAATTAGAAATAACAGTTATAGCATTATCTCAGCTTTCACGTGCTCCAGAACAAAGAAATGATAAGAGACCAATTTTAGCAGATCTCAGAGAATCAGGGACCATAGAACAGGATGCAGATATAGTTATGTTTCTTTATAGAGATGAATATTATTATCCAGAGTCAGAAGAAAAGCAGATAGCAGATATTATTCTAGGCAAAAATAGAAATGGAGAAACGGTTACATGTAAATTAGCATGGCTTGGTCAATATCAAAAGTTTGCACAAATAGCATTGAGGTAAAGTTATGGATGCATTAGAAAAAGTAATTAAACTATATTTTGAAGGAGTTTCAGTGTGTGAAGCTCTTAAAAATATAAGTGAAAGCGATAAAAGAAAATTTAAATTAGTAGTTGAGAAATATAAAGTAGAGAAAGAAAATAAATAAGGTTAGTTCACTTGGAAAATTAATTTAGAGTTTAAATATTATATGTAAAATAAGTGAGTTCCATTCTAAAAGAGATTGGAGGAAATTATATGAAGGAAGTTATTGTACAAATGGCACAGGCTATAGAGAAGGAATTAGGATTAGGAAATGACGTAATAATCAAGAAAACTAATAAGGGAATAAAGGTACAAGCTCTTAAGGTTAAGACTATAAAAAATGAAAGGTGTTTTGAATAAAAATAAATATTAAATAGAGTTAAGTAATAAGTGGATTACTTAGAAAGTCAAAAGGGACTTATGCAGATGCATAGGTCCCTTTATGCTTAGGAGGATAAGATGATTATAGTTGAAGCTATTCCATATAAGAATTTTAAGCAAAAGATAGAAGTTACTAAAAAACTAAAGAATAAAGTTAAAATTTTAGAAATAGATAATGGATTTATATATACAGAAAGAGACATAAAGTAGATTTAGGAGGGTATGTTTATTATGAATTATATTAGAGAAGCTGAGGAAATATTAAAGAATCTAGATAACCTAAAAATATCAGTAGAGAATATGACCGATAAACTTAAAGAACTTAAGGCAGATACAGGGTATAAAGGTATAGATTATTCTGGAATGCCTATGGGTAATAACATAATACATGATGATAAGATAATAAATAAGCTTATAGA
>NZ_JBFNEO010000175.1:0-6187 GCF_040797585.1 Clostridium sp.
CTGCTGCTAAAGCTAATAAAAGTGAAGTACTAATTCCATTTAGAGACATAAACCCTCCTTATTAATTTGCCTTTTTTATATATAATAGTAATATTCTAACTTCTTAAGGCATAAACTTTTCTCTATAATAATTCTAACACATACTATATGATTTGTGTTACCTATTATTCTAATAATTCATAATAATTAAAAAACTTAAGATAAACAATAGTATTCTTTATTACTTTTCCATATTATTAGGTTAATTTCTAAAAATAATTAAACGAATTTTTTAACACATTTTCAAATTTTGCATATTGTAATATTATAGCAATTATTATCTCGGAGGAGGTATAGTGTTTAATTCTATTTTAGAGCCCCTTACCATAGAGGTAAAAGATCTTCTAAAAACCTCTATAATAGGTGTAGATATATTAATTGACAATGTATGTCTTGACCTAGATCACTTTCACTTAAAAGAACTTGAGCAATATGTTAACTCTAAAAAGGGTATTTTTAATGCCTCTTGCTTATGTACCAAAGAAGATTTTAGTTTTAAGTTATATTTAAAAACATTATTTAACTTAAAAAATAGAGATACATTCTCTATTAATCTAACTATAATTCCTTCAAATAATTATAGTGGCAACATTCATTTCATACCATACTTAACAAAAGATATCTTAAAAGAAACACCACCAGTGTTTACTAACCCTTCAATAGTATCAAAAGATATATCTAGTAAAGGTGCATATATGTGTTTTATAGATAATGACTCTGTTCTTACTTATGCTATGAAATGTGAAGTTTATGAAGGAGATTTTAAGAAAACCTCCTTTAATACTGAGAATAGTGACCATAATAGGTTAGCTTATTCTCTAAAAACTAAGAGCTTAGCTGGCACTCCAGTTATGCTAAATAAATACTGTTCTCTTATTAATGGATCAATTGGCTCTGAGGATAGTTTAAATAAAAAGGCTTTAGAGCTAGTTAAAAAATCCTGTATAAAAGGTTTTGATAATATAAAAAGAGGTTGGTAAGATACCAACCCTTTTTATATTTAATTATTTTTTATAATTAAAGAATCCACGACCAGTTTTTCTTCCTAAATATCCAGCTCTTACATATTTCTTTAAAAGTGGACATGGTCTATACTTAGGGTCACCTGTTTCTTTATATAATACCTCCATTATAGCTAAAACTATATCATTTCCTATAAAATCTGATAAAGTTAATGGTCCCATAGGATGATTAGCTCCAAGCATCATGGACTTATCTATATCCTCTTCACTTGCAGTTCCTTCTGCAAGTACACATATAGCTTCATTTATCATAGGAATCAAAATTCTATTTACCACAAATCCTGGAGCTTCTTTAACTTCAACAGGATCCTTTCCTATGGATAAAGCTAATTCCTTAACTGAATTAAAACTCTCCTCTGATGTAGCTATTCCTCTTATTATCTCCACTAGCTTCATAACTGGAGCTGGATTAAAAAAGTGCATTCCTATAACTTTATCTGGTCTATTAGTAGCTGAAGCTATCTCTGTTATAGAAAGAGATGATGTATTAGTTGCAAGAATTGTTTCTTCCTTACATAATTCACCTAATTCCTTAAATATTTCTCTTTTTATTGCCATATTTTCAACAGCTGCTTCTACTACTAAATCACAATCATGAGCTAATTTAAGGTCAGTAGTTCCCTTAACTCTTGAAATTATCTCATTTTTACTGTCCTCTTGAAGCCTTCCTTTTTCTACAAGTTTAGTTAAGCTTTTAGTTATTCCAGCAATACCTCTTTCAACAAATTCATCTTTTATGTCTCTTATTATAACTTCATATCCCTTAACTGCAAAAGCTTGAGCGATTCCAGCCCCCATAGTTCCCGCTCCAAGTACAAATATCTTCTTCATATATGAAAGCCCCCTTATTTTATTAATTATTTATAGCCTTAAATTGAGCTATAAGCTCTGGTATAATCTTATTTAAATCTCCAACTATTGCATAGTCCGCCATCTTCATTATTGGAGCATCTGCATCCTTATTTATAGCTATTATAATATCACTCTCTTGCATACCAGCTACGTGTTGTATAGCTCCTGATATACCACATGCTATATATATGCTTGGTCTTACAGTTTTACCTGTTTGTCCTACTTGATAATCCTTTTGAAGCCAATCATTGTCAACAGCAGCTCTTGAAGCTGAAACTGTTCCTCCCATAACTTCTGCAAGATCATAAAGAAGTTTAAAGCTCTCTTTACTTCCAACTCCTCTACCTCCAGATATAAGAACCTTTGATTCTGATATATCTTTGACTTCTTTATTTTCCTTAACTATCTTAAGTATTTTAGTTCTTATGTCATCCTCTTTAATATTTACATTTACTTTTTCTATATTCTTTTCCACTTCTTCATTCTTAGGAAGTTTACTAAATACCCCTGGTCTTACTGTAGCCATTTGAGGTCTATGATCTGTACAAGCTATCGTAGCCATTAAATTTCCTCCAAAAGCTGGTCTTGTAGCAAGAAGGTATTTTCCCTCTTCATCTATATCAAGAGAAGTACAATCTGCTGTAAGTCCTGTATTAAGTCTTGCTGCAACTCTTGGTCCTAAATCTCTTCCTATAAATGTAGCTCCTATAAATATTATCTCTGGTTTTCTCTCCTCTACTAATTCACATATAACTTTTGTATATCCATCTGTTGTGTAATTAACTAGCGCTTCATCTTCTACAAGAAGAACTTGATCCGCTCCATGATATGAAAGTACATCTGCTAGATTTCCTACATTATTTCCTAAAAGTAAAGCTGTAAGCTTAACTCCTAATTTATTTGCAAGTTTTTTTCCTTCTCCTAAAAGTTCTAAAGATACCTTTTGAAGTTCTCCATCTCTTTGTTCAGCAAATACCCAAACACCTTTATATTGTTCTAAGTTCATCCTTCTTACCCCCTATATTAGATGTAGTGCTTTTCTTTTAATTTAGATAATAAATATTCCACAGCTTCATCTGCTGGCTTATTAATTATCTCGCCCTTACCCTTAACCTCTTTGGTCATGGATTTTTTAACCTTTGTTGGAGAACCTGGAAGTCCAAGTTTACTTTTATCTACATCTATGTCATCAGCAGTCCAAACCTTTATCTCTTTGTTAACTGATGAGAATATATCCCAAGCATTCATATATCTTGGCTCATTTAATTCCTTTATAGCCGTTAATAGAACTGGCTTCTTAACCTCTATTATTTCATATCCATCTTCTAAAGCTCTATTTATAAGAAGTTTATCTCCTTCTTCTTTGACCTCTTGAACATATGTTACTTGAGGTATATTTAAATGCTCAGCTATTTCTGGTCCTACTTGAGCTGTATCTCCATCTATAGCTTGTCTTCCTGCAAGTATTATGTCATAGTCAAGCTTTCTTATAGCTCCTGCTAAAGCATAGGAAGTAGCTAAGGTATCAGCTCCCGCAAAAGCTCTATCTGTTATTAATATAGCCTCATCAGCTCCCATGGATAAAGCCTCTCTTAAAGCATCTTTTGCTTGAGGTGGCCCCATAGTTATAACGATTACATCGCCGCCATTTTTATCTCTTAATGCAAGTGCTTCTTCTAAAGCATGCTTATCCTCTGGATTTATTATAGATGGTACTCCATCTCTTATTAATGTACCTGTCTTTGGATCTATCTTAACTACAGTAGTATCTGGAACTTGTTTAATACAAACAACTATTTTCATAAGTCTGCCCCCCTATTTTAAAACATTTCCTGAGATAACCATTTTCTGAACTTCTGAAGTTCCTTCATATATCTCAGTTATTTTAGCATCTCTCATCATTCTCTCTAATGGATATTCCTTAGTATATCCATAACCTCCAAGAAGTTGAACACACTTAGTTGTAACTTCCATAGCAATATCTGCTGCAAATAATTTTGCTCTTGCAGCTTCTATAGAGTAAGGAATTCCATTATCTTTATTGTAGGCAGCCTTATAAACAAGATTTTTAGCCGCTTCTATTTTTGTATCCATTTCTGCTATCATCCATTGAAGTCCTTGGAATGCAGCTATTGGTCTTCCAAATTGTTTTCTTTCCTTTACATACTTTACAGCCTCTTCAAAAGCTCCTTCTGCTATTCCTAAAGCTTGTGCTGCTATACCAATTCTTCCTCCATCTAATGTTTTCATTGCTATACCAAAGCCTTTTCCTTCTTTACCTATTAAATTCTCTTTTGGTACTATACAATTTTCCATTATAAGCTCTGTAGTTGAGGATGCTCTTATACCCATCTTATCCTCAAGCTTTCCTATAGAAAATCCTTCAAAATCTTTTTCAACTATAAATGCAGATATTCCTTTAACCCCTTTAGTTCTATCTGTCATAGCAAAAATTATAAAAGTTTCTGCTACTCCTCCATTTGTTATGAATATTTTACTTCCATTTAATATATAATTATCTCCATCTAAAACTGCAGTAGTTTGTTGACCTGAAGCATCTGTTCCTGCATTAGGCTCTGTTAATCCAAAAGCTCCAATCTTTTCTCCCTTTGCAAGTGGAGTTAGATATTTTTGTTTTTGTTCTTCTGTTCCAAACTGATCTATTAAGGATGCACATAAGGATACATGAGCTGATAATATAACCCCTGTAGATCCACATACCTTAGATAATTCCTCTACAGCTAAAATATAAGATAATGTATCTCCTCCAGCTCCACCATATTCCTTCTTAAAAGGTATGGCCATCATTCCATATTCACCCATAAGTTTTGCATTTTCCATAGGAAACCTTTCTGTTTCATCTATTTCTGCTGCTATAGGCTTTACCTTCTCCTCTGCAAACTCTCTAACCATTTGTCTTACTAGTTCTTGTTCTTTTGAAAGCTTAAAATCCATTATATACTTACCCCCTTATTTCCCTTACTTATTTTTGAAAGTTTTGTCTCTTTTTTCAACAAAGGCAGTCATTCCCTCTTTTTGATCCTCCGTTGAGAAACACTCTCCAAAAACTTCAGCTTCATACATTAAAGCTGTATCTATATCACATTGCATTCCTCTATTTATAGCTGCCTTAGAAAGCTTAATAGCAACTGGTCCTTGGGATGCAATTAGATTTGCCATAGCCTTAGCCTCATCCATTAAATTTTCTAGTGGTACTACTTTATTAACAAGCCCTATGTTATAAGCTTCATCAGCCTTTATAATTCTTGATGTAAATATAAGTTCCTTTGCACGACCTTCTCCAACAAGTCTTGGAAGTCTTTGAGTTCCTCCGAATCCTGGAGTTATTCCAAGACCAACTTCCGGTTGTCCAAATTTAGCTTTTTCAGAAGCTATTCTTATATCACACGCCATGGAAAGTTCACATCCACCCCCAAGAGCAAATCCTGGTATAGCGGCAATAACTGCTTTTTCAATATTTTCTAATCTTCTGAAAACTTTATTTCCTAAAATTGAAAATCTTCTTCCTTCTATTGCACTTAAATCTTTCATTTCTGTTATATCTGCCCCTGCAACAAATGCTTTCTCTCCTGCACCTGTTAAAACTATAGCATAGATTTCATCATCTTGCTCTACTACATCAAGAATATTGTCTAATTCTTTTAAAGTTTCTGAATTTAAAGCATTTAAAGCTTTAGGCCTATTAATTGTTATAATAGCAACCTTACCATCCTTTTCAAAAAGAACATTTTTAAGCTCCATTTGTATCCCCCTTTTTATTTTTAATACAATAAATACATATTTCTCTAATATAATACAAATTAGTTTCTATGAATATTTTTATTCTTTGTTAAAGCTATAACAATTCCTAACAAAAAATAATTGAAGTATGATACTTCAATTATTATTATATAGCCCATTGGATAATATTTCAATAACCTTTCAAAATTTTTTGAATTTTAAAACATTCCCCTTTTTTTATGACAATTTACTCTTCTTCTTCCACTTCATTTAATAAATATGCAAGAGTAAGTAAGCTATCACTTAAGTGAACATTCTCAATTATTACATCTTCAGGAACACTTAAATCTACAGGTGCAAAATTCCAAATGCCCTTAACTCCATTATTAACTAATAGGTTACAAGTTTTTTGAGCATTAACCTTAGGTACACAAAGAACCCCTATATCAATATGATTTCCTCTTAGAAAATCTTCTAGGTCATCTATATCTTTAATCTCTATATCTCTTATTCTCATACCTACTAATTTAGGA
>NZ_JBFNEO010000176.1:0-6181 GCF_040797585.1 Clostridium sp.
GTTTTAAAGGAGTTAAGTACATGTATAAGTTAAGATTCAAGCTAAAAACCCTATATTGATTTTAGTTTACTAAGCTATGAGAAATTGAAAGTTGATCATTGATTATTAAAGTAAACTATAGAATTACATAATGAATTAATATTATATACAATAGAAGAAATCTTCCTTCAGGTGGTGTTATTTCCACCTGAAGGTTAGATGAGTTAATCTAGGGGCGTAGCAGATGTTCACCCCCACCTTTTAAGAGGATGGGGGTGTTACAGCTCCTAGCCATCAGATGAATTAAAAAGCTCACCCTATAGTTAATAGAGGGCTTTAAGGTAAAGGAATTAGGAAATATAGAAAATACATATTTAGGGATAATGAAGGGAGCAATAGCCATGGAAAGCTTAAATATATCGATGAACAACTTAATGGAAATATGTGAATTTTCCTGTAGTGAAATATATTCAAATAATGAGGATTATAACCCATCAAAATTACATAAGGCATTAGAAAACATAACAAGGGAATCCATGAATGAAAATGAACTTATAGATGCAGTAATACAAAGTGCTTTAGAGCTTACTACAGCAGTAGAGCCAAAGTGGGAGTATGCAGCAAGTAAGCTTTTTATATATAACCTTTATAAAGAGGTTGGAAAAAACAGAGGGATAGACAAGAATAGTTATGGATATAGCAGTTTTTATTCTTTAATAAAGGAATTAACTGATAAAAATTTATATGGAAAGTATATTCTTGAAAATTATTCAGAAGAGGAAATAGAGGAATTAAATAGCTACCTAAAACCAGAAAGAGATTATCTATTTTCTTATAGTGGAATAAACCTTGTATGTAAGAGGTATTTAATACAAAACGGAGATAGAAAAGTTTTAGAGCTTCCGCAGCAAATGTTTATGGGTATATCTATGCATCTTGCATTAGCAGAGAAGAAGGAAAATAGATTATATTGGGCTAAGAGATTCTATGATGCCCTAAGTACCTTAAGAGCAACCATGGCAACACCTACAATGTCTAATGCAAGAAAACCTTTCTGCCAGCTTAGTTCATGCTTTATAGATACAGTAGGAGATAGTCTACAAGGGATATATAAGAGCCTTGATAACTTTGCAAAGGTATCAAAATATGGCGGAGGTATGGGAATCTACATGGGAAAGGTTCGTGGATTAGGTTCTGATATAAGAAGCTTTAAGGGAGCTTCAGGTGGAGTTATACCTTGGGTAAAGTTATTTAATGATACGGCTATTGCAGTAGATCAATTAGGAATGAGAACGGGAAGTGTATCCATATGGCTTGATGCTTGGCATAAAGATTTACCAGAATTCCTTCAACTAAAAACTAATAATGGAGATGACCGTAAGAAGGCTCATGATGTATTCCCAGGAATATGTTACCCAGATTTATTTTGGAAGATGGCTGAGAAGGATATAGAGGGAACATGGCATATGATGTGTCCTCATGAGATTAAAAAAGCTAAGGGATATGAGTTATGTGACTTCTATGGAGAAGAGTGGGAGAAAAGATACTTTGAATGCTTAGAAGATCCAAGAATAGAAAAAAGAGAGATGAAGATTAAGGATCTTATAAGACTTATAATAAAGAGCGTAGCAGAAACAGGAACTCCTTTTGCCTTTAATAGAGATACAGTAAATAAGACTAATCCTAATAAGCATAAGGGTATGATATATTCCTCTAACCTTTGCACAGAAATTATGCAGAATATGAGTGAAATAGAGTTTATTCAGGAAGAAATAGTAGATGAAAATGGTGATGTTATAATAGTTGAAAAAACAAAGCCAGGAGATTTTGTAGTTTGTAACCTTTCTTCTATAGTTCTTGGACGTGTGAATGTTTTAGATGATGAGGAACTTGAAATTTTAGTTGAAACTCAAATAAGAGCTATGGATAATGTTATAGATTTAAACTTCTATGCTCTTAAATATTCAGAGCTTACTAATAGAAGATATAGATCCATAGGTCTTGGTACTAGTGGATATCATCATATGTTATATAACAATAACATAGATTGGGAAAGTGAAGACCATGTAGAATTTGTAGATAAGCTTTATGAGAGAATAAACTTTTATGCTATAAAGGCTAGTAATAAAATAGCTAAAGAAAAAGGAAGCTATGAATACTTTGAAGGATCAGACTGGGATAATGGAGATTATTTTGATATAAGAGGATATAATTCAGAGAAGTGGAATGAACTAAGACGTGAGGTTCATGAAGGTGGAATGAGAAATGCATATCTTTTAGCTATAGCTCCTAATGGTTCAACAGCTACCATTGCTGGAACTACAGAAGGAATAGATCCTATAATGGAAAGATTCTACTTAGAGGAGAAGAGAGGAATAATAACTCCAAAAACAGCACCAGATTTATGTTTTGAAAAGTATGATTTATATAAGTCAGCTTATTCAATAGATCAAAACTGGTCCATAAAGGCAGGGGGAGCCCGCCAAAAGCATATAGACCAAGCTCAATCCTTCAATTTATACATAACCACAGAGTTTACTATGAGACAAATATTAAATCTTTATATAAACTCATGGAAAAATGGAGTAAAGAGTATTTACTATGTACGTTCAAAGTCTCTAACAGTAGAAGAGTGTGAAAGCTGTTCTATATAGTAATTAGGTATCATTGATATTTAACTAATTTAGGGAGGTTACAGTTCTAATCTTGGGTCTTAAATGGAATGGGATTAGAACTGTAAAATATTTAGATAAATAAGTAGTGCAATGAGTTAGACTATATAATTTTCATAGATACACCACATAGTATCTTAATAAGCTATAAATCATGTTAGATTGAAGTTTAGATTAATGTGTGATGTGGTTTCTCTATATACATAAAAATTTAATTTGTTTATTTGGGAGTATATATAGACACTAATAAAGAGGATTACTATCTTAGGAGGATTAATATGTTAAATAAAAAGCCCCTATTTAATGAAAATGGAGATACGGAGATCTCCAAGAAAAAAATGATAAATGGAAATACAACAAATCTTAATGATTTTAATAATATGAAATATTCTTGGGCATCAGATTGGTATAGACAAGCAATGAATAATTTCTGGATACCAGAGGAAATAAACTTATCTCAGGACTTAAAGGATTATAAGAATTTAACAGATGATGAGAGAGTAGCTTATGATAAGATATTATCTTTCTTAATATTTTTAGATAGTATACAAACAGCTAATCTTTCTAATATAAATGACTACATAACAGCAAGTGAGGTTAATTTATGTTTAACCATACAAGCTTACCAAGAGGCTATACATTCTCAGTCTTATAGTTACATGTTAGATACTATATGTCCTCCTCATAAGAGAAATGAGATATTATATCAGTGGAAGGATGATAGCATACTTCTTGAGAGAAATAAGTTCATAGGAGACTTATATAACAACTTTTTAGAAGACTCAAATCCTAGGAACCTACTTAAAACATTAATGGCTAACTACATATTAGAAGGAATATACTTCTACTCAGGATTTATGTTCTTCTATAACCTTGAGAGAAATTCTAAGATGCCAGGATCTGTTCAAGAGATAAGATATATAAATAGGGATGAGAACACTCACCTATGGCTATTTAGAAGCATAATTAGAGAACTTAGAGTAGAAGAGCCAGGGCTATTTAAAGATGATATGATAAAAGAGCTAAGAGACATGATGAGAGAAGGCGTAGAGAATGAAATTAAGTGGGGACACTATGTAATAGGAGATAAGATTCAAGGACTTAATAAAAAGGGTATGAGTGATTACATAAAGTATC
Source organism: Clostridium sp. (assembly GCF_040797585.1). GTDB lineage: Bacteria > Bacillota > Clostridia > Clostridiales > Clostridiaceae > Clostridium_Z. The sequence goes on from NZ_JBFNEO010000176.1 coordinate 3,789, forward strand.
TTGGGGATTTAAGACTTAAGCATCTTGATATGGAACCTTTATATGGAGTAACAGAAAATCCACTTCCATGGGTAGATGCCTATGCAGATGCCAATAAGGTTAAGACTGATTTCTTTGAAGCTAAATCTACAGCCTATGCAAAATCAGCTATCCTTGTAGATGATCTTTAATTTAACAGAACGAATCTTACTTAAGGTGGTATTTTTTCTACCATCTGAAGGTTAGAGGACTTAATCTAGGAACGTAGCAACTGTTATCCCCAACCTTTTAAGGGGATGGGATATTACAGCTCATAGCCATCAGATAAAAGTAATTATTATGATTCTTGAGTAATATAATAGGTGTAGTACATAGTTTAAAAAGAGCTTTGTATTACACCTATTTATTATGTCAATTACGATTATTTAAAATATTTTGACTATTAAGTATATAAAGAAAATTTAAAATAGAAAACTAAGTAATTATAAACTTTTTTCTATAGAGTTACTTTTAATTGGCTTTTTAAGCCTAACCTGTGGTTCAGATGGAAGTTTAAATAAAGGAATAAATCTATCAAAGCCTGTTACGGTTAAGAATAGTATAGACACCACAGCTACCATGGACATAAAATTATATTTTACAAGATCTAAAGGTTGAAATTGATGGAGAGGATAAACAGCACTAGCTATACTAGTGAAGAAGACAACGTAAACATGCCAAGGTATAAGTAGGGCACTAAAAACTCCAAGAGCATCACTCATAGTAGCATTCCTAAGCCTTAGCTTATATAAGTCTTCTTCAGATCCTTCTACATTCTCATCAGTAAGTTCTTTAATTATAGGTCCTACAGTTACTATTTGAGCCATTTCATCTGACAGCGCCACATTTCCAAGAAGACAGAGTATTCCATTTAGGAAAGAAAGCTGACGTACATTTCTTGCAAGACTTGAGAAGAACTTAGAGATTGGGGCAAAGGCATTTATCTTACCCATAATTCCTCCAAAGGCACCAACCCACATCATCATTACAATAACCCAAGATCCAGCTTCAGAGAAACCATCTTGAACCAGGGTTAAAAATGAAGGTAAGCTAGTAACAGTACCTGCGAATAATCCTAAAATAAAAGAAGAAATAATTCCTACAAGTAAACATAAGAGGGTTTGCACCCCTTTAAAAGCACATATGATAACAAGGATTAATGGAATTACCATGTAATAAGGTACACCTGTTTTTACCTGATTCAAAAGATCAATGGCAGCAGGTTTTTCTACTGCTAGAACGTCAAAAGCTTCCTTAGGAATTGAGTTTATGGCCTCAGTAGCACTGCCAGTTGTAGTAGGAAGTCCCATATAAAGACTAACTACATAAAAGATTATGGCAGATAATACAAGACACATTAAAGACCAAACTCCCTGGTGACGTATTCTATGCATAACCTCTACCTTTTGAATACCAGAGCTTACTAAGGTGGTGTCAGATATAAGCCCTATATTATCACCAAAGCATGCACCACCAGCAATAGCAGCAGTTGTTAAAAGAATATCACCACCAACTATACGATTAAGCCATAAGAAGATTGGAGCACAGGCCGCAAAAGTACCCCAGCTTGTACCAGTTGCTACTGAGAGAATACCTGTAACTACAAGACCAGTAACAGCAATGGTTCTAGCACTTAAACCAAGGTCTAGAGATATATTGATTATAGAAGCACCTACTCCAGTAGTCATAAAAGCACTAGCCATGGCATAAGCAAGCATTAGAATAAAGAATACTATTTGCATCTCTTTAACACTATCTACAGCAGCATCAAAAATATCCTTGGACTTTAACTTATCGATAATTATAGCTATTAGAGCTGCATATATTGTAGCGATAGGAGCTGCGGTTAGGGCATTTACCTCAAATATCATTAGTGTGGCCAGTAACATAACTGGCGAAAGTTTTAAGAAACCCTTTACAAAATTCATTATACATATCCTCCTAAGAATTATTTAATATATATGTTGTAAAATGATAATGGATTTTAACTAAAGATATTACTAGGATTATTAATAAAATAAATTAACTCTTTGGCTAGTTAAGCTATCTTACTGAAGTTGTTAGTGATCATAGAACGAATCTTCCTTTAGATGGTGTCTTTTCAACCATCTAAAGGTTAGATAAATTAAACTTTTGTATTTTAGTAGTTTAAACTAACAAATGTGTTTATTTTAAGATTAAACTAGCACAGTAAGTTAAATTATTAACTTAATGTAGGAGATTAAATGCAACTTATATATTAATAAGATTATACACTAAATATTACCAAGAGGGAATAAATAATATGTTAAAAATAAACTTATAATATATTATTTTGATTTTAAATGAGATATTAAAGGGGTTATATCTCTAGATATAGAAATTTTAATATAAAA
>NZ_JBFNEO010000177.1:0-6107 GCF_040797585.1 Clostridium sp.
TTAACTCATGTATAAACTATAGAGAATCCACTCTATAGAAATTTACTTATGAGGATGTGATAATATGGAAAATGCTTTAAGTTATGACTCACTTCTAATTCTTAGCTTATTTGCTTTTGTTACCCCGTTCTTTGTAAAAGGACTTAAAAAAATTAAGATTCCCTATCAAGTTGGAGAAATATTTGTAGGAATATTAATAGGAAAAAGTGGCTTAAATCTTATAAGCAGTGATGTTTGGATTATATTCTTATCTGAACTTGGTCTTGCTTATTTGATATTTTTAAGTGGTCTTGAAATAGATTTTTCTAATACTATGAAAAAAGATTCTAGTGATTCTAAGAAAAACAATCAGGGTATAATCATAACTATTATGTTTTTACTCTCTGTAATGATTTCTTATTTACTTATCGGCACCCTAAATATACTAGGCTTAGAGAATGGTAAACTTTTCTTCACCTTACTATTTACAGCTGCTGCTCCTGGGCTTATGGTTCCTTACTTAAAATCTAAAGAAATATTAAATACAGCTTTTGGACAAAGCCTTTTAATATTTTCTTTAATATGTGAATTTGTATGTTTAATAGGTTTATCTATTATAGCTTCAACTAATAAATATGGATTTAGCTATAGAAGTTTCTTATTTATTCTATTATTTGTGGCTGCCTTTTTAATTTATATAATTAGTAAAAAGTTTCATAATAGGTTTACCCTATGGGCTATGCACTTTAAAAATTTACATATAGGTGTACGTGCTGCTTTTGCTCTTATGTTAATATTGGTTACCATATCTCATAAGATTGGAAGTGAAATAATCCTTGGCTCCTTCTTAGCTGGAGTTATATTCTCTCTGCTTTCTGGAAAGGCGAAGGAAGAACTTACCCATAAACTTGATATTATAGGTTATGGTTTCTTAATACCAATTTTCTTTATAATGGTTGGGGTAGATCTTGATTTAAAAGTAGTATTTAATAATCCTTATGCACTAACTAAGATTCCTTTTATAATTTTAACATTTTTATTAGTTAAACTTATACCTAGCATTCTTTTAAAATCTGCTTTTGGTCTTAAAAAATCCTTAGCTGGTGGGTTTATCTTATCAGCTCAACTTAGTCTTATAGTAGTAGGATCTCAAATGGCTCTAGATCTTGGTTTTATAGATGAAGCTACTTATGGAGCATTTGTATTATCCACTGTAGTATCATGTGTTATCTTCCCTATAGTATTTGAATATATTTTAAAAGATGAAATTCTCAATGATAATAGTAATAAAAAATCTATTGATAAACTTATAATTAGGGAAGCTATGGTTTTAAATGATAATTATATAAATAAAAAATTAAAGGATATAAAACTTCCTCGTGAATGTAGAATATTCCTTATAGAAAGAAATGAAGAAGAAATACTTCCAGATGGGGAAACAATACTTCTTAATGGAGATATGATACTCCTAGCTGGAATTAGTCCAAATGTTGAAGAAGTTGTAGATGTGCTAACCCTTGAAGAAATCCATAGTTAATACTACATTAATTAAAATGAATCATTAGCTAAATATTTTATAAATTGTTATTAATAAAGTACCCACTATGATTTTACTACATTTAATAAAATCACAGTGGGTTTCTTATCTTTATTCTACTATGTTTTGAATCGATTTATGACTTAAAAATTAGCATGTGAACCCTATAGTATTGAAATATAGCAATATATTAATTTAATTTTAAGATTTATCTGATGGCTAGCAACTGTAACAACCCCATCCTCTTAAAAGGTGGGGATTAACAGTTACTACGCCCCTAGATTAACTCATCTAACTTTTAGATGGTTGAAAAAACACCATCTAAAAGAAGATTCGTTCTATTTTATTACATATAACTTTAATTACCGCTTATAACTACATTCCTTATTCTTATCCAAGGAAGTAGATTCTTTCCGTCATTTATTCTCTCTAAGGATATGTTCTCTATATCATTGAACATGTCATAAAGATTTCCTGATATCATAACCTCCACTAAAGGATCTTTTTTCTCTCCATCCTCTATATAATAACATCCCTTGGCAACCCCTGAAATATCTCCGTTAGCTGCTGGGTTTCCTCCTGAGAATCTATCAAAGATAATCCCTTTATTAGTTTCCTTTATTATATCTTCTAAAGACTTATCTCCACTTTCAACTACAAAACTATTTGCAATAGGATTTAAAGGCTTATTTGTCTTTTTAGCTCCATATACACTTAGAAAATATGATTTTAATATTCCATTTTCAATTATATCTGTATCTTTTGTCTTTAATCCATCAGATGTTATAAAATCTTTATCTATAATCTCCTCCCCAGTTACTACAGCTCTTAATGTAAATTTCTCACTGGTTACTTTTTCATTAAGCTTATCTCTTAATCTACTACTTCCTGTTATTAGAGGATCCTCACCTAAGAATATGGTCCTATAGTAATATAAAAACTCTGAAACCACACTTGGAGTTAAAATTATATCTCCCTTAAACTTTTCCCCTAACTTTCTTACATTTACTTGTTCTACACTTTCTCTAAGCTTATTTTCTAGATTTTTATAGTTCATTAAATCTTTAGGTACTTCCTCAAAGGAATATTCAACACCATTAAAAGATGAACTCTTTTCACCTATCTTTGCTGAGAATCCCATACTTAGATTATATATTCCCTTATTAATTTTAAAATCCACTCCATTAGAATTCATAAAATAAGTCTCTTTTCTATTAAAGCATATATTAGAGTCATCAGTTATTAATATCTCTGGATACTTTATCCTTAAATCTTTTAAAAATCTTTCTATGGTCTCTATGATACTATTTAAATTTCCCTCTTTTTCTCCTAAATTAAATTCTTCTTTTTCTTGAAATTTAGCTATATCATTTGCCTCATCTGATTCAGAGGAATTACACATATCTACAAGCTCTTTAACTTTCTCCTCTATATAATATTCTTCAAAATTATTGATACCTATCTGTGCCTTTTTATTGTCCTTTATAATCTTAATATCCATAATTTCATTCATAGTACTCCTAAGGAGAGAAAAGTCCTTATTGGAAAAATTAAGCTCATCCTTACTACTTTCTGAAAATATAATATTATATTTGTCTATATCATATTCTTTTAACTTAGAAATACAAAAATTTATTAATTCTCTACCACCCATATTATCTTCCCCCTACATTTATCTTGCACTTTATTGATGGTCCTCCCATGCCTACAGTTATAACCTGTTTCTTACCACAAAATCCTCCACTACTCCAATTAAATTCATCTGAAATCATAGTTACTGTCTTTAACATATCAAATGCCACACCTGATATGGTGGTGTCTCTTATACCACGTCCTAGCTTTCCATTTTTTATTTCATAGCCAAAACATACTCCAAACATAAACTCTCCAGTGGTATCTGCCTGTCCATTATTAGTTCTTGAAAAATAATAACCATCTTCTATAGAGGATATCATATCTTCTAACTTATCCTTTCCTGGAAGAATACAAGTATTCCTCATTCTAACTAAAGGTTCATCTGAAAATTCGAAGGCTCTAGCATTACCCGTAGGTTTTACAGTAAATAAACTAGCCGTTTCTTTATTATGCATATAAGATTTTAATATTCCATTTTCTATAACTGTTACATCTTCTGCCTTTGTACCTTCATCATCTATATATATAGGTACAGGACATGTTTTTCCAAAAGAACTATGAGCAAAGTCCACTAAATTAACTATTGGACTTGCAACTTCCTTATTTAAATATTCAGAAGCTACTGATCCTCCAATAACTATATCAGCTTCTACTGTATGTCCTACAGCTTCATGGGCTAACATACCTGATATTTCTGATGAAATTATACATTCCTTAATTCCAGCCTCAGCATATATTCCATTACACTTGTCCACAAGTCTTTCATAGACTCTATCTATCTTGTCATAAACATCTTTAGGCTCTTTAAAATTATCTTCAAATTCTCCAAGACCCCCTAAGAGATCAAAAAGTTCTACTGAATTCCCTTCCTTATCTTCACATTCTAAGGTTATATACATATTGGATCTTGGTAGGAAAGAATACAATTCTCCTCCAGTAGAAGTAAGTAAATTTTTCTCCATATTTAAACAATTTATATATATTCCCGAACTCTTTAAATTCTTGTACTTAGTTCTAGTATAGTTATCTAAATCTCTAAGAAAATCTATAAGCTCCCTTTGAGTATTTTTACTCTTAGTTGTAGCAAAGCTTTTATTATAATTACAGTTGTCTTCATAAATAGTAATAGGTTGTTTTTTGCTTCTTTTTCCTAATAATTCACTATTATGTTTTGCCCTTAAAAGCACACTTCTTACTTCATCATCACTTACCCTAGAGCTTGAAGCAAATCCCCATGCTCCATTATTCACTCTAGCACTAACCCCTCTTAATGAAGACTTAGAATTTGCTACTATATCTCCATTTAATATACCTACATTAACTTTAGAATTTTCTTGAATTCTTAATTCTGTATGTCCGCTTAATAAATCTTTATACTTATTTAAACTTAATTGGACCATTTATTTGCCCCCTTTTCACAAACTTATTTTTCTAACCTACACTAAAATCTAAAATATGATTCTAGTTTTTATCTGATGACTACTATCTTGTAACCCACCAGGATATCAGTTGCTATGCCCCTAGATTAACTCATCTTACATTCAGATGGTAGGCCTTCTGTATCTAAGATTTAATATTTAAAACTCATCATTTAATTTATTTATTTTTATCACCTAGTATTCCTTAAATGTAAATTTAAAATCAGCTCTTTAAATATGAAAAATAGAATCATATAAACATAATTCTATTTTTTTACATATTATCCTTTAATTTTATTAATAATCTTATAAATTGAAATAATATATCTTCAATATTAGATATATTATTCAAGGATATATACACTAAAATACAACCATGCTATAGTAAAGTTTTCTTAAAAAATATTTTATATTCATTATCCTTATGATAATTTGTTACTTATATACTTATAATATTAAATTATTATATTTTACTTAAAAAAGAAGTATTAGTTATAGAAAACATTCTTAAATAAGTTTATCCTGTAATTATTTAAATGTTTTCAGTACTTAATTTAAATAAAATAGATAACCTTAATGCTAAAATCCTTTAAATAGTTAATTTAAAAATACACAAAAATGTACTTAATCCATAACACCTTAGGGATTATAACTTCTATACTATTAGATATATAATATTTATAAAGAATAAAATATATTATTTTATGAAGAGAGGTTGAAATTATGAAAAACTTAATAATCAGATCTGCTGAAGGAGAGGACGCCGCCAGTATTGCCAAACTCCTATATAGTACTGAAGATAATCCAGCACTAGAATGGGGGCAAGGCAGTAAATCAGAAATACTCGAGAGGCTTGAAACTTTAGTTAAAGATCCAAATAATCGTTATAGCTATAAATACGCTAAAGTAGCCATTTATGAGGATAAGGTTTGTGGTGTTATATTAGCATTTCCTGCTTATAAGTTTAATGAGTTAAATAAAAGCTCAAGTAAATTATTATTATCAATGCAAAAAGGATTAAAAAACAAAGTTCTTTATTTCTTTGATACTATTATAGGAAGGTTAATAAAGGAATGTGAAATTGGAGAGTTCTATATTTCCAATATAGCTACTGATGAAAATCATAGAGGTATGGGAATGGGAAGAATACTTATGGAAGAAGGAGAGAAGCTTGCAAAAACTTATAAGTTAAATAAGTGTTCTTTACTTGCAAAAGATAAGTTTGTTATGAAGTTTTATAATAAGCTTAATTATGAATTTATTAAAACAGAAAGTTTGTTAAATATATGTAGTTATAATAAAATGGTTAAAATAGTTTAAATATTAAAAGGTTAGAGTTTATTAATAGCTCTAACCTCTTTTACTATAATATATTAATTTTAAATACTATATTCTATAAATATAAGATTCATTCTTTTAACTATAAACTAAGTATTATACTTTTATATAAAATAAAAAAGCTTAGCAAATTTGCTAAGCTTTTTTGGTGGCTCGAGCAGGAATCGAACCAGCGACACGAGGATTTTCAGTCCTCTGCT
>NZ_JBFNEO010000178.1:0-6063 GCF_040797585.1 Clostridium sp.
TCAATTGGCAGAGCAGCTGACTTGTAATCAGCAGGTTGCAGGTTCAATTCCTGTTGTCAGCTCCAAAAAGCTTTGGTTTATCCAAGGCTTTTTTGTTTTGAATAAAATAAATAATTTATTATTTATCTTTAACTTTGGATATAGATTGATTAAGTATAATTCATAAATTATGATAGAGTATATAGGGATATAATACATGGAACCTTAAACTAAACTTTAAGCTACTATGATTTAGAGTATATTCATAGATGTGGTACATCTATAGATATATCACAGGGTGCTTGAAATTAAACTTTAAGTTATTAAGATATACAGTCTATTCAAAGAATTAGGTTGGAAGAAGAACTTATTTAGATATAAAGGGCAATTTACCATTTTAGATCTAAGAATCTTAGAGTTAGTAATGGTATTTAGAATATAAATAAAATATAAAATAAAAGGATTTATTGCATCAGCAATAAATCCTTTATATTTTAAGGAGTTACAATTAACTTAAGTGCTTTAGTAAGACATTTTTCTACACAAGCAGGTCCACCTTCTCTACCAATGCAAAGATCACATTTACTAGCAACTAGTTTTTCTTTTAATACTAAATCTGATTTAGTTTGAACCTTAAGTTTTTGCTGTAATACCTTTTTATCCTCTTCATATACAGGAACCATATCAATAGCTCCAAAAGGACATGCTATCATACAATTTTTACATCCTACACATGTAGTTCTATCTATACATACTACCCCGCCTTCGTTATGAGAGATACAGTTATTTGGACAGGCTTTAGCACAAGGTGCTCCCTTGCAATGTCTACATTGAACAGGTGCAGTAACCTTATTAGTCTTAATAACCTTTAAACGAGGTGTAAATTCTATTTCTCCTTGAGATGAAAATATATTCTTTTCAGAGTGTGCTACAACGCAAGCGATTTCGCAGGTTCTACAACCGATGCACATATCAGGATTTGCGATAACAAATGAACTCATTATTTTTGCTCCTTTCGTAAAACAAGTATTCCTTAAAGTTTGTTCAAATTTATACCTAGAGTATATTTAAAATATGAGGCTATATTATTTATAAAGATTTACAGTTCTAAATAAATTTTCCGCTGATCTAATAGCCTTAGCGTTCATGTCCTGTAATGGATCTACTAGTGTTAAGGCGTTGTTTGGACATGCCTCTACACATTTACAGCCATCTTTGTCCACGCATAAATCGCATTTATAAGCTATGTTCTTTGCTCTTTTATTTGGAACATCATCTTCTGTAGCAGCCTTTGGAATTATACTTATAGCATCAAACGGACAAACCTTAGTACAAGCTCTACAGCCAACACAAAGAGTCTCATCTATAACCATTCTATTCTTTATTTGCTTTATAGCACCAAATGGGCATCTATTTGCACAAGGTGCATCCTCACAATGATTACATTTCATAGTAACATAAGAAACATCATCCTGGAGAACAACATCTAAATGTTCTTCTTTATTGTGTGCTGTAAGACATGCAACTTGACAAGCTTTACAGCCAGTACATTTTCTAGGATTAACTACAATAAAAGAATTAATTGCATTACTCATTTTATAATCACCTTTCAAATATTAAATATTTAACCTATACAACTTTAATAAAATAAAAATACTACAGATCTAAGGTATTAAGAAATTTAACCTCTATGAATTCCCCTATAGAAGTTAGGTTATTTAGATCCAATACCGGAATTGAGGTGTCTAAGTCTTCATCACTAGCTATAGCTAAATAAGTTTCCTTATTATAGCTAGGATTATTGTATAATAAATTTTCATCTACATCCCTTCTATGAACCTCTATTTTAGGATAATTATTATTTTTAAATCCTTCTATAATAACTAAATCCATATTATTGAAAAGAGGAAGTATCTCTTCAACGGTTTTCTCTTCCTTTAAGATCTGTATCATAGCTAACTTTTCTGAAGATGCAACAATTACATTGTCTGCTCCAGCTTTAGAAAATCTATAGCTATCCTTACCTTCTTTGTCTATATCAAACTTATGAGCATCATGTTTTAATACTCCTACCTTTAAATCCTTATGTTTAAATATTCTAATAAGACCTTCAATTAGAGTAGTTTTTCCCATACCAGATTTAGTAGATACAACGGAAATAACTACAGGTTTTTTATTATTATTTAAATATAAATCGGCCATCAAGTTCATCTCCTATATGTACGGTATCTACGCCCTCGGGAATTATTATTATTCCATTGGAGCGACTCACAGTCATCAGATGATTTGAACACTGAGATCCAATATCATAGGCATAGTATTTTCCATTCTCTTTTTTTATTTCGACGTAAACATATTTTCTTCTTGATTTCTTAAACTTAAAGCTATCTCCAGAAATAATCTTAAAAAGATCATTACCTGAAACATTAACCCCCATCATATTTTTAATAGTAGGCTTTATAAATTCTTCAAAAGTTGTGATGAGAGATAAAGGATTACCAGGAAGACCAAAGAAGAACTTATTATCTAGTACTGCAAAAGTTACAGGTTTACCTGGCTTAATAGCTATGGCATCAATTTTTATCGTTGCACCAATCTCTTTTAACACATCATCAATAAAATCATAATCTCCAGCGGATACTCCCCCGGAGGTAATCACTAAATCAGAAGATGATAGGGCAGTAAAAATCTTCTCTTTAAGATCTTCTTTATTATCACGTGCTATACCTAAGGATAGAGCATCTATGCCTAAATTTTTAAGTAAGGCTTTTAAAGAGGATTCATTAGAGTTTCTTATTTTACCCTTTTCAAGAGGAGAGTCTATATCCTGAAGCTCATCACCAGTGGACATTATGCATACCTTAGGAAGCATGTAGGTAGTTACGCTACTATATCCTAAAGAGGCTAATAATGCGATTTCTGCTGGTCTTATAAGAGTTCCTTTTTTAAGAGCTAAATCTCCAACCTTGATTTCTTCACCCATCTTTATAATATTAGTATCAGGTTTTACAAATTCAGATAATATCACTTTGTCATCTACACAAGACACTTTCTCTATTTGTATTACGGCATCAGCACCCTTAGGTAAAGGTGCTCCAGTCATAATTTTTATGGCTTCATTAGATTTTAACTCACCTTCATAATAGTCCCCAGCCTTTATTAAACCTTTTACATTAAGATGTATATTGTTATCAAAGTTTAAGGTGTCATTACTTTTTATTGCATATCCATCCATAGCTGATTTATCAAAAGGAGGTAAAGTGTCTTTCGAGTAAATATCTTCCGCTAAAACTCTATTAAGAGAAGATATTAAATCTACTCTTTCAGTTCCTAAGATATTAATTTCTTTCTTTATTATATTTAATGCTTCCTCTATGTTAATCATAATTTTACCTCTCAATAAATTTTAATTTTTAACCCTAACCTATAAAATTAGATAAAGTTTATAGGTTAGGGTACACATGAACCTATATTTTCATCACAAAACAGTGTAATGAAAATATAGCAGTATCATGTAATAAATATTATATAATCTATACTATTTTTCTAAATTCATCTTATCTTTAAGAGCTGTGTAAGTTTCCTTTATGTGATTCTCAGCGGCCTCTTGATCCTCTATTCTTTCTACCTTTATTGCACAATATTTGTACTCTGGGGTTTTAGTAATAGGGTCCACATAGTCACTGGTTAGTTCATTACAAGCTCCTATCCACCATTGATATGTCATGTAAGTAGAACCAGGCTTAGTTCTATCTGTAACTAAAGCTCTAGTTATTATACTTCCACGTCTTGAAGATACACGTACAAGTTCCTCACTTTCTATTTGAAGATTTTTTGCATCTTCAATGCTCATCTGTATATATCCAGGTTCATCTGCTAGCTCTCTTAAAGCTCTACAGTTACCAGTCATAGTTCTTGCAGAGTAATGACCAACCTCTCTTACTGTAGATAAGCTAAGAGGATACTCTTCATCTGGTAATTCACCAGGAGCTCTCCATTCTGTAGCAAATAACTTTCCTTTACCAGTAGGTGTTGAGAATTTATTATCTTTATATAAATAAGGAGTGCCCTTATGATCGTCAGTAGGACAAGGCCATTGGATTCCACCTAACTCTTCTAATTTTTCATAGGTTGCTCCATAGAAGCTTGGACACAAACTTCTCATTTCATCCCAAATTTCTTTAGTGTTATTATATTTCATAGGATATCCCATAGCAGTAGCTATTTCACTTATTATCTGCCAATCAGGTTTTGCATCTCCTTTTGGCTCCACCGCTTTTCTAAATCTTTGGAATCCTCTATCCGCGCAGGAATATACTCCTTCATGCTCACCCCAAGAAGTGGCAGGTAAAACTACATCTGCATGAAGCGAAGTTTTATTCATAAATATGTCTTGAACTATTACAAACTCTAAGGCATCTAAAGCTTCTCTTACTTCTGATGCATTTGGGTCACTCTGTACTGGATCTTCACCAAATATATAATAAGCTTTTATCTTATTTTCATGTAATATTAAGTGAGGAACCTCAGTTATACGATATCCAGGCTTACTTGGAAGGTTAACTCCCCAAGCCTTTTCAAATTTAGCTCTTGCCTCATCATTGGTAACTGATTGATATCCAGGATATGAATCAGGAAGTGTTCCCATATCACAAGTACCTTGAACATTATTTTGTCCACGAACAGGTCCTATACCAACGTTAGGTCTTCCAAAGTTTCCTGTTAAAAGAGCAATAGATGCTAGACCTCTAACAACGTCAACAGCTTGAGAGAATTGGCATACTCCCATACCATAAAGAATCATAGCATTCTTAGCACTAGCATATTCTCTCATAGCCTTTCTTATATCATCAGCCTTAACTCCTGTTATTTTCTCAGCGTATTCAGGAGTATATTTTTCAACAGATTTTTTATATTCCTCAAAGTCTTCAGTATGTTTTTCAACATAATCTTTATCATAAAGATCTTCGCTTATTAAAACATTTCCGAAAGCATTAACTAAAGCCATATTAGTTCCACCTTTTAGCGGTAACCATAAATCAGCAATTCTTGCAGTTTCGGTAATTCTAGGATCAGTTACAATTATTTTTGCTCCCTTTTCCTTAGCTTTAACTACTCTTCTTGCAACAATTGGATGAGAATCTGCTGCATTATATCCAAATACAAATAATAAATCTGTATCTTCTATTTCAGGTATTGAGTTTGACATTGCACCGCTTCCAAGTGAAGTAGCTAGACCAGCTACTGATGGAGCATGTCAGACTCTAGCACAATGGTCTACGTTATTGGTACCGATTACAGCTCTCATAAACTTTTGCATAACATAGTTTGACTCATTTCCTGGCCCCCTAGCAGAACCTGTACCCATAATAGCGTCTGGACCATACTTTTCTTTTATGTAAGTTAATTTTTCTGCAATAAAACTAATAGCTTCATCCCAAGAAACTTCCTCAAGATCACCATTCTTTCTTATCATAGGTTTTTTTAACCTAGATGATAAAATTTTAGTATCATTTAAGAAGTCCCATCCATAATATCCCTTAAGACATAGATTGCTTTCATTGGTTCTTCCGTCGGCCCCCTCAGCCCTAACGATTTTACCATCTTCTACAACCAAATATAGCTGACAGCCTGCTCCACAGTACGGACAGACAGTTAGCACCTTCTCTTCCATTTATCAATTCCCCCTTTATAAGAAAAAGTAATATTACTTTAAAAAAAATAATATTTAAAAATATTATAAAATAGTATATTTTATACGTCAAATATATTATAAATATAAATTTACACAATTTTATAAAGTTTTAAATAACATAAGTTATTATACTTTACTATAAGATAAAATAATACAAATATTTAAAATAACATATATTAATATAATCAATAGATTGTATTCCTTATACTTATACAAAATAAAGGATATACCATTAAACTTATTTTAATTAGGTATATCCTTATATATGATTCAATTTATATGTTTTATATTCTATGTTGATTGAATTCTCTTTAGGTTATTTTGAATTCTTATATCCTCTCCGTAAAATTTAGACATATCAAAGTTACCTAAAAGTCTAGAGGTTATTC
>NZ_JBFNEO010000179.1:0-6020 GCF_040797585.1 Clostridium sp.
ATTCAATTGCCTATTTAATCGCTTCAGCTTATCTAAAATTTTATCCATAATATCCTCCTTATAGTTAGTAAATAGTTCCTTTACTCGTAATCACTTTGTAGAGTTATTCTATAAGTAATTAATAAGAAAAAGACCCCACTTACAATTTTATATAATCTATTAGAATTTAAATCTACTAGCCATATATACAAAAATAATGTACAAAATCTCAAATATGTATTCTTTGTAATAGAACTATATGGTTGCTACTAACACTTAATTAGTAGATCATATAAGCATAGTATTGTACAAAATATATAATTAGATAAGCCATTATTCTTTAATATATCTTAACTTACAAAATTAAGGGTGCATTATTTGCACCCTTAATACTCTATTCCCTATTAATTTTTTAAAATCCTTTATTTTAAAAGAATTAATTATATTTTTTAATAATGTAATTAATTTTAAGTTATATAAAATCATATCTTTAATCAAACTTTGAGATGCCATGATTTACATCTATTTAAAGCTTACATGTTTATAGGATTTTCTACTTAAGTCTTAACACATTTCTTTGCTTCATTACTTTAAATTATATTTATTTCACTAATATAATTATTCCCTAATTATTATCACTAGTTAAATAGGCATTTATAAATAGATCTATATCTCCATCCATAACCCCTTGGACGTTACTATTTTCAGTATTAGTTCTATGGTCCTTAACTAAGGAATAAGGATGAAATACATAGGATCTTATTTGACTTCCCCATCCTATATCTTTAAGCTCTCCTGTAAGATCTTCGATCTTTTCTTTATGGGCTCTCTCCTTAAGTTCTATGAGTTTAGCCTTAAGCATTTTCATAGCTACATCTCTATTATTATGTTGACTTCTTTCATTCTGGCAGGCTACCACTATACCTGTTGGTATATGAGTTATTCTTACGGCGGATTCTGTTTTATTTACATGCTGCCCCCCTGCACCTCCAGCTCTAAAAGTATCTAGTTTTAAATCTGCTGGATTTATATCTATATCTTGATCCTCTGTAAGCTCTGGCAGTACCTCCACTGAAGCAAATGAAGTTTGTCTTTTTCCATTAGCATTAAAGGGTGATATTCTTACTAATCTATGTATTCCCTTTTCAGTCTTAAGATATCCATAAGCAAACTCTCCAGTGACCTTTATCGTTACTCCTTTTATCCCAGCTTCATCACCTGGTAAATAATCAATGGTTTCAAGTTTAAATCCCTTACCTTCACCCCATCTTGTATACATCCTAAGAAGCATTTCAGTCCAATCTTGGGCATCTGTTCCTCCAACCCCTGCATGAAGATTTAATATGGCATTATTCCTATCATATTCATCAGAAAGAAGTAGCTCTATTCTATAACTTTCTATATCTTTTTTAAGCTCATTAATTTCTTTTATAATCTCTCTAATGGAGGATTCATCATCTTCCTCCATTGCGATATCTCCAAGTACTTCAACATCTTCTACTCTCTGTTCTAAGGACTTAAATATACCTAATTTATCTTTTAGTCTTTTAGATTCTTTAGTTATATCTCCTGCCTTTTTTATATCATCCCAAAAATCAGGTTGCTCCATACTTTTATCTAGTTCATCAATTTTTCTCTCTAAACTAGCAGGGTCAAAGAGAGTTCCTCATTTCCTCTATTTTTTCCTTTAAGGGTTGAAGCTCTCCTAAAGCTTCTTGAAGTTTTAATATCATTTAAAATCACCTCTATTATATATTACATATTTAAGTTCTATCTTTAAAATCTTTCTCTTACTTACAATAATTATAACATAAAAAAGGATTTGCAAACTTTGTTGCAAATCCTTGATTTTTTACTATTAAGCTCCACGTCCACAACAGTTTTTATATTTTACTCCACTACCACAACTACATGGTTCATTTCTTCCTATCTTATTATCATTTTTAACAGGTACCTTTTTACCTTGTGAATCTAAGTTTGTAGCTGTTTCCTTAACTACTCTCTCTCTTTCTGGAGCTTTTTCATTTTGAACATGCATTAAGAACTTAACTGTATCTACCTTTATGTTAAATATCATTTCATCAAACATATTACTTCCCTCGAACTGATATGCTTGAGTTGGATCCTGTTGCTTATAAGCTCTAAGACCTATACCCTGCTTTAAATGATCCATGTTATCTATGTGATCCATCCATTTTGTATCAACAATTCTTAGAAGAATAACTCTTTCGATTTCTCTCATCTGTTCTTCTCCAAAGGATCTTTCTTTTTCTTCATATATATCAAAAGCTATATCTTCATATTTATCTATTATCTCTTCATTAGATAACTTCTCAAGTTCCTCTACCTTAACCATATTATGAGGTACAAATATATCTTCCATATAACTTACAAGATTCTTTAATTCCTCTGTAAAGTTATCCTCATTTCCAGATATATGAGACTTAACTGCGGCACCAATGGTCTCTTCTATCATAAGAGATATTTGCTCTTTAAGATTTTCTCCTTCAAGAACCTGTGATCTTTGAGCATATATTATTTCTCTTTGCTTATTCATTACATCATCATATCCAAGTAAGGTTTTTCTTATATCAAAGTTATTACCTTCAACTTTCTTTTGAGCATTTTCTATAGCTTTGGTAACCATGCCACTCTCTATAGCCTCATCCTCTTCAAGTCCAAGCTTATCAACAAGAGATTGAAGCTTTTCGGAACCAAATATTCTCATTAAATCATCTTCAAGAGATAAATAGAATCTTGATGCTCCTGGGTCTCCTTGACGACCAGAACGTCCTCTAAGTTGGTTATCTATTCTTCTAGATTCATGTCTTTCAGTTCCTATTATTTTTAAACCACCAACTTCTGTTACTCCTTCTCCAAGTTTTATGTCAGTACCACGACCTGCCATATTAGTTGCTATAGTAACCATGCCTTTTTCTCCTGCATGGGATATTATATCTGCCTCTTGTTCATGATACTTAGCATTTAAGACCTGATGAGGAACACCTTTTTTCTTAAGCATAGAAGATAGCAGTTCAGAATTCTCTATAGATACAGTACCTACAAGAACTGGTTGACCTTTCTCATAAGACTTTTCTATCTCTTCAATTATTGCTTTATACTTACCCTTTTCAGTCTTATATATAACATCTGCCTGATCTTCCCTTGCTATTGGTCTATGAGTAGGTATAACTATAACATCTAGTCCATAGATTTCTCTAAATTCCACTTCTTCTGTTAATGCTGTACCTGTCATTCCTGATAATTTATTATACATTCTAAAATAGTTTTGGAATGTTATAGTTGCAAGAGTCTTAGATTCTTTTTCTACCTTAACTCCCTCTTTTGCTTCTATAGCTTGATGAAGACCATCTGAGTATCTTCTACCTTCCATTATTCTTCCTGTAAACTCATCAACTATTACAACTTCACCATTTTTAACTACGTAATCTTTATCTATTTTCATTTGATAGTTTGCCTTTAAAGCTTGAGTTACATGGTGCTGTATTTCCATATTTTCTGCATCTGCATAGTTCTCTAAATGGAAATACTTTTCTGCCTTTCTTATACCTTCTTCTGTTAGCATAACAGACTTGGCTTTTTCATCTATAGTATAGTCTGTTTCTCCCTTAAGGCTTTTTACAAAGAAATCTGCCACCTTATAAAACTCAGTGGATTTATCTCCTTCTCCTGATATTATAAGAGGAGTTCTAGCTTCATCTATAAGGATAGAGTCAACTTCGTCAACTATAGAGAAGTTAAGATCTCTTTGAACCTTTTCTTCCTTATATATAACCATATTATCTCTTAGATAATCAAATCCAAACTCATTATTAGTTCCATAGGTTATATCTGAGTTATAGGCTAATCTTCTTTCTTCATTATTTAATTCGTGAACTATAACACCTGTTTTAAGCCCTAGAAATTCATATATCTGTCCCATCCATTCCTTATCTCTCTTTGCAAGATAGTCATTTACTGTAACTATATGAACTCCCTTTCCGCTTAAAGCATTTAAATAAGCTGGAAGGGTTGCAACTAAAGTTTTACCTTCTCCTGTCTTCATCTCAGATATTCTTCCTTGATGAAGAACAACTCCTCCTATAAGCTGCTCTCTATAATGTCTCATTCCAAGAACTCTACTAGATCCTTCTCTAACTACAGCAAAAGCTTCTGGTAATATATCCTCTAAAGTCTCACCATTATTTAGTCTATTTTTAAATTCAAGAGTCTTACCCTTTAACTCCTCATCGCTTAACTGCTTTATGGAATCTTCCAATGAATCTATTTTATCTACTAAAGGCAAAATTCTTTTTACTTCTCTTTCACTATATGATCCAAATAATTTCTTAAATAATCCCATTTTATTATCCTCACACGTCTATGTTATGTTATTTATAAATTATACCATTTAAATTATTATGATTTCAACATATATAATAAATACATGGCTAAATTTAAAGAGCTACTTTTTCCAAGTAGCTCTTTATATTATCTGTTATTTACATTTTATTATACTTCTGGTTCTATTAAACCATAATTTCCATCTTTTCTTCTATATATTACATTTACTTCTCCATCATCTGAGTTTTCATATACAAAGAAGTTATGTCCTAAAAGCTCCATTTGAAGTATAGCTTCATCTGTAGACATTGGCTTCATTATGAATCTCTTAGTTTTTACTATTTCTGGTTCTTTATCCTTAGCATTCTCAATTTCAGGTATAGATTGGAATCTTAATGAGTCTCCACCATTTCTCCTTTGAAGTTTTGTTTTTTGTTTTCTTATTTGCCTTTCTAATTTATCAATTACTACATCAATTGAAGCATACATATCTTCTGTAGCTTCCTCTCCTCTTAATAGTATCCCATTAAAAGGTATAGTTACCTCTACTATTTGCCTACTCTTTTGAACACTTAGTGTCACATTAGCATTTACATTAGGGTTGAAATATTTATCCAGCTTCGATAGCTTTCTATCCACCGCTTCCTTAAGTCCTTGTGTTAAATCAATATTTTTAGCAACTATTCTTACTTTCATAAACTCCAGCCCCTCTCTTTATGTTAAAAATACTTTATATTACTTTATTTATTATGTTCTTCTTTTGTTACTTTTATTTTAATCTAAATATGTAAATTTTACAAAATTTAAATTTCTACGGTTAGAAACCCTTACTTTGATTAACTTAAACTTTCTCTTACTATTCTAACTTTTCTGAAGATTTTCCCTTTACTATAGTATTTGATAATTATTATCTTTTATGCTATTATAGAAAATGAAGGTCAAAAAAGACTTTGGATATATCCAAAGTCTTTTATATTTATTGAATATTATATACTTTATTTAGTAAAGCTAGTTGACCTGGTCTTTGACCCCACACTCGCCTGCTGGAGCTTTTGCTACCCAGAATTAACCTCTCACTACTAACCCTCTCACTATGTGGCAGGACTAACCTCTAAGCCGCACCATGATCATTAAACCTTTTGTTTAACTTACGTGGATCGTTTTGCCTGCGACTGGCATCGACTTTCAACCACAAACCTAGCTTTACATTAATATTATATACTAGATTTAGCTACAGTCAATACCCTAACATAATTGTCGGAATCTTCAATTAACGGAATGCTACAATTATAAACAGTGGATCCTGTTGTTATAACATCATCTACGAGCAATATACTCTTTCCCTTAATCTTTTCTTTACAGAAATTACTAATAGAAAAAGCATCTTTAAGGTTAGCTAATCTATCTTCCTCTTTTAATAATTTTTGTTCTTTTACTTCTTTATTAATATAAAGTATATCTAAAACTTCCTTATTAAAATACTCTCCTATTTTCTTACTTAAAAATAAACTTTGATTAAAACCTCTTTTTTTAAGTTTACTCTTAGGTATAGGTACTGGTACAATATAATGAAAATCTATGGATTGCTCCTTTATGGTATTTATCATAAATTTAGCTAAGACTTCCCCTGCCATAAAATCTTTCTTAGATTTTAGTCTTAATATTAAGTCCTTAGCATAATCATTATAATATATACA
>NZ_JBFNEO010000180.1:0-5804 GCF_040797585.1 Clostridium sp.
GAGAGAAGGTTAAAATATCTGTAAAGGATACAGGTGTTGGTATATCAGAGGAAAATCAAAAGATAATATTTAATAGATTTGCTCAAGTACCTAATTGTGGACTTTTCTCTAAAAAGGGTAGTGGTATAGGACTTACCTTGGTTAAATCTTTAGTAGAATTACATCATGGAACAATAGAGGTTAAAAGTGAGGTTAATAGAGGGAGTGAATTTATAATCACACTTCCTTGTAAACAGGATTAAAAGTTTTACTTAAGGTTTGAAAACATTTTTACGAGCTGTTATAATAGAAAAGTAAAAATATAGGGGGTTCTAATAAAGATCTAGGGTACTGGCTTTATAGAATCGTAAAAAACAGGGGGTATTAAAATGACAATAGAAAGATATGAAGGAACTGGAAGAATGAGTAGGGCTGTAGTACATAATGGCACTATATATTTATGTGGACAAACATCAGGGGATAAAAATCAAGATATAAAAGCTCAAACAAGTGCAGTACTTGAGAAGATAGAAGAGCTTTTAAATAAATATGGATCAGATAAAAATCATATATTATCCACTACAATATACATAAAGGAAATGTCGTTATTTAGTGAAATGAATGAAGTGTGGGATAACTGGGTAGAGAATGGTTTTGAGCCTGCTAGAGCCTGTGTAGAGGCTAAAATGGCAAGAGAGGAAATCCTAGTTGAAATGTCTGTTATAGCAGCGGTTAAATAAAGAATAATCCTATAGAATAAGTTTATGTTCTATGTAGAACTATATATAGGGTTCCTTATCGGATATGAAAAATATACATTGTGAAATGATTGATATTAAAGGATTTTTCACTATGTATATATTAAAATTCAACTTAGGAACCCTATAGAAGAATTTTAAGTTAATAAGAAAAGGTATGGATATTATATCCATACCTTTTATTTTATTCAGATTTAACTTTTATCCAAGCTTCTTCATATTTTTTAATATTATCTTTTAAATAAGAATAATATTCTAGTTCCTTTAAGGATTCCTCATCAGGGTAAGCTACTTTATCTTCTTGCATTTCTTTATCTAATAAATCAAAGGCAGCTTTATTTGTTGTAGAATATCCTATATATTCAGAGTTCTGTTTTGCATTTTCTCCATCAAGTAGGAAGTTTATAAGCTTTTCTGCCTCTTCTTTATGAGGAGCTCCTTTTGGAATACACATAGCATCAATCCAAATATTGCTATGCTTAGGAATTACATATTTGATGTTTGGATTTTTTTCTTGAATTAAAACAGCGTCTCCAGACCAAGCTACAGCAAGAGCAGCCTCTCCGGCAGCCATTCTTTCCTTCATTTCATCTACCATATAAGCTCTAACTAAAGGTTTTTGCTTTATAAGCTCTTCTTCAGCTTTTTTTATCTCTTCATCATTTGTTGAGTTTAGAGAATATCCAAGCTTTTGAAGGGCAATTCCCATAGATTCTCTCATGGAATCATACATTATTATTTGATTTTCATACTTAGGATCCCATAGTATATCCCAATCAGTAACTGGCTCTTTAATTTTCTCTGAGTCATATAAAATTCCAACAGTTCCCCACATATAAGGTGCTGTATATTCATCAGTTTTATCATGAGGAAGTTTAGTAAATTTAGGATCTATATTTTTTATATTAGGTATATTATTATAGTCTAGTTTTTCAAGCATATCTTCACTAATCATTCTTTCAATCATATAATCTGATGGAATTACTAAATCATAGGAATTTGCTCCAGACTTAAGCTTTTGGTACATTTGTTCATTGGTATCGAAACTTTCATAGTTTACTTTTATACCAGTTTCTTTTTCAAATTTTTTTAATAAATCCTCATCAATATAATCTCCTTGATTTAGGAAATTTATTGTAGCTTCCGGGGCTTTTTTGTTACATCCTACAAAAATAGAAGTTATCATAACTGCGCTTATTGCTACTGCTACTAATTTTTTTATTTTATTCAATAGAACCACTCCTTACAATAGAATCCTTTTTATTTATAAATAATAAAAGTATTAAAACTAATAGGAACATTATAGTGGATAAAGCATTTATCTCAGGCTTTATACCACGTCTTGCCATGGAGTAGATCTCTATAGATAGATTAGTAACTCCAGGACCTGTAGTAAAGAAGCTTATTACAAAGTCGTCTATGGACATAGTAAAGGCTATTAAAAAACCGGAAATAATACCAGGTTTTATTTGAGGAAGTATTACCTTTCTCATGGCATAACTTGGAGTAGCTCCAAGATCTAGAGCAGCATCCTCCAAGTTTAAAGGAAGTTGTCTTAACTTAGGTAATACAGATAAAATTACATAGGGTATATTAAAGGTTATATGGGCTAGAAGCATGGTTAAAAATCCAAAGCTTATATCCATAAAGCCCCTTAAAAATATGAATAAACACATTAAAGAAATACCTGTAACTATATCTGGATTCAAAACAGGAATATAATTTATATTTAATAATAGTTTTTTCCTAAAACCTGTACTTTTATGAATCCCTATGGCGCTTACTGTACCTATAATAGTAGCAACTAAGGCTGATATTAGTGCTATACATAAGGTATAGTATAAGGCTGTAAGTATTCTATCGTTATTTAAAAGCTCACCGTACCATTTAAAAGTAAATCCATTCCAAGTAGCCATGGATTTAGAATCATTAAAAGAGAATACTATAAGTACAGCTATGGGAGCGTATAAAAAGAAGAAGATTAATCCTATATAGAATTTAGTTCCTATATTCTCAAGCTTTCTTAGCATATGTTCCCACCACCTTCCTTAGAATCTTTATCATATCTACCCATTATTGCCATGGATATTAGAATAATTATTATCATGAATATAGATAATGCAGAACCAAAGTGCCAGTCATCCATAGTGGTAAACTGTTGTTCTATAAGATTACCTACTAGCATATACTGTCCTCCACCTAGAAGTCTAGATATTACGAAAGTTGTAACTGCTGGCATAAATACCATAGTTATTCCAGAGGCTACTCCAGGAATAGAAAGAGGCAATATAACTTTTCTAAAAGTTTGCCATCTAGTAGCACCTAAATCAGAAGCGGCATTTATTAGATCCTTGTCCATTTTTATAAGAACTGTATATATAGGCAGTATCATAAATGGTAAGAAATTATAAACCATACCAAGAAGAACTGCACCATTATTATAAAGTAAATTAAGCTTAGGTAAACCTATTTTAGTAAGTATAGTATTAATTATTCCATTATTACCTAGTATGGCCATCCAAGAATAAGTTCTAAGTAGAAAATTCATCCACATAGGAAGTATCATTAGAGTTATAACAAGGTTTCTTCTTTTTTCACCAAGCTTTGATACTAAATAAGCTAAAGGATACCCTATTAATAGGCATAGTATTGTTGATATAGCTGCAAGGTATAAGGATAAGCCGAAAACCTTCATATAAGTTATATCGAATACTTTTTCAAAGTTTGCAAGAGTAAAACTATAGGAATCTCCAGTTTTTTGTGTGAAGCTAAAAAATAATACTATAAGTAGGGGGAAGATTACAAATATAAGACTCCATACAAGATATGGAGATGAGTATAGGGTGGTTTGTTTAATCTTTTTCATCTATACATCACTCTCTTTATTTATAATGTGAAGATCAAATGGAGCTATATCCATTCCTATTTCAGTTTGAGCTTCCACACATTTAGTATTATGAAGTATCCATTTAACTCCATCCACTTCTACTTCTATCTCATAGTGAACTCCTTTAAAGATAACAGAAGTAACTCTTCCTTTTATCATTCCCTTATCTGCTTCTACAATTTTTATATCCTCAGGTCTTATAACCACTTGAACAGGAGTATTGTTTCCAAAACCTTTATCAACACATTGGAATACCATTCCTGAGAACTTAACTTTAAAATCCTCCATCATAACTCCAGGTAAAATATTACTTTCACCTATGAAATTTGCTACAAAAGCATTAGAGGGTTCATTGTATATATCCTCTGGAGTACCCATTTGTTGAATTCTACCATTGTTCATTACTACTATAGTATCAGACATGGTTAATGCCTCTTCTTGATCATGAGTTACAAAAATAAAGGTGATACCTAATTTTTTCTGTATTTTTTTTAGTTCTAGTTGCATTTCTTTTCTAAGCTTTAGATCAAGGGCTCCTAAAGGTTCATCTAGCAATAGTACCTTTGGCTCATTAACAAGGGCACGAGCTATTGCTACCCTTTGTTGTTGCCCACCACTTAAGGAATCAATTTTTCTCTTTTCAAATCCTTCTAGAGCAACTAGCTTTAACATTTCTTTAACTTTCTTATCTACTAACTCTTTAGAAACCTTTTTTATTTTAAGTCCAAAGGCTATATTCTCATATACATTCATATGAGGAAATAATGCATATTTTTGAAACACTGTATTTAAAGCTCGTGCATAAGGAGGCACACTACTTATATCATTGTTTTCAAACATAACATTACCACTATCAGCAGTCTCAAAACCCGCTAAGATTTTCAAAGTAGTAGTTTTACCACAACCTGAAGGTCCAAGTAGGGTTAAAAATTCATTTCTTTTTATTTGAAGATTTAAATTATCTAAAACCTTATTATCTTCATAGGACTTAGATATATTTTTCAACTCAATAATGTTTTCATTCAAAATAATAAACACCTCTTTCCATTAAGCTAAAACGTAGGCGGAGTACTTATCCATATAACCTTTGCAGGAGTTCGTCCACTATTAGATATATAATGATTAGCCTTAGGTTTAAAGTAAAAGCTTTCACCTTTTTTTACTTTAACAATCCTTTCACCTAAATGAAGATAAATACTTCCAGAAAGTACATAGCCGAATTCTTCTCCCTCATGGGGATTATCCTCTACAAACTTTCCACCAGGTTCTAGGGTAACCATTATTGGTTCCATCTCATTCTTTTGTGCATTAGGAACTAGCCACATTATGTGGTATTTAAGTTCCGAATTTTCTGTTTCAAACATATCCTCTTCAGAAAAGGCTATTTTCTCCGTTTGATGGTCGCTAAAAAATTCCTGAAGATTTGTTCCTAGAATATCTAGAAGATCTATTAAGGTAGCAATAGATGGAGAAGTAAGGTCGTTTTCAAGTTGTGATATAAATCCCTTTGAAAGTTCACATCTATTTGCTAGTTCTTCTTGAGTTAGCTGTTTTTCGATTCTTAGCCTTCTTATCTTATCACCAATTTGCACATCTACACCTTCTAAAATATATATTTTTATAATCAATATTTCTAAACTTTAAGTTTAAAATTTCTAAACAACAAGAAATATTATATATATTTCTATAGGAAAAATCAATATTTTTTCGAAAAAAAATTTTAGAAATATTACTCTGTAAATCTACTATAATAAAGACTTGAGAAAGATAATGAAAATGATTAGTTTAAAAAAAGGAACTCTATAGTTTAGTATAACTAATCATATAATATTATGCAGATAAATATGATAAATTGCACTGACTAAGAATTTAGTTTACAAATACTAAGAAGTGAAAATGAGAAATATATATTAAGTACTGAGGGGGAAGTAGCTCTAACATAGAAAATTCAAGTGTGAAAGAAAAACTTTAAAAGATAGACTTATAAGGAGCATA
Organism: Clostridium sp.; assembly: GCF_040797585.1. GTDB lineage: Bacteria > Bacillota > Clostridia > Clostridiales > Clostridiaceae > Clostridium_Z. The sequence goes on from NZ_JBFNEO010000180.1 coordinate 5,620, forward strand.
GTATATTAATTATAAAAAATTTAGTATAATTTAACTTAATTTAAGAGATTTTAGATTAATTTAAAGAAATTTATATATTAAGTAATAGAATTTAATAAAACTATTTGTAAACTTTTTAGATAGAAATTTTAAAAGGGGCTGTCTCACAATAAAAAGTGAGACAGCCCAATTTTTTTACTTAAAAT
>NZ_JBFNEO010000181.1:0-5793 GCF_040797585.1 Clostridium sp.
TTCACATAGAAAACACCTGAATAATAACTTCAGGTGTTTTTTTATTTAATTCAAGTAGTATATAAAATAAAATTTGAGTTAGAAATCATATGGATTTACTGAATGCTCATTAAAAATGAACTTTAAGATACCATGATTTATACCCTGTTGGAAGATTGAGTTTAAATTTAGATAAAGTGCATATATAGATGAAGCACATGAGAATTGAAACTAAATTATTAGCTCTCATTATTTGATTCTTATTCAAAGGTTGAGTTTTAAGATAGTTTATCTATATATAACTAAAGAAATATATTATATAAATGTAATTAATTTAGAATAATTATAATAATATTATAATGAGAGCTTTATATTAAAGGAGAGAATATAAAATTGAATAACTTTATGTCAGAATCTATTTTTGAGCATAAATTTTGGCTACAAATATTAGGGGATCATTCTAGGTTTATTCATACTTCACTATCTCCAAAAGAAAAAGAATTTATATTAGAATCAGGTAATTTTATTATGATTTTTGATGACCTTTTAAGAAAGGCTAATAGAGCAACAACTAATGATGAAGTGGAAAGATTAAATATAGAAGCTATGAAAGCAGCAGAAGCTTTAAGAGCCTTCAAACTTAAAATTCTTAATAAAATGCTAACTAATAAAGTTGAAATAAGTTTACCTCCAACTTTTTTAAATCATATGTTAAATGAATTAGAAGAATACTTAATTATATTGATACATTTAATAAGAGGACAAGGTATACTCTTTAATTCTTTACATTATCATATTCTTTGGTTATTAGATGGATCAGGACATGCAGCTTCTATAGTATCTAACTTAGACATGATAGAGAAACCTTTAATAAGGAAATCCATGAATTATGAAAAGGCCTTTAATGATTTATATAATAAATCTATTGAGTTAAAGGGATATAAGAGAACAGGACTAAAGAGGTTTAATGCTTTAGATCAGTTAGATCAGGATGCAGATAATGAGATGACTTCTTTTAAGAAGTTCCTAGAGGAATTAAAGGTATTGGTAGAGGATAATAGGGTATTAGGAACTATTAAACCACTAGTACTTGATCATATGATTAGAGAAGAGTGTTATTACCTAACTAAGCTATCTAAGGTTGCTAATGTAGAGGATCCTAAATGTGATCCAACTAAGGAGAGAGTAGAAGATTAGTTATAAATAGTGAAGAGTATTATTAGTTACTAAAAAGTAAATTAGTAGATCATATAGATAACATATTTAAAGCGAATAGTATAGTTATACTTAAAATCAAAGGACTTAGTACAATGTTAACTTAAGTAACTGTACTAAGTCTTATTTTAAGCTTATATGGTTTTCAAATTAAACCTCAACTTATAACTAAGTTTAAGTAGTGCATAATATAAGTTTTGAGTTAGAATCGTATATAGGGTTCTTAACTTATACACATGATTTTTATCTTATGACCTTGTGGTTTGAAGTTACGTATGAATTAACACGGGAACTCTATAGCACTAGAAAGGAGTTAATTGTATAATTGAGGAAAGATATTATTATAATTATTAAATAAGCAATATTCGTATTTGGGATATACTGGTTATTAGAAATATTAGTGAGGGATAAAAATGAAAACAATATTTGAAAATAATATTATTAGACTAAGAGAAGCTATGTTAGAAGATGCAGAGGAATTACTAAAACTAACTAATGATGAAGAGGTTATGAGATACTATGGAATGGGGGCATATAATAATATAGATGAAGCTGAAGAAGAAATTAAGTGGTTCCTAAATCTTTCAGAGGAAGATAAAGGTGTGAGATGGGTGATAGCAGATAGAGATAGCAATAATTATGTTGGAGATGTTGGAATATTTAATCTTAGTAAAAATCATAATAGAATTGAAATAGGGTTTAAGCTTAATAAAGAATATTGGAATAAAGGGATAATGAGAGAATGTATTAAAAGAGTATTAGAATTTGGCTTCAATGAGAAAAGGTATAATAGAATTGAAGCTTTAGTTGATAAAAGAAATATAGGATGCAAGAAGACTTTAGAGAGTAATGGCTTTAAGTTAGATGGATTACTTAGGGAATATGAATATGAGAATGGTGAGTATGTTGATTTAGAAATGTATTCAATTCTACGAAGAGAGTATAAGAAATAAGAGACTTAATACTTTATTAAATAGCCTGTTATACTATAGATAAAACACATAATAATTAAAACTAAATCACCAGCTACCATTATTTAAAGCAAACTCAAAAATTGAGTTTTAGGATGGTTAGCTATAATTAAATCTTAAAATAGAACTAATTTAGATTATAAAGTACAAAAGTTAGATATATAGAAGTTATTAATTTTAAGAAAACAATTTAAATATAAAAGGTACTTAAAGAGAAAAATACATATGGAAAGGTGGTGAAGTTTAGTGAGATTAATAGTTAAAAGAAGATATCTCACTAAGCAGTAAGAATGACAGAAAGAGAAAAAATGATAAATGGAGAATTTTATGATGCTGGAGATGAAGAGCTTATAAAACTTAGAAAAAATGCTAGAAGGCTTACTAGATTATTTAATAATACCACAGAAGAAGAGGGGAGTAAGAAAAAGGAAATACTTAAGGAGCTACTTGGAGGGTTTCAGGGAGAACTTACTGTAGAGCTTCCCTTTGCCTGTGATTATGGAGTGAATATTTATATGGGAAAGGATGTTTTTATAAATTTTGATTGTGTAATATTAGACTGTGCTCCAGTTAATATTGGAGATAATGTACTTATTGCCCCTAATGTAAGGATATATACAGCAACTCATCCTATAGATCCAATCACTAGAAAGGAAGGGATAGAATATGCAAAGCCTATAACCATAGGTAATAATGTGTGGATAGGGGGAGGCGTCATAATAACTCCAGGAGTAACTATTGGTGATAACAGTGTAATAGGAGCGGGAAGTGTGGTTACAAAGGATATACCAGCCAATATGGTGGCAGTTGGAAATCCATGTAGGGTTATAAAGTCAGTAAATGATTAAGAATAAATAATTTATAAATTATTTATTTAGAATGAGTTCTTTTCTTAGAATGAGACTATTATTGTAAAGTATTCTATAGATAGATATATACTGATATGGAGATAGTAAAGCTTAGAAAATTAATTTACATCTTTATACCGAAGGTATATATTAGGAGAAAGATATAAAAATAAGGTTTATTAGGGTATAGGGGTAGTTTATATGAAAAAAAGGGTTATAGTTATAGGATGTTCTTTAGCTATAATAGGATTAATAGGTGGTTACTTTTTTATAAATGGAAAAGAGAAAGCTTCAAGTAACAATGAAAGGATTCTACTAGAGAACAATGAGAATGATACAAATGAAAATAAAAAAGAATATGTTAGTAGGAATTTAGGATTCTCAATTACTTTTCCATCTAGCTGGACAAATCATTATAGGGTTGAAGAGTCTAGTGATGGTATTATGGTATTTTTCAAACCTAAGGAAAAGCCTTTAACCTATAAAGGAGAAGGATGGTTATTTTCAATAACTAAGAAAACAGGTGATAAAGATAAAGAGTATTATGATAGCGTGGGACCTGCTAAAACTTTTCAAGTTAATGGAGTAACTTATTTAATAGGGGGACCAACTGATTTTCCTCTCCTTGAAGATCATCCAGAGCTGAATAAATTTCATGAAATGATGAAGGAAAGACCTAAAGTTGTGACTACCATTAAGGTCCTTAAGTAGTATACCTTATCTTAAGGATAAGATGTTTTGAATAAATTCTGTAATAGGATACTAGACTCCAATGATTTAAAGCTTAAATATGTTTAAATTAGCTTTTCATGTTAAGGGCTTAAATAAGACAATTAATTTTTAGGTTATTGAGCTAGTATCATTTATTCACTTAATAAACACTAAGAGATATAAGTAAAAAGACGAAAAGGTTATAGAAAGAGTATTTTTAGTTTATTAAAATTAAAATATCTTTCAATAGTACCTAAATGGGTACTAGAGCACATAATAGTGTCTACTTGATAAAATTTATAGACCTGTTAAGCTATTTATATGGGGATAACACATATAGGAGGTTTAGATAATGGAATATTTTGAAACTATTAAAAAGAGATGTAGTGTGAGAGCATATAAGTCTGATGAGGTAGAAAAGAAAAAGCTAGACATGGTTTTAGAAGCTGGAAGATTAGCTCCTACTGCTGTAAATTTTCAGCCTTTTAAGATACTAGTTATATCTACTAAGGGAAAAGAAGAGGACCTTAAGAAGATATATAAACAGGATTGGTTTTCTCAGCCACCTTTTATTATTGGAGTTTGTTCAATACCAGAAAAAGCTTGGGTGAGAAGGGATAACAAAAACTATAGTGATGTAGATGCTTCTATAGTAATGGATCATATGATACTAGCTGCTACTGATTTAGGCCTTGGTACATGCTGGGTTGGAGCTTTTAATGTTGAAGCTGCAAGAGAAGTGCTTAACCTTGAGGAGTCATGGGAGCCAATAGCATTTACTCCTTTAGGATATGCTAAAGAAGATGCTGTTCCAAGAAAGAAAAAGCCTATAGATGATATTGTGGTTTATAGGTAGTTTAATATATATGTATCACATATACCTAGAATTTAAAACAAAAGCTATCACAATATAAGAAGAAAAGTCCTTGCAGATTATTGCGAGGACTTTTCTTCTTTTACTCTACAAGGGTCAAATTTTAAGTCTAAAGGTAAGCTATCCATATAAGTATTTGCCCAGTCTGATAATGACTGTAGAATTGGAACTAGACTTCTTCCTAAATCAGAAAGGGAATATTCAACCTTTGGAGGAACTTCAGGATACACTTTTCTAATTATAAATCCATCCTTTTCTAATTCTCTTAACTGTTGAGTTAACATTTTTTGAGTAACCTTAGGTAGGCTACTTTTAATCTCACCAAATCTTAAGGTTCCTTTTGATAAATGCCATAAAATTAAAGACTTCCACTTTCCGCCGATAAGGTCAAGGGTAAGTTCCATTTGGCATAGATATTCTTTATTTCCTACTTTAAACATAGTAAATCCCCCATCTATAAAATTTGATATTTTCCTAGGATTTAATGGCTTGAGTCTTTGGCTATCTCTTCAATATAAATACAGTAACTCATTTATTTATAAGAGTAACTGGATAAAATATACATAATTATTTTAGCATAAGAGGTAAATCAAGACCAGTAAGAGAGCCTAAGTTTGAGTTATGATATAAATTCAGTAAAGTAGGGCGAGAGAGTAATAGCTATGATTTATTAAAGTAGATAGTTTAGATTATTAACTATCATGGATTAAAGTTAATACTTTGGTTCATTAACATAAATGGAAATTTGTTTCAATTCAATATAGGGATAAAGAGTTGAGTGTTTTAAGAGTTGTTATATAGGTTATAAGGATATGACTTTAGTCATATATAAATTATGACCTTATACACTAAAAAAATTTACAATATTATCTATAATTAAATTAAGGATTAAGAGAAAATCACATAAGTATAATAAAGAAGTTTTCTTATTGGGAATTTATGAATTATATCTTAATAGTAAAAAAGCTTAATGGTAGATAAGAAAAAATAGATTTAATAAATATTTAGGAGGAGAGTTATTTATGAAGGTATTAGAGATAAAGGATCTTTTAAAGAAATTTCAAGAGTTAGTAGCCGTGGATAATATAAATCTTTCTGTAGAAGAAGGAGAAATATATGGACTTTTAGGACCTAATGGAGCGGGAAAGAGTACAACTATAAATTTGATTTGTGGACTTCTTAGGAAGGATAAGGG
>NZ_JBFNEO010000182.1:0-5775 GCF_040797585.1 Clostridium sp.
CCGTATATACTGTATATATTATATATGTACAGTATATACTCACCATTTATCATAGTCAATAGTAATTATAAAATTAAATCCATTAATTTGTTAAATATTAAATTCGTTTTATGTTTAAAGTTTTATCAAAATATACCTTATGTTTTATTATCTTAATTTAATTTCAGTGATTTTAATAATTTATATGTAAGAGTAAATCTAAAAGTTTATATAAAACTTTTAATAAAGTAAAAAGGTTCTGTCTCATAATAAAAGGTAGGTAAACCCTCTTTTTTAGAAAAATTAAAGCGGCTTCCTCAGAAACCGCTTTTTTGTGTATAACTAATTTATAAAAAACAAAATATACAATTTTAAAATAAAACATTTATATTAATAATCTTAGATATCAATCCTTACTTATCTTATCTCGTAAAAAGTTTCTATTATGAATTATCATAGGATCATCCGGTATAAACTCACCAGCTTTTTCATTAAATTCATTAGCTAGGTCATACTCTTCAAGTCTTGAATAACAAACACATAGTTGAATATTAGGAATCCATGTGTAAGTAGAGTGGTTAACAAGACTCAAATTATCCTTATCTGGAGGCGTTTCGATTGCTAAATTATAACAAAATAAATCATTATTAATCATATTCTTATGGAAAAAACAATATGCAATCTTACAGCAAAAGTCTGATCTTGGAACATCATACTCAAAAGCTCTCAAGAGACATTTAAGTTGATTATCAGTATCTTCTTTAGCTGAGTAACACTCCGACATATTACTAAGTGTAGTTTTAACATCCTCTATCCATCCAGCTTTAGTATCTAAAAACTTAGAATATTGTTCTATAGCCTCATCATGATACCCATTGTAAAAAAGTTCATTAGCATAATAGAACATATCTCTTACAGATAACTCTTCTCCTTCATCGATCATACCCTTATATATCCTAAGATTTCTTCCACTACTAGACTTTATCTTTCTGTGATGTATAGATGCATCAGCATTTATTATATTTCCATGTACAGCTAAATACTCATGTATCTTACCTATCCACTGAAATCCCTTTTCTCTTTTTACTAATCTATTACGCCTTAGGGAGGATGTAGGATTTCCATTACTATCTTCTGCTAGAACATAGGTCATGGTCACTGAATCTACGTTATTATCAAGATTTTTCTTTAATTCTAATAGTCTTTGTAAATTATCTTCTGTCATGATATCATCAGCATCTAGCCACATTATATAATCCTTAGTTGCCTTACTGAAAGCAAAGTTTCTAGCTAGTCCAAAGTTATCTTGCCACTCCATATCATAAACAGTTGCTCCTAAGCTTAAAGCTATTTCCTTAGTTCTATCATTTGACCCCGTATCAACTATTATAATTTCATCTAAAGCACTAAGTACTGATCTTATGCATCTTTCAATGACGTCTTCTTCATCCTTCACTATCATGCATAAACTTATGGTTATACCCTGTTTCATATAAATAACCACCTCTATATTAAATAAACTAAGACATCTAAAGTAAAATAAAGAGATTCTAGCTCTTTAGGCAAGGTTTAATAAAATAAATACTTTAAGCTAAAAGAAATCTATCTTAGTGTGTAAAATTTCTTATATATAGATTAATAAGTGAAAGTATTATAAATGATAACTCCTAATAAACTCTAAATATACTTTCTTCTATACAAGGAAATAGATTGTATTAATACTGTTTGTATAAATACAATCTATTGATTTAGTATTGTACAAAATGTACAACATTAATTTCTAATTATTTTCCTCAAGATGTCTAATACCATAATATGAATACTCTAATATTATGTGTACTTATTTTCATTATTTAACTCTCTTCATAGGATTAATAGACTCTAATGGCACCATAAACTTTAATCTCATATTTACATCAACAGATAAGGTTAATATATCTTTTATTAAAATTACCTCATTGATTACTTCATCACCAGTATTTAAATATGTTTTTATATTTTTATCATCACTTAAGTAAATTGATTCTAAAAGCACCTCTTTTTCCTCTTCTATAAACCGCTTTAAAGTTCTTACTTTGCCTGCTCCATCCTTAATCTTTAGCTTATATGGTACTCTTAGTGTAAATTTTATTCTAACAACTTTATCCTTTTCCTTACTTATATCCTTCAAGCCCTTAACTATATATCCACTATTAAATATTATTCTATCTAATATAAAAGGTCCTACATAATTTTCAGGTATCTCTACAAGTAATTTTTTAAAGGATAAAACCTCATTATATATCTCGATTATATTATTACCTTTCTTTACGCTCTTATCTATTAACTCCATTTTCTCTTCTACATTACTTATTTCATTTTCTACCTTAAGAGGCATAACTTTAGATATCGCTATAACACTATAGGGATAACTATTTTTTTCTTCTATGGCTATATTCTTTATTACAGAATAATCATTGATGCTAATTAAACTTAATTGCATCTTATCTACTGAAGCCTTACTAAGTACAATAAGCCTATCACCCTCTATCAAGAAATTCTTCGGGTCTAATATACTTATAGACTTCTCTATATACTTTGTATTTAAATCTATTATATCTATACTACTAAGCCCCTTATTTAAAGCATAAATCTTATCATTTTTCATATATAGGGAGGTTATAGATGAATTCTTTGGGAAATCTATAGTGCTTACTATATTCTTTTCAATATCTATTACAGATATGTTTCCTGAATACTCATCTATCCCACCTTCATTAGATATATATACGGTTTTTCCATCATCACTTATTAAAATATTATTAGGTCTTATTCCTATATCTTTAATCTTAGTGATTATCTTCATGGTTTTAATATCATAAACTTTTAATTGTTTTCTAAATACGTCAACAGTAAAAAGTCTATTATTATCTATTTTAATGCTGTCTACTATAGAGAACCCCTTTAATAACCCTAACTTTTTTCCTGAATCTATATCATATACACCTATCTCTGAAATATTAGATGCATATATCCTTCTACTATACTTATCTATATGGATATTTCCATTATTTTCAATATCCATATATTTTAGAGTATTATCTATAGTATTCATAATCCCTATTTTTTCCCCATCTCCACCAATATAAATAAAATCCTCATATAAAATCATTGTAAAAGGGCTAAATGGAAGAGTTATTGTATTAATTTTAGTATTATTCTCTCCATCAATAAGAGTTATTGTATTATTACCTAAGTTTGCAACATAGTATAAAGTTTTCTTTATAATACTTTTTGCAGACATTTATTTTAACTCTCCCCCCTTTTATTTAGTATTTTACTTATGATTGATCTATTAATTTCAGATTCTAACTCCTTTCTTAACCTATTCTTTTCAATATTGTCCTCCCTTACTATTGAAATAAGCTTTTCTTTCTGAAGATTTATCATATGGATCTCTTTATTTGCATCCTCTAGAGCCTTCTTAAGCTCCTCTCTATGACTATTAGTAATTTCAAGCTCTCTTAGCGTTCCTTCTCTCTCCACATACCCTTCATGTAGTGTCCTCTTTAAACTATCATTCTCTAATATTATCTCTTTTAGCTTTAGAGTCATATTGTTTTTCTCTGAAGTTATTGACTCTAACTTCTTATTCTTCACCTCTAATTCCTTACTTTTTAATTCCAATTCTTTGAACTTTACTTCTAATTCCTTATTTCTTTCTACTAACTTCCTGTCCTTTACTTCTAGTTCTTTGTTATTTTCTGCTAACTCTCTACTCTTTTCTTCTAACTTATTTTGAATCTCTCTATATCTCTTAGTTAAAGAAGATATTTCTTCATTAAACTTAAGTTTATTCTTATTAATTTCCTCATTAAGTCTAAGTTTATCTTTATTCGTTTCCTCTTCTACTAATTCTTTTCCCCTAATAATTTCTTCTATTTGTTCTTTAAGGGATTTTATCTCTATTAAATTCTTTTGATATTTTTCCTTCATAGTATTAGATTCCATTGTTATATCTTTAATGGTGTCTTTTAAGTTATCTCTTTCTTTTGTAACCTCTTCTAAAGAACTCCTTATTTCTTGAACCTCTTTTCCGGTCTCTTCAAATACTCTTTTAAACTCTATTATATTTTGTTCACTCTTTTTATTTTTAAGATTTATAGCATCTAATCTATCCTGAAGATCCTCACATAAACTTTCCTTCTGCTGAAGTTGCATATTCAGAGTCGCTATAATTTTATTTGCATTTTTACCACTTTCTTTTTCCTTATCCTTTGAAAAATTTTCACTTCCAATCTGATCTTCTTTATATAAAGGCTTACCATATTCTTTTGGATTAAATACATTATTATGATTGTCCATATATTTTGAGCTTATATAATCATGTATTCCTTCTAAAGCCTTCTTCTTTGAAGTAGGTATTTCTTCATTAGGTAAGATAAAGTCTATTATAGGATAGTTTCTTCCAAAAACTCTATGACACGTAACTTCCCTATTCTCTAAATTTATTCCCATTGATTTATAAAAATTTACTTTCTCATCTTTAATATTGTATATAACTTGTGGCTTGCTCCACTTATCTCTTAAATTAGAACATAATATTTCTTCTCCTTCATTCCATAAGGCCCATAGGATATCATCCTTTTCTATAAAACATATATTATCTACCCTACTTAAAGCGTTATAAATTTTATCATACTTTATATCTCCGTTTTCTTCTAAATGAATCTCCTCTAAGGAACATATCTCCTCATCAATAGATAAGTTTAAAATATATAATTTATTATTAAAAACCTTTGTTGAAATCCTTACCTCTTCTCCATTGGTATAATATATGGTTTGTGGCTCACTCCACTGACCATCATATATACTACCCTTGATTTCATTATCTCCTTCACTGTTATCTATATAAAGCAAATATATACTTTTTTCATCTTTACATTCTAGCTTATAATTATCCTCTTCATCCTTAATCTTTACTGATGCAATAGTAAATAACTGTACCTCATCCTCTTTAACTGTGTAGTGAATTATTTCTCCTAAATTGTTATTTTCATTACTTGATATAAAAAATAAATGTATAATTCTCTCTAATACTAGTATTCTAATATCTTTTATATTCTGTTCATGAAACTCATAAATCACTTTACCAAGCCACTGTTTTCCATCCCAAAGACAATACTTAATTTCAGTATCATTTCTATAAGCTATATGAATATTTTCACTTTTATCCTTATATACATCAAATTCTCTTACTCCTCTGTCTAACCTAGTTTCTCTACTCCATTTATTATGAGAATACATATTGTTATATGACATATTCCCTTTCTCATCTAATAAAAATCTCCATAAATTATTTTCTCTATCATTAAAAATCCATGTATTTGTATTACTTATCATACTAATCTCCTCCACCATATTATTTATATTTAGGGAACCATTATGGATTGCAATTATAGAACTTACTTAATATGCTGCTTATAAGAAAATATGTATAGTTTGTCCCTATAAAAGTATATTTTTATTTTAAGAATATATTACTTAATGCTTATTAATAATTGAGTTTTCTTTACATAATGGAGTTACTCTTAGATTAAATTTAAATATAATGCTGAAGATTTGTATAATAAAATTAGCTCGTCCTAAGGTATGCCAACGCTTAAATATCATCTATTATCATATTAATAATCTATAAATATTTAATAACGATCTTTAAGTACTAGAACTAATCATAATATAGGGTTTTTAGCCTAAACTTTAACTTATACATGTACTTAAATCCTTTTAAATTTTAGATTTTAAACGGTGCATAAG
>NZ_JBFNEO010000183.1:0-5714 GCF_040797585.1 Clostridium sp.
CTTCATATGTAAACTCATTTCAAGACCCAACCTTTGACTATATCTTAAATAATGATATCTTGTGATTTAGTTTTAATTATTATGTGTTTTATCTAAAAAACAAAAATAGCACAGGTTCTTAAACCTGTGCTATTTTTACTTTCTATCTATATAATATTCCTTTAACCACATTGAAAAGTTTATTTTCTTTTCTTTTAATGAAATTCTCTTATTAAACTTACTTAAAAATACCTCTTCTTGAAAGATCTCCATAGAATCATAATAAGAACTTATAATTTCTATTAAATCCTTGGGATATATAAAATATAAATACATAAGGATTAGCTCACTCTTTGTAAGATTTATATCCTTTATATATTCTTCTATAATAGTTTTCCCTCTCTCTATATCATAGTCAAAATATTTTATCCACTGATCTATAAATTCGCTTAAATTTACCACCTTTAATCCCAAATAGCTATAACTTATATCTATGAATAATCCTTCAGTCTCATATTGAACAATATTATTACATGAGGTATCCTTAACACAAAGACATATTAATTCATCTACAAATTCTAAATTTATATTTTTTAAATCATGGATAACCATTTGAATTTTATAAATTATTTCATTTACATTATCTAAAAATACCTTATTAAATCCTACTCTATATTTTAAATTCTCTATTCTTTCTTTATATCCTATAATCTTTTCTAAATCCTTTTTCATATTTAAAAGTAATTTTTCCTTATGCACATTATTTTCTAAATTAGCATTTAATAGCTTTGTATTTAAGTGAATCTTCTTAAGAGCATTTATTGAACTTATCATTGATTCTTCTGAATTCATATTTCCTAGGAAATTACTCTTTAATTTTACAAAATAAAATAAATAATTATGATAACCTTGTCTTTTTAAATCTATAACTTCATAATTATCCCTAAAAAACTCATTCCCCTCTATAATTCCCTTTAATTCAACAACTTCATCCTCTTTTATAGGCTTTTTATATAATAGCGACCCCTGATTAGTAGTTAACAGATAACTATCCTTTAGAGGAATTAAATCATTAACTATTATATTTTCACTTTCAAAAAAATCTGTGGACAAATCATATTCACATAGCAATTCTCTCTGACCATATTTAGAATCCATATAATCCTCCTAGTTAAAGTGCTATAGTATCTCTTTTAATAGATTTTAAAATCCTAAATTCATATTCCTCAAGACTCCATTGTTTTTTCCCTTCTCTATACCTATTAAAATTTTTCATGAAACTGTATGGGTAATTTACAAAATCCACTATATACCTATAACTATCTTTGGAAAGATTCTCTAAGGAACATATATATTTAACCATATGATTAAGATTAAAGCTCTCTCCTCTTTTTTTTCTATCTAATAATACATTTATATAATCATCCTCTATTATATTATAAGAACACTTATCTAAAGATTTTATATACAGTTTGTCCTTAACCCATATATTATCTATACTCACATCTCCAATACATACTTCACAATTTTTTATAGCCCTTTTTATAATATCTCTATAAATATTGCTATTTTTATGTCTTATTGCCGCTTCAGCTCTTCTTAACATTTCTGGTCCATCTTTTAAAATAACCCTCTCTGCAGAGTTTAAACTTTCTTTATTCCTTAAACTATAAAGCATTCTTTTTAATTTAATTGTATCTACAAAACATGATTCCATTATTTTTCCCATACTACTTTCAAGAATTCCTTTATTCTTAAAAATATGTCCTTTGGTATATTTATGGAATTTATTTACTGCCTCTAATTGATTTACTAAATTATAATTCCTTTCACTATTTGTAACACCAATTTCTACTCCTTTGTCATTTAAAAACTCATAAAGATTTTTACAATCTGAACACATGCCCCTTTAAGCCCCCCTTATATAAGCTCTTAAGTTCTTTACTAAAATCATTTCTTTCTTCCATATCATCTAATATCTTAAAAAGTTTTTTTTCAAAAAACTCTTCTTCCCAGCTTTTCCTCTCCCAATAATACTGTATACCTATCTGCCAAAAATCCTGTGGGAATTTTATAAAGGCTGCTATTATAGGTATTTCATCATAGCTTAATTTATAAACATCATTATAACTATTTAATATATTTATAGCAGTATTCATATGCCATTTTCCATTTTTTAGAACCCTAATTATTAAACTTCCCAAATCATGAAGATGAGTATCAAGGATACAATAATCAAAGTCTATTATTTTCAATTGATTTTCCTCTGTAATTAAGATATTATGATGAGCTGTATCATGATGACAAAAACCTTTATTCATCATCTCATCTCTCATCCTATTTATATAACTACTATCTATTATATCTACTAATGTCTCATTACAAAGCTGTATATTTCTTTCAATATTATTGTAATAAAGCTCATCAAAGGCCGTTTTCTTATGTTTTTTCTCTATTCTATTTTTAAAATCTAAAATTTCATTTTTTCTTGTATAAAATGTAGTATACCAACTCATCCAAGCAATCCTTGGCTTCATATTATCTTTTATACTAAACCCTCTACTTTTTAAATGTAACTCTCCTAAAAATTTTCCTATCCTCTCTACTTCTATTGGATTATCATAGTTACTATCTCTACATGATATCCAAGGATTTATATATCCGAAGGTATTATTATCTAATTCTATATAATCTTCATCGCATTTTGTTTTAATAAAAGGCAAGACTCCATTAAATCCATTGTTTTCTAAATGTTTTATAGAATTTAGTATGAAATTAAAGTGCTTAAACTCATAGTTTATTATTTTAAGAGAATAGATATGCCCTTCTTTGCTTTTTATTTTATAAACATTCTTTATCTTTTCTATATCTTCTATATCTATCTTATAATTATTTTCAATTCTATGTGCTACTAGGTCTATGTTCAAACCCTTCCCTCCAAAATACTAATCTCTTTTTAGTATATGTATTTTTTCTATTTATTGTGATAATTAGCACCTTTTACATCACATCGTAATATTTATAATAGTATGACTAATATTTTAGGAGAGATATTTTATGAATATAGCCATTGATGCACGCGGTATCAATTGGTATAAGGGTACAGGTATAGGTACTTATACGGATAATATTTTAACTAACCTTTTAGAAATAGATGATCATAATAAATACAATATATATTGGTCAATGGATAACTATAGTAGATTTAAAAAGAAAAATACTAATATTATAATGACCTCTAAGCGTCATCAAAGGTTTTTTGAACAAAATTACTTTCCAAACCATTTAAGAAGAGAAAACATAGATCTTTTTTGGCTACCTCAAAATGGCATGGGACTTTTAGGAGAAGGAGCTAATAAATATGTAATTACTATTCATGACTTAATCCCATATATCATGCCTGAAACTGTTGGCAGAGGATATCTTAATAAATTTTTAAAAGAAATGCCCCATATAATTGAAAAAAGTCATGGGATTCTAACTGTATCTCAGTGGTCTAAAAATGATATACTAAAGTTTTTTCCTATGAATGAAAGTAAAATTCATGTTGTTCCTTTAGCAGCAAACCATAATTATAGACCTTTAGATAAATCTATGTGCACAGAATATATAAAAAATAATTTTGGTATAGATAAAGACTTTGTATTATATGTAGGTGGATTTAGTAAAAGAAAAAATATTAAGTCTCTTGTAGATGTGCTAAGTAAAGCTAATTTGAAAAAGGATTATTTATTGGTACTTCCAGGTTCCATAAAAGATGAGGGTGAAAAACTTTTAGATTATGTAAAATCTAAAGGTATGGAGAAGAAAATCATATTCCCTGGATACTGCTCTGAAGAAGGACTATCTATTTTATATAACACTTGTTCATTATTTGTTTATCCTTCTTTTTATGAGGGATTTGGCCTTCCCCCTCTAGAGGCCATGTGCTGTGGTGCCCCAGTACTATGTTCTAATCTGACATCTATTCCCGAGGTTGTTGGAGAATATGGTGTGCTTTTTGACCCTTATGATATGGATATGTTCAAAAGGGAACTTGAAAGTATTTTAAATGATGATGAAAAGATACTTTATCTTAAAAATAAATCATTAGAAGGTGCTAAAAACTTTTCATGGAAAAAAACTGCTGAAAAAACCTTAATTGCATTGAATAACATTCATAATAGTTGTTAATAATATATTATATAACAGACATAAATCAACTCCTTTTAATATATTTATAAAAATTCCCCTTAGGATTTTACCTAAGGGGAATTTCATTTTCATATACAATTTCATTTAATCTTTTCTCATAGGTCTTTATACTATTTTTAATATCCTGACTCTTTATAATCTCCAGTATATTATCACCTATAAATTTATCTATTTCTTTATACTTATCGTCTACTTCCCTCATATATGCATATCGTGAGGTATACTCAAAACTTCTAAGAACTTTATCATTATTTAAAAAATCTATATTCTTATCTATAGCATCATTAAAGTAGATAGGTTTATAAAGAGGTAACATATAACTATTAGTTATACCTTCTATTAGGACTTCCTTATTTGTAAGTAAAGTTTCTATAAAATCTTTTGCTAATTCCTTATTAGGAGAATCTTTCATAACACCTATATCAGTAGTCATGCCTATTACTGATCTATTTCCTCCAGGTTCAAAGGCTGGTATTTTATTCATAACAACTCTTCCATTAAAGTTATTGGTACTTACTAAGTTTTTTATATCTTTTATTGAACTATTACTGCCTATAAAACTTAGTGTATTCCCTTGAAAAAAGTCTTTTATTCCTTGCTCCTCATCAGATATAATATTTATGAGATCTAAATCCTTCAACCTTTTTATTAACTCTAGTGCTTTAATAGACTCTTCTGAAGCTATAGTAACCTTACCATCTTTATCTCTATAACTTGTTAAAAGCTGATTAATAAGGAGAGAGTATATAGAGTTTTCCCCTTCTGCAGTAATACTTAGAAGCTTTATCCCCTGCTCTTCTTTTAGCTTAATACCCAAGTTTATAAAATCTTCCCATGTGTTTATATCTAGGGCTGTTACTCCCATATTCTCTAGAATATCATCTCTATAATATATACCCATCACATCTATATTTATAGGAAATACCTTTAAATCTCCATAAGTTTTTAAAGACTCTAATTTCTTATCATCAAAATCCTTTATAATTTCAGATACATAGGGATGTATATAATCTAAATCACTGTAAAAATCATATACATCTCTATTGGTTGTAGATACTATATCATATTCTCTACCTTCCTTTATACTATCCTCAATTTCCTTTTGTAAGTCTTTCTTGTCTATAGCTGTAATATTTATATTAACGTCTCTATGTTCTTCCTTATATACCTCTGCTGCTTTATTAAAATATCCCTCATATTCTTTAAATGTAAGAACCCTTAACTCTCCTGTAAATTTTCTTTTTTCTTTATTTTTTTCCATACAAGAAGAAAATGTTAATAAAAGCAATATCATTAAAAGTAATATTCCTATATATCTCTTTCTCATATTAATCACCTAACTATTATTTAATTAATAACCCAACTATTATTTAAAATCTCTACTTATAATATCAGAAACCTAGAAAAGTATAAAGGTCATTCTTGTTATAAATCACTTACTTTTTAATTTATTAACAAATATTACTTATCTACCTCTTAAAATTGCATACAATATTTCTTATAATTCATAAGAAATATTTATAATATTATAAATATTTCTT
>NZ_JBFNEO010000184.1:0-5687 GCF_040797585.1 Clostridium sp.
TCATTATATTATTATTTCAAGTTTAATTTAATTATATAAATGTAAATTTACTTTAACCTAAATAGGAATGATTCCTATTTAATCTAAGACATGCTTTAGCCTATACTTTACTACTTATAGAAATACACATATATAAAATTTGATAGTTATAAAATAACTATATCCCTAATATAAAAAAGATGAAATTACTCTATATGCTTATGCCTTATGCATATAAATAATTCCACCTTACTTAGTTAAAATTATAATTTTTAATTACCTGAAAGAACATATCTTATTCTTTTAATGTAAGCTTTACTTACTGGTATGATTTCATTTAAATCTTTTAGCTTAACTTGTTGATTTTTATAACTATATATCTTATCTTTACTTAATATAAAGCTTTGATGGCATTGAATAAAGTATGATAAATCTAACTTATCTTCTAGTTCTTTAAAGGTACCATAATACTCCAAAACCCCATGTCTATGAACTACCCTTATTTTTCTTAAAATTTTTTCAAAATAATAAATATCTTTGTACTTTAGTTTATACAGATTATCCTTAGTATTTATTAAAAAGATTTTATTATCTAAATCTAAAAACTCTCTAGTTTGTATCCATTTTTCCCCTTCATTTATAACTTCTAATACAGAACTTTCCTCTAAAGGATGTATAAGATACTGAAACGCTCTAATTTTAAAAGCTTCATAGGCATACTCTCTAGTGGAACTTATAACAACTATTAAGGTATACTTATTATATTTTCTAAAATCTTTTAACTTATTTATTATCTCTTTATTATAGTCTTCTACCTCTACAAAAAGTATATTAATAACTTCCTCTACTTCTAAAGGCATTTCATTAAAATCTTCTAAAAACTTAGTACACCAGATATCCTTATATTTATTATTTTCTATTAATTTTTCTATAAACCCTAAATTCTCACCTACTATTAAAGCCTTATGCCTCATATATTCCCCTCATCTCTTTATTAAATTAAACTAACCTTAAATTAGAAATATTATTGTAAAGTTGGTTAAATTTAATCCCCAAGTAAATCAAAAAATTAAATTAAGTAACTTCTTATGTCTATAAATAACTTATCCTATAAGTATAAGAAAATATAAAAATTATTTCATAAAATCA
Organism: Clostridium sp.; assembly: GCF_040797585.1. Lineage (GTDB taxonomy): Bacteria > Bacillota > Clostridia > Clostridiales > Clostridiaceae > Clostridium_Z. Next base: position 1,129 of record NZ_JBFNEO010000184.1, read on the forward strand.
TTATATCAAATCATTCTAAAAATTTACATATTTTAATTAAATATGTAAAGTTACACATAGAATCAATGCTTTTTTCTTTTTAATGCTACTTTTTTCTTTAAAACCCCTTTATATATCTTAAAGTTCCATATTGTAATTTTCTACATAAAAAGAGCTCGATTAATCGAGCTCTTAAAAATAAGTCTAATTTATAACTCTATTAGCTTGTATTTTAACCATTCCATAGGTAGATAATTTAGATATCTTAACAGATTCTCCTGGTTTCGGTGAGTGTATAAATTGATCATTTCCTATATATATACCAACATGAGTAGGATTAGTAGGATCCTCCTTACTTCCAAAGAAAATAAGGTCTCCCTCTTTCACTGCACTTATATCTATTCTTTTTCCATTTTTTATTTGATCCCAAGTGGTTCTTCCTACTTGTATACCAAAGTGATTTAATACATATTTAGTAAATCCTGAACAGTCAAAGCCACTTGGTGTTGTCCCTCCCCAAAGGTAAGGAGTTCCAATGAACTGTTTAGCATATTCCACTACCTTTTTACCAAGTTCATTTCCAGTGACTACTTCATGATATTCTTCAACATAATCCTTATGAACATATCCTTGTTTTTTAACATCATAAGTATCAAATTCTACGTTATACCAATCACCTTTTTTAGATAATATATCAAAGGTAGCCCCTGGGGTTAAGTATCCTATAACGGTACTATTCTGGCTATTACTTGATCTTACCCTTAAAGAGGAGGATACATTTACAACTCTTCCTCTTTTATTTATCTCTACAGTCTCCTCTTTGCCTTGTTCTGTAGAATTTCCATTATTAGACCCAGAAGAGCCTTTAATTTCTTCTACATAATCTCCATGAATATATCCTGTAATTGAATTATATTTTATTTTATACCATCCATTGGTTTTCTCCAATATTTGAAATTGGGCACCATTGCTTATGAACCCTACAATACCAAAATTAGTACCTGGATTTTCTCTTATTCTAAGCACGGATGAAATATTTACCACCTTACCATTAGAAGCTACTGAAGTATTATTATTATTGTTATTATTTGTATTTGTGTTGTTATTTGTGTTGTTATTATTATCTTGATTCTCTGTATCTTGCTTACTTCTAACATAGTCCTTATGGATATATCCTAGCTTTCCATTTGTATCTATCTTAACCCAAGAACCTTCAATTCCTTTTATAGACACATTATCTCCATTTTTAAGCCAACCAACCACATCATAGTTTGTGCCTGCTCCTGATCTTATTCTAAGGCCTGATGGAGCATTTTCAATTATTCCTTGGCTACTACTTCCGCCAGTTTCTCCTGATTGATTTCCACTATTATTTCCAGACTGGTTTTCTCCATTATTTTCTGCAGAGGATGTGTTTTCACCTTGAGATATCTCTTTAACATAATCTCCATGGATATATCCAACCTTATTATTATACTTTATCTTATACCAACCATTTTCTTTACCTAATATATCAAAAGTATCATTTGCCTTTAAATTATCAATAATTGAAAAATTAGTTCCTGCTCCACTTCTCATTCTTAAAGCTGAAGTCACATTAATAACTTGTCCTTTTGTTTCCTTATTATCAGGTACTTGTGGATCTACTGGAGGTTTAGGTGTAACTCCTCCCTCATCTGTTATGGTTACATAATCTTCATGTACATAACCTTCTTTTGAGTCTTTAGATATACGGTACCATTTATCTTTTTTTTCTAATACATCAAAAGTATCATTAGGATATAAAACTCCTACAACATCATAACCAGTTCCAGGGCCTTTTCTCATCCTTAAATTTGTAGTTACATTAACCACCTTTCCTTTTCCACTTGTTACTGTATTAGAATTATCCTGCCCATCATTAGAATTATCTTGTCCACCGTCTATAAGAGTAAGATATTCACTCTTCATAAATCCAGTCTTACTTTCTCCACTAATGGTTTTAAAGGTTACATTGCTCCATTCTCCCTTAGTGAAGTTTATTCTTACTTCCTCATTCCTATATACAAGTCCCAATATCCTACTATTTATAGAAGCATCTTCTCTAACATTAACCGCACTTGCATTAATAACCTTAGCATTCTTATTAACGTTACTTATTTCTCCACCATCTTCACCTGAGGATATTTGAAGAAGCTGTTTATTTATAAATCCATTTTTTATAGATGAACCTGTGGTATAGCTTATATTAGCCCATTGATTAAATGTATAATTTAGGGTCACACTTGTCCTAGGATTTATTGACTCTACATATGTATTATTTAAATCCTTGTAAACTGAAGCTGCTGATGAAGAATTTATGGTAGCCTTTTTATTAACCTTATTAACTCCATCTATATTAAGGTTGTCCACTTTTATAAATCCTGTTTTACTACTTCCAGTATTGGTTTTAAATGTTATGTTAGCCCAATCTCCATTAACATAATTAAGGTGAACTCTTTCCTTATTATATACAACTCCAATAGCCTCTGATGATACATTTTTATCTCTATGGACGCTTAATGTTCCTGAATAATTTACAGAAGCTCCTACATTTCCTATGGCTCCATACATACCTTCATAAGTCTCATTAGTTTGTCCACTATCACCTGCTCCTACTGCTGCTTTAAAATCTCCCCAAAGATAAGGTCTATCCTGCAGCATCATTCTTGGGCACATTTTCCCTGTAACATCATTATGAGTTATGACATTCTCTGCTGGAATATTATGTTTTTTCATAAGGTATTTAGTAAGTTCTATCCCATTTTTCATAGCTACATCAAAGTTGCTGTCTGGATTTACAGTTATCTCAATACCTATGGTATTACTATTATTTGCCTCTGGTCTATTAGGCTTTACCCCTGCATATTTATCTCCAACATGCCAACCTCTCCAGTTATCTTCTAAAACTTGAACTATATTTTTATCATCTACAGTATAATGGGCAGAAGCTTGTGCGCTTGGATGATTCGCAAAATAATTTCTATTTGCCACAGCTCCTGCTCCATAATCTCTATTGTCAGTATCATGAATTACAATATATTTGGGCTGAATTACTACTCCCTTTGAGTAATTTATGTCAATTAGCATTTTTTGTACTTCTAAACCATTAATAAATATATTACTCTTATAAGGATTAGCATTTTGTCCTTTATAGGCTTTGCCATCTTTAATATCATTAGGCATAGCGCTAGCTACAGCTGTTTGTGCTAATGTTGCTGCTAAAACTAAAGACGTAACTCTTTTAGTCTTCACCTGTCTCTCCCCCTCATTTTTCGTATTAAATATTACAATTTTATTACACATAGGATAATTATAACATTTAAAATTTTAAAATAACATTAAATTCCACAAAAAAATTGTTAATTATTTTATAAAATTGTTAAATCGAATCTTTCTTATATAACATTCTTCATTCCCCCATGAATTCACTAAATCCATGAAATTCCTATTATATTTGTCATAGGAATGTTGAGAAACAAATATTCCATCAAATCCATTATTATCAGGAGCTATATAAGTTACTACTACGGAATGTTTATATCTAACGTCAGATTTTTTCCTTACTTGTAATATATCCCCTATTTTTATATCTCTAGAATTTAAATCAGTGTAGGGTCTATTATTGTTACTCCCTTCTCCCTTAGGTCCTCTACCTGAACTTGTGGATAATCTCCAAAACTCCTCTACATTTGCCCAAGCTAAAGTTCCTCCATAGGTATTTCCATGCCATACTCCTTTTAACATATTAACCCCACTATTTATATTAGATTTAGTTTTCTCTAGATCCTTAGGGACATATCCTCCAAGGGCTGCCCATATACATTGAGATGTAAAATTTGTGCAATCATTATCCTTTGCTGTATAAAAAATTCTTTTTTCTAAAGGTGCAAGTGCAAACTCTCTTGCATATGATAAAAGTAAATTTTTATTATACACATCCTTATCTTCATTGAATAATCCCCTAAAATTTATTTCGTCCGTTTTATTCCTTTTATTAATAATATCTTCAGTATTTTCTTCTCTATTTATGTTAACTTTTTTTATCTTTTTAAGTTCTTCTTCCTCAACATCCTTTATAGCTCTGGTTCTACTTATTCCACTTCTAGCATTAGCTCTTCTATCCACCTTATTCTTAAAATCATTAAATTCATCAAAAGATGTGGCTATAGATGTTATAACCCACTTATTGTCCTTTTTCAAAAGCCTTATTCCATAATCTACGTTGTACATTCCTGAGGAAATGTCACTTGGTACATTACTATAGTGATAATCTACATTTAATATAAGATCTACTTCTGCTTTATTTTTATCTATATTTATTTTTTTCATATCCATATTAAAGTCATAATCAGTGATACTTATATTCATAGCCTTATATCTCTCTATATTTATATTATGTAGTGCTATATAAAGAAGGGTATCTTCATTATCCTCCATTATATTCTTACATTCCTCACAATTTAGTATCTTAAAACTATTAAAATAACTATTAAAATAACTATCTAGGGTATTTATTATTTCCTTTTTATCATCTATTTTAAATCCACTAAGGGTAATAA
>NZ_JBFNEO010000185.1:0-5642 GCF_040797585.1 Clostridium sp.
GATAATAATAACTTCAGGGTTTTTAGGAAGTATACTTTTAGTGTACTCAGATTTAATATCAAGAATGATAAGACCACCTTTTGAAACTCCAGTTGGAACTATAACCTCAATTATAGGAGTTATATTTTTCTTATATTTAGCAAGAAAAACAGAAGGAGGCTTTTAAATGGAAATTACAAATGAAAAGAAAAGGTTTATTTTATGGGCTTCTTTATTAACCCTATCCTTAGTGGTTTTATTTATATTAGGAGTTACTTTAGGAAGTACCAATATATCTATTATGGAACTACTTACAGAAAAACAAGTTATACTATTTCATTTTAGAATGCCAAGGGTTGTAATGGCTATTATAGTAGGAGCAGCCTTAGCATTATCAGCAGTTATAATGCAGTCCATAACAAGAAATGCGTTAGTAGATACATCTATTGTGGGAGTTAATTCTGCTGCAAGTCTTGTGGTTATAGTTTGTTTAACTGTATTTGCTAATGGATCTAAAAGTTTAAATTCAAGTTTTACATTCATAATGCCCTTTTTCTCCATAGTTGGAGGGATAGCATCTTTATTTATAATTTACACCTTAGCTTGGAAAAAGGGAGTTAATAACAATAGATTAATATTAACAGGAATATGTTTAAGTACGGCCTATAGTGCTTTAACCTTGCTTTTAACTATGACCTTATCTGATGGAGATTATAATTTTGCAACTCTATGGATGTCAGGAACTTTATGGGGAAGTAGTTGGAAGGGAATTTTATCAATATTACCTTGGGCATTAGTACTTATTCCTTACATAGTATATAAGGCTCTATATCTAGATGTTTTTAATCTTGGTGAACACACAGCAACCTCTCTTGGGGTTAATGTGGAGAGAGAAAGATTTAAGCTTATATTTGCAGCAGTACTTCTTTCATGTTCATCCATAGCAATGGTTGGTTCTATAGGGTTTGTAGGGTTTGTTGCAGCTCATATAGGAAGAGCTTTAGTTGGACCAATGCATAAAAAATTAATTTTTATATCAATGTTAGTAGGATCGGTACTTTTAATGGCGGCGGATCTTCTAGTAAGAGTTCTATCCAATGGTGGAGAGTTACCAGTTGGAATGATTATATCTGTACTTGGAGCACCTTATTTTCTTTATCTTATGATAAAGAATAATTAATTAGGAGGATATTATGAGTAATATAATAAATATAAGTGATTTAGCTGTTGGATATGGAAAGAAAATAATAATAAATGGAGTGGAAACTTCTATCCCAAAGGGTAAAATAACATCTATCATAGGACCTAATGGTTGTGGTAAATCTACTTTAATAAAAACCATAGGTAAGATTTTAAAGAGAGAGAATGGAAGTATACTTTTAGAAGGAAAAGAGATCAGCAAGATAGAGGGGAAGGAAGTAGCTAAAAGGTTAGCTTTTTTAGCTCAGATAACAACTTCACCAGAAGGTCTTAAGATTAGAGATCTTGTAGCTTATGGTAGATTTCCATATCAAAAGCCTTTTTCTTCTTTAACAGAGGAAGACTATAAATACATAGATTGGGCTTTAAATGTGACTAATTTAAAACATATCGAAAACTCAAAAGTAGATAGTTTATCAGGAGGACAAAGACAGAGGGTATGGATAGCTATGGCCTTAGCTCAGGGAACAGATACCATAATACTAGATGAGCCTACAACATACCTTGATATAATGCATCAACTAGAGGTCCTTAATCTACTAAAAAGGTTAAATGAAGAAGAGAATAAGACCATAATAATGGTATTACACGATATTAATCAAGCAGCAAGTTACTCTCATAATATAATAGCTATGAAGGAAGGAAATATAATAGCAGAGGGAACTCCTAAGGAAGTTATAACTAGGGAAAACTTAAAAGTTATATATGGTATTAATGCAGATATAATGACTTATAAGGACAAGATAACCTGTGTACATTGTGAAGTGTGTGATATTTGTGACTCCTGTGAGATGTGTGGGGCTGTAGAAAAGTAAATATATTTAACATAAATAATAATATAACTAAAAGAGAATATTAGATTATTGATTTTTAATTAGGATTTTAAAAACAGGGTTATGGCTAATTTTAGAATTATTAGCCATAACTCTGTTTTAGTTTATCTAATAGATCACAACTGAAGTATTAAGATAATATGAATAATTTATAATTTTCTAATATAAATAAATTTTTTCAAAATTCAACCTTTGAATAGGCTCTAAATAATGGTAGCTGGTGATTTAGTTTCAATTATAAGGTGGTTTATTTATATAAGATTAAACCTTAAGAAGAGCATTCTCAAGAAACTTATACTAAAAATTATTTTAATTATAATTATGATCCTAAGGTCTTGTTAACCTTAGGTTTTGATTTTTTAGCTAAGGCTAAAATAGTACCCAATGCTATAGATAAAAATGATGCAGATAGAACTCTATATTCAGCTGGTAGCATAAAGGTAAAGGTGTGAGCTGGAATCCAGAATAAAGGAATGGTTTTTATAACTACAAAAGATATAAAACCATGCCAATCAATAGCATCTAGAACCTTGTTTATGTCAGTGGTACCAAGATCGATGCAAGTATCAGTTACTCTATGGAAAGCCATAAAAGTAGGAGCGAAGATTAAGTTCATAAGAGAACTGGTTAAAAATGCAGTTATGAAATTATCTAGGCTTGGGTTAGATAAAGATGGTAGTAACCCCTTAGATTTTAGAGATAAAACACCACTAGCGAATAAATCAAACATAATTACAAATACCATGCCTATAAAGCCCCATACTATGAATTTTAAAATAAAACCTTTAGGTTTGATAAAATCTCCATTAGATATTCTTATAGCAAGTAGTTCTCCCATAATAGCTAAAATGGAAACCTTTACAAAACCTGTAATATAAGGATATGACTTAGTAGCTTCAACAAATATATGATGAGTTGAAGGATAAACTAGGAACATAATAATAAGGATTAGACCAAGACCCCACAAAATATCTTTCTTTTTCATTTTTAATTACCCCCTCTTTATATTAAATTATATCAGAAGAAGGCAATGTTAATGAATAGATTTCATAAACATTGCCTTAAAATTACCAGTAAACCTTATTATATAAGTTTTAAATCTGTGGCTAAAAACAACTTTTCTACTAATACTAAGAAGATACACACTACAAATATATAGTGTTTAAACAAGGTATGAAGGTAGCTTATTTTTCAGTAGTAGTATACATATAGCGAGATAGTCTTCCAGCTAAATTCTGTATAGGCATACTTTGAACATATACTTTACCAGGTCCAGTAAGGGTGGTTAAGAAAAGACCTTCTCCACCAAATAGCATATTTTTAACTCCCTTAATCATTTCTATATCAAAGCCAACTGAAGGTTCAAACATGGCTATATTACCTGTATCAACTTTTAACTTTTCTCCGGGGGATAAAAGAATTTCCTCAATATAACCATCAAATTCTAAAAATATAATACCAGGACCACTTATCTTTTGAAGAATAAAGCCTTCTCCACCAAAGAATCCTGAACTTAATTTCTTTTTAAAATGTATTTCTAAAGACAAGGTGTCACTACCAGCTAAGAAAGCTCCCTTTTGACATATTATAGACTCATTAGGCGATAGCTCTCTTGCAATAATCTTACCAGGAAAAGAAGAAGGAAAAGCAATGGAGCCTAGACCATTAGTACAAGTGTAAGTATTTAAAAATATGGATTCTCCAGAAAACATCCTAGAGATACCCCCCATGAATCCACCCTTTATATTAGTATCCATCTTAAAATTCTCACTCATCCATCCCATAGCTCCAGATTCAGTGATTAGAGATTCACCCTCTGTCATTTCACAGATTACTACAGGAAAAGTATCGCCTTTTATTGAATAATGCACAAATAATCACTCCTCTAACTTTGCTACTTTATATATTAAGCTCTTAAAAGTCAACTCTATTATATAGTTTAATTATATTATTAATTTTAAAAAATACTCTTAAATTAATATTAAATACTTCTAAGATAATATAAATTTATAAATTTACAAATAAAAGCATAATAATAATAATATATTGAAAATAGAATACGATAATGAAAACCATAAATGAGTTTATCTATAATATCCATGTATAAATATAGCTAAATTGTTTTATTAATAATAAAATACCATTTAATATTTTAGCAAAAATACTTGCATTACTAAAAATACTGTATTATAATAACCAGTGTAACAATTAAATATGTATAGCATAATAAATAATATGGAGAGATGTCTGAGCGGTTGAAGGAGCACGCCTGGAAAGCGTGTGTAGGGGCAACTCTACCGCGGGTTCGAATCCCGCTCTCTCCGCCATTTTATTTTTGCCGTGCTAGATGGGGAGCTGGCGGTGCCCTGTACCTGCAACCCGCCTTAGCAGGGTCGAATTCCTCATCGAGGCATTAATTCGTAGGGCCTGGCCCATATAAGTGGTGTTGAGAGTTGGGTCCCACGCAACGGAAGCCTATGAACCTCGTCAGATCCGGAAGGAAGCAGCGATAAGTAGTCACTTTCGTGTGCCGTGGATCAATCTGACTTGAGCTAACTGTATGGGTAACGCTTATGGATTATTGTCGACATGAGGTGCACGGTCTACATAAGAAGATTAAAGGATATACAAATGTATATCCTTTTTTTAGTTTAGGTATTAAATTCCCTAATAGTTAAAGGATTACATAGACTTTTGCATAATATATAAGATAAAGATTATTTTAGTTATATTAAAAGGCAAATATAAGGGGGATTTAATTGTGGGGAAGAATTGGACTATAAAACATAGTGATAACTATATATTTCACTATATGGAGAATAGTTTAGGGGAAGAGCATATAGATGAGATAGTAAGAATTCAAGAATTATGTAATAAACATATAAGTAAGGTTCTTAAAGTTTCTATGAAGGATAAAATAAAATATTTTTTATGCAATTCTAGGGAAGAGGTTGGAGCAAGCTCTGGTGATAAGCCTCGTAATAGATTCTCTAGGATGCCAGATGAGATATGGGCTGTTTATAACGAAAGTAATAAGTGCATAGGATATCATGAGGACGCTCATATTATTTCTTATAACACCTTAGGAATACCAGAATGTATCTTTATAAGAGAAGGACTTGCCATGTATTTTGAGAAGGTCTGGTTTGGTATAGAGAATAGATTTTGGGTACATGAATATTTAAGAAATAATAAGTATGTGGATATAGGAAGCCTAATAAATAATAATGAGTTTTGTAGACTTAGTGACACCTTAACTTACCCTATAGCAGGGGCTTTTACTGAGTATCTTATATCAGTATTTGGTATGGATAAGTTTAAGAGATTTTATGTCCAGCTTAGTACTTTAAGAACTATAGGATTTAAAAGAAACTTTAAAGAAGTTTTTCAACAGTCCTTAGAGGATGTAGAAGAAAACTTTAAGAATTATATTTTAAGTATAAAACCTAATAATATTATAGAGAAAGAGATATCACAGAATATAGTGGGTTTATAGGTATTTGATTAATGGATTAGAGTGTTAAATAACTAATTTTCACAATGAATATTTTGTCTTTCAGTATTTATTTAAATAATTATATTTCAGTCATTTTTATATGGTGTGTTTGTTTTTTATCTAAACTCTTATAC
>NZ_JBFNEO010000186.1:0-5620 GCF_040797585.1 Clostridium sp.
CTATATTCTATAAAATGCAGCACTTTAACTTCTAAAATATAATAATCTAATAAGTAATATGACTAATGTAAGAAGCTAAATTAACTGTTGTGATAATTAACTCTTAAAGTATTTTAAGATTCTAAGTTTATATTTTAAGGTGCAGAAATTCATCCTATGAAATCTGATAAATTTGAAATATATAATCTAAATATCACAAGGAGTTGATTAAATAAAAAAACAATATATCAAGTAGAAAAAATTTTAAATTTCTTCAAACTTAATATATTGTCTTTTAAAGTCCTTAAATCTTTATCTTCAATCTAATATAAACTTTTAAATAAAAGCTTTAAAATCATTTATTCTTATAATTTTAAATAAGTTAATTCAATTGGCTAGTTAAATATTAAAGAATATAAATTTTCTAGTTTTAATTTACAAATTATAAGGGTTTATGCTCTAAAAACTAATAAATTTAATAAATTAATTTAACTAGCACAAAGGATTACCTTATATTTTCCTTAATGTTCTTGCTGCTATAACATTTATTCCAGTACCTAATACATTCTCGATTACTACTTGTCCTACTTTTATAGGAGCTTCTAATTCTACTTTAGCTATTTCATCCATACATTTAAAGTTCAAACCTTTTGGTATTGCTCCATCAGTTTTTACAGGTAGCATTCTTAAGGATGCTCCATTTATTTTAACTGTAGAAGTTATAACTCTTACTGGATTTGTTACCTCATTTATTCCATAGACTTCTCCTCGTCTACAACTGTTTCCTGTTACTGTTTTTTCATCTATATTGACTTTTAATCTACATCCTCTTGGACAAACTATACAAATTAATTCTCTCTCCATTATTTAACACCATCCTCAAGTGAAATTACTATATCTCCAGTTACATTTTCTAGTTTAGACTTTGGTATTATCAATTTCTCCATTTCAGCTGGAAGTAAGTGTATCTTTTTAAAGGAAGCTATGACTTCTTCTCCACATTTAACTACTAATGTCTTGTTTTCATAAACATTATTAACTCTTAAGAAAATACTTAAATTATCTTCTACAGAATCTATACATACCTTTTGAGGAACTGTATAATTAACAGCATTACCATTTTTAACATTAATATAATTTCCTCTTTTTAGCTCTCCTTTTGCATACTTAGCAGCACTCTTTCCAGCATGCTTTGCCTCTGCTGTAACAAAGTCAACTAAGTCATGAACATGAACTGCATTACCACAAGCAAATATTCCTTCTTTTGAAGTTTCCATACTCTCTGTAACTATTAATCCATTAGTTCTTCTATCTAGTTCTATACCAGCATTTTTAGATAATTCATTTTCTGGTATTAATCCCACTGATAATAATAGGGTATCAGCATCAAACTCTATTTCTGTTCCCTTTATTGGTCTTCTATTCTCATCGACCTTAGCTATAACTACTTTCTCTAACCTATTTTTTCCTACTATGTTAGTTACTGTATGAGATAAATATAAAGGTATATCATAATCGTGAAGACACTGAACTATGTTTCTATTAAGCCCATTAGAATATGGCATAAGCTCAACTACCGCTTTAACCTTTGCCCCTTCTAAAGACATTCTTCTAGCCATTATAAGTCCTATATCACCAGAACCTAGAATAACTACCTCACGGCCTACCATATATCCTTCCATATTTATATATCTCTGAGCTGCACCTGCTGTAAATACCCCTGCTGGTCTATCTCCTGGTACATTTATAGCTCCTCTTGTTCTTTCTCTACATCCCATAGAAAGAACTATAGATTTTGTTTCTATGGTCATATATCCATCCTCTGTGTTTATGGCATGAATTACCTTATTATTATCTATATCAAGAACCATGGTATCTAATTTAACATCTATTTTACTACTCTCCACCATGTCTATAAATCTCTCTGCATATTCAGGACCAGTAAGTTCTTCTTTAAAGGTATGAAGCCCAAATCCGTTGTGTATACATTGATTTAGTATTCCCCCTAATTCCTTATCTCTTTCTATAATTAATATTTTCTCTACTCCATTTTCATAAGCTTCATAAGCTGCTGCTAGTCCTGCTGGACCTCCACCTATTACAACTAAATCATAATTCATAACTCCATACCTCCTACTTTGTTTTACCTGTTAAAATGTAAGAATTCTCTTTATCTAGTGTTATACTTGTTATTTCTTTATTTAATTCTCTAGCTATTATTTCTTGTACTCTTGGTCCACAGAAACCACCTTGACACCTTCCCATTCCTGGTCTACATCTTCTCTTAATTCCATCTATTGACATGTTTCCAAAGGATCTTTTTAAAGAATCTACAATTTCTCCCTCTGTAATGTTTTCACATCTACATATAATCCTTCCGTATCTTGGATCCTTCTTTATTATTTCTGCCTTTTCTTCCTTAGACAATTCCATAAAGTTTATTTGTTTTCTTATAGGATTAAAGCTATTATTTACTTCCATGTTAAGTCCTGAATTTTTTAATATATCTATAACTCCAATAGCTATCGCTGGAGCAGAAGAAAGACCTGGTGATTTTATTCCCGCTACATCTATAAATCCTTTAACATCCTTTGCTTCCTCTACTATAAAATCATATCTATCGCTAGTAGCTCTAAGCCCTGAGAAGTTTCTTATACTCTCCCTGTAATTTATCGCCTTAGTAGTCTTACTTGCCACTTCTCTTATTTTCTCAAGACCATCCATAGAAGTTGAAAAATCTTCTCTTTCTTCTATATCAATGGCATCTGGCCCAACTAAAAGATTTCCATGTACTGTTGGAGTTATTAATATTCCCTTACCAAGTTTTGATGGACATTGGAATACTGTGTGGCTAACTACCTCTCCTTGACTCTTGTCCATTACAAAATATTGCCCTTTTCTTGGAATGATTTTATAGGATTCTTCACATACCATATTATGAATTTTATCTGCATATACTCCCGCAGCATTTATTAAATATCTACTTTCTATAGTGCTCCCATTAGATAGCTTTATTTTAAAGTTTTCATCCCTATTTATATCAATAACTTCTAAAGATAATTTTACTTCTCCACCATTGTCTACTCCATTTTCCATAAGAGCTATGGTGTATTCAAAAGGCCCAATTATAGCTCCTGTTGGTGCATATAAAGCTCCAACTACATCCCCCTCTAAATTAGGTTCTTTTTCTAAAACCTCTTCTTTATTTAAAATCCTAAGCTCTTTAACTCCATTATTTATACCATTGTCATAAAGCTTTTTTATAGTCTTCATATCTTCTTCATTAAAACCTATTATTAAAGATCCATTTCTCTTAAAAGGAACTGAAAGTTCTTTACATAGGTCTTCAAACATTTCATTACCAAGTACATTGTATTTAGCCATTAGGCTTCCATTCTTTGGATCATATCCTGCATGAACTATTGCTGAGTTTGCCTTTGATGTTCCCATGGATACATCACTTTCCTTCTCTATTACTACTACCTTTAAATTGTACTTTGTTAGTTCTCTAAATATTGAAGCTCCTATTACTCCTGCCCCCACTATTGCAACATCATACATATATAATCTCCTCCTATAACATTTAATCTATTTATTTCTTATTTAAAGTAAGGTTTTATTGTATTAATTAATTTTAGATAAAATAAAAAGAGCTAAGCAAAAAGTGGGCATAATATCCCTACTTTGTGCTTAACTCTATAATTCTCTTGCACTTTATTTATCTATTAAATTTTGAAACTGATTACAGTATTATTGTAGCACTACTTTTTATTTTTTTCTATAGTTTTTTATAAAAAAAGTTATTTTTTTAACTTTACCTCTAAAAAATTCACTAGTCTATAACTTTTAAATGCTGTTATTTTACTATAGATAAACCATTTCAAAATTCAATCTTTGAATACGGATTAAATAATTTTAGTTGGTGATTTAGTTTCAATTATCACATGGTTTATCTATATTAACTATTTATTATATCTTTATATTTTAATAATTAACTTAATAATATTAGCAAAACTATTTTACGTTAAAAACATAATAAATTTATTATATTCTCATATATAAATCTATCTGTACTACTCTTAATAAATCCCCATATAAAATAGGCCTTTTCTAATATATTTTTATATATAAATTTATTATTAATATAGAAATTTACTTTAAAAAATTTTTAGTTTTTTTGTTGATATTTTTATCTTAAAAATTATTGACTTCACTATATTTTTTGTGATAATATATTAAGTTTGATAAAAAATTTCACATATGTTATAATGAATATAAGAAATATAACATAGAGGTGAGTTATTTGTTTAATGTTGGTGATAAAGTAGTTTATCCAATGCAAGGTATAGGAATAATAGAGGCTATAGAAGACAAGGATTTCTCTGGAGAGAAACAACAGTATTACATTATAAAGATGATTACAAATAATATGGAGATAATGATTCCAGAAAAAAGAGTACAAATTTCTAATATGCGTTTAATAAGTGATGCATCAACTCTTGAAAATATACTACTTAACTTCCATAATAAGGAATGGAATCCTGAGGATGTACTTCCATCTAAAGAAAGATATCAATCCAATATGGAAAAAATAAAGTCTGGTTCTTTAGAAGATGGTGCTGAGGTTATTTATGATTTAACTCATATGAACAAAGAGAAAGCTCTTAATTCAAGTGAAAAACAAATGTTACAAAATGCACGAAAGTTTTTAATAGATGAAATGTCCTTAATAAAAAAGATTACTGAAAAGGAAGCCGAGAAGTTATTGAATGCTAGTTTTATTTAAATCTATTAAATTAAAAAATAACATATCTAAAAGAATAGTAATCTAGTAGTCTTTAGATATGTTATTTTTTTAAGTTTTAATATATACTATTTCTAAACTCAATATTTAAATAGATTGAAGTTTAGTTTCAGAGACCATATGATATATCTATATAAAATAAGTCAAAACTTATTTTATATACTCCTTAAAATATATAATTTTTAAGTAGTTAAGTACAGGTATAAATTAAAATTCAAACTAAAAAACCTATAATTTTAGTAAATTTAATTTTTAGTAATTAATCTCTTTTAAGAATAATCCTTTAGCCTGAGCTATAGGTCCTGCCTCTGCCCTTTTCTTCTCATCTAATATTTTCTTTACATCCTCTGGCTTAAGTTTACCACTTCCTACTTCTAAGAGAGTTCCTACGATAATTCTTACCATATTCCATAGAAAACTATTTCCGTTTACTTCTACTTCTATAATATTGTTATTTTCTGATATATTTATGTAATTAATTGTTCTTATAGTTGATTTACCACCCTTAGGTTTTAAACTAGTAAAACTCTGAAAGTCATGAGTTCCAATTAAAAACTTTGCTCCCTCTCTCATAGTATTTAAGTTAAGACTCTGGTCAGTATGATAAGTATACTTTCTATTAAATACATCTCTGAACTTGCTATTATTTATTCTATATACATAAGTTTTTGACTTAGCATTATATCTAGCATGAAATCTCTCTGTAGTATCTTTCATTGATTTAACAACTATGTCCTCTGGTAAAAATTCATATAAATAGTTTAACATAAGTTCTATGCTAAGATCACAATTAGTTTGAAAGTTTGCTATGTACTCTTCTGCATGAACTCCTGTATC
>NZ_JBFNEO010000187.1:0-5561 GCF_040797585.1 Clostridium sp.
GAAGTAGATTATTATTGTAATGAATTTAAGGGGGATATCATGGAGAAAATAGACATAAAAAAAAGACGTATGATGAAGTACTTCATAGAAGCAGCTAGAGAAATAATAGATAATGAGGGAATTGAGAAAGTAACCATAAGGAAGGTAGCCTCTAGAGCAGGGTATAATAGTTCAACTCTTTATAATTACTTTGATAATTTAGAGCACTTAACTTTTTTTGCTGTTTTTCATTATTTTCAGGATTATACTAATGATATAGGGAATAAACTTAAATACAGCAGAAATTCTATGGAAAGATTTTTTATTATATGGGAATCCTTCTGTCTTTATTCCTTTAAGTACCCTAAGATATATAAAACCATGTTTTTTGGAGAGTTTAATAGATCTATAGATGAATCAATTAAAGCTTATTATAAAATATTTCAACATGAAACTGATGATCTTAATGAAGAAACAAAAGAGATGATTGAAAGCGGAGATATATATGTAAGAAATAGTCTTCTTTTAGAATCTTGTGCTAGGGAAGAGTTTATAGATAAGAGCCATATAAATGAATTAAATGAAATAATATTACTTACCTATGAAGCTATGATTACAAGATATATTAATAATAAAATATGTGGAACTCCTGAGGAGATGACTAAAAAATTCATGTTATATTTAAAAAGAATAATGAAGTAATATATTAATGATATAAGAAATTATTATGTTAATATGGAAACTTTAATAAACTTAAAACTCCTAAACAATTTAGGGGTTTTTTCTTATTTTAAAAGGTAAAAAAACATGAATTTTAAATTAAATATAGGATTATTGTAGAAAAACATAAAATCTATCAAGAGAAATTCTTGTGAAAATTTAATTATATTGAAAAATGTCAATTGTCAGAAAATATAATCATGATTATAGAAAAAACGAATTGGTAATATAATCATGATTAAATTATTATAATTTTAAGAATATTTGAAATATAAGAGAGGAGTATAGCTATGAATTTAAAAATTGGAAACTTTCATGTTAGAGATATTAAGTTTGGTAAGAAGACAGAATTTGAAAATGGAATATTAACTATCAATAAAGAAGAAGCTTTAAATTTTGTTATGGAGGATAGCCATATAACAGAGGCAGATCTTTATATTGTAAAACCAGGGGATAAGGTTAGGTTAGTACCAGTAAAAGAGGCCATAGAGCCAAGAATTAAGTTAAATGGATCTCCTTTGTTTCCAGGATATACAGGGGAACTTTCAAAATGTGGACATGGTACATGTCATGCTTTAAAAGATATGTCTTTAATTGTGGTTGGAAAGCATTGGGGAGGATTTCAAGATGGGCTTATAGATATGAGTGGAGTGGGAGCTAAGTATTCTTACTTTTCTACCCTTAAAAATTTAGTTTTAGTTGCAGATAGTGATGAGGATTTTGAAAAACATGAGCAACAGAAAAAGAATAATGCCCTTAGAAAAGCAGGCCATAAATTAGCAGAGTTTATTGCAACCAGTGTAAAGGATAAGGAACCAGAAGATATAGAGAGGTTTAATCTTGAACCTATAACAAAGAGAGAAGATGCTACTAAAAATTTAAAAAATGTAGTCTTAGTACTTCAACCTCAATCGCAAATGGAGGAGCTTGGGTATAACGATTTACTTTATGGATGGGATACAAATAGAATGTTACCAACATTTATACATCCCAATGAGGTTTTAGATGGAGCTATGGTATCAGGAAGCTTTATGCCTTGTTCATCAAAATGGAGTACTTATGATTTTCAAAACTTTCCTATGATTAAAAGATTATATAAAGAGCATGGAGATACCATAAACTTTTTAGGGATAATAATGTCTAATCTTAATGTTGCATTAGATCAAAAAGAAAGAGCTGCTTTATTTGTAGCTAATATGGCAAGAAACTTAGGAGCTCATGCGGCAGTTGTGGCAGAAGAAGGCTATGGAAATCCAGATGCAGATTTTATAGCATGTATAGTAGCCTTAGAAAATGAAGGAATAAAAACTGTTGGATTAACTAATGAATGTACAGGAAGAGATGGGAAATCTCAGCCTCTTGTATCTTTAGATGAAAAGGCAAATGCTATAGTGTCTTGTGGAAACGTTTCAGAACTTATTGAACTTCCACCTATGGATATAGTTCTTGGAGAACTGCAGGCTTTAGGTAGAGATGGACTTTCTGGAGGATGGGCAGATGAT
Source organism: Clostridium sp. (assembly GCF_040797585.1). Taxonomy (GTDB): domain Bacteria; phylum Bacillota; class Clostridia; order Clostridiales; family Clostridiaceae; genus Clostridium_Z. The sequence goes on from NZ_JBFNEO010000187.1 coordinate 2,202, forward strand.
GAAGTTTTAGGACCTTCTGTGAGGGAAGACGGCTCAATAATTATGGAGAATAACTCAATGTTTTGTGGAGATCAAGTAGTAGGTTGGTCAAGAAAAACTATGGTGGAATTTTAGGAGGGCGTATTATGAAAAAAGCTATACTTTATGTAAATCAGTTCTTTGGACAAATAGGTGGAGAAGATAAGGCAGATTTTCCACCAGAGATAAGAGAAGGTACAGTTGGACCAGCAATGCAATTAGATAAGATTTTGAAAGAAGCTAAAGTAAGTCACACTATAATATGTGGAGATAATTTTATGGGCTCTAATACTAAAGAAGCTGTAGAGAGTATATTAAATTTTCTAGAAGATAAAAAATTTCATATATTCTTTGCAGGACCTGCATTTCAGGCGGGAAGATATGGAGTAGCATGTGGAGAAATATGCAAGGCAGTTAAGGAAAAATTTAATGTTCCTGTAATAACTTCTATGCATGAAGAAAATCCAGGAGTAGAAATGTTTAGAGAGCATATGTACATTTTTAAAGGTGGTCATAGTGCAGCAAAAATGAAGAAGGATATAGAGAGTATGGCTCTATTTGGAGATAAGATTCTAAGAGGAGATGAGAAGAAAGGAGCAAAAGAGGAAGGTTACTATGGACGTGGAATAAGGCATCAAGTATTAAGGGAGGATGGAAAATCAGCAGTAGATAGGGTTATAGATATGCTTCTTAAAAAGATAAATGATGAAGATTATGTATCAGAATTACCTATACCAAAGGCAGATAGAGTTCCAATAGCCCCACCTATAAAATACCTATCTCTAGCTAATATAGCAGTAGTTACCACAGGAGGAATTGTACCAATTGATAATCCAGACAGGATACAATCTGCTTCAGCTACTAGATGGGGAAGATATGATATATCTAAGATAAATGATTTAGAGCAGGGAGTATATAAAACTATTCATGCTGGATTTGATCCATCAGCTGCTGATAGAGATCCAGATGTTATAGTTCCTATAGATGTATTAAAAGCTTTTGAGAAAGAAAAGAAAATAGGAAAGCTTCATGATTATTTTTATTCCACTGTAGGTACTGGAACAACTCAAGGGGAAGCAGCTAGAATGGCAGAGGAGATTATTCCTTATTTATTAGAGGATAAAGTTAATGGAGTTATTCTTACTTCCACATGAGGAACTTGTACACGTTGCGGTGCAACCATGGTAAAAGAAATAGAAAGAGCTGGAATTCCTATTGTCCAGATGGCAAACTTAATTCCAGTATCTAAAACTGTAGGAGCTAATAAAATAGTTCCAACTATTTCAATTCCATATCCTTTAGGAGATCCTTCTACAAGTAAGGAAGAACAGTTAAAGTTAAGAAGTCATAGGGTAGAAGTGGCATTAAACGCTTTAACTGAAGATATAAAAGAACAAACAGTATTTAAAGTTAAAATTTAAGCTGGTAAATTTTAGAAAGGAGAGCCTTATGAAAAAAGAGAATAATAAAGTTTTCTATATATCCTTATTATTATCTATTACAGTAGTACTTTGGGGAATTCTAGCCAGTGAAAGTTTCCAAAGTATAGCAGGTAGTGTAATGAAATATTTAACTGAATATTTTGGATGGGCCTACTTACTTTCTATGCTTATATTTGTTATATTTGCACTATTCTTAGCCTTTAGTAGGTTTGGAAAAATAAAGCTTGGACCTGATGATTCTACTCCAGAATATAGTACCCTTTCTTGGTTTGCTATGTTGTTTGGAGCTGGTATGGGAATAGGATTAGTATTTTGGGGAGTAGCAGAGCCTTTAGCACACTTTACAAATCCTCCATATGGTTCTGCTGGAACTCCTGAGGCAGCTAATTTTGCAATGAAATCTGTTTTTATGCATTGGGGATTTCACCCTTGGGCTAATTATAGTATTTTAGGACTAGCTCTTGCATACTTTCAATTTAGAAAAAATAAACCTGCCCTTGTGAGCTCAGTATTTATACCTATAATAGGAGAAGAAAGGGCAAATGGACCTATTGGTAAACTTATAGACATACTAGCTATATTTGCAACAGTTGGTGGAGTTGCCACATCCTTAGGTCTTGGAACCCTTCAAATAAATAGTGGATTAAACTTTCTTTTTGATATTCCTAAGAACTACAAAGTACAGTTAATAATAATATTAATAGTTACAGTTATTTATATATTAACTGCAGTAAGTGGAGTGGAGAAGGGGATTAAATTAATATCTGATATTAATCTATATTTAGCTTTTGTTTTATTACTTTTTTGTATATTCATAGGACCGAAGATCCCTATGATTAACTCTTTAGTTAATGGCTTAGGAGAATATGTACAAAATTTTATACAGGATAGTCTTAAGATAAACTCTTATGGCGACAATGGATGGCTTGGAACCTGGAGAATATTTTATTGGGCTTGGTGGATTGCTTGGGCACCATTTGTAGGTACTTTTATAGCGAGAATTTCTAAAGGTAGAACTATAAAAGAATTTATAATGGGGGTTATAGTGGCTCCATCCTTAGCATCCTTTGTATGGTTTTCTGTATTTGGAAGTATGGGATTAAATCTTTCAAATAAACTAAGTATTGATGTTTTAAAAAATATAGCCTTAGAACCAGATACTGCTCTATTTGTAGTACTTTCTAATTATAAATTTGGAGCAATAATATCTATAATTGCAGTAGTTCTATTATGTACATTTTTTATAACTTCTGCTAATTCAGCTACCTTTGTTCTTGGAATGTTAAGTTCAAATGGGAATTTAAATCCAAGTAATAGGAGAAAAATACTTTGGGGAGTTATACAAGCTCTTTTTGCAGTAGCTTTATTATTATCTGGAGGTTTAGAGGCTCTTCAAACTGCTTCCATAGCAGTGGCATTTCCTTTTATATTTGTAATGATATTGGCCTGTATATCTATTATAAAGGCTCTTAAAGATGAAAATAAGGTAGTAATAAAATCTAAAGATAATAAAGTAAATACAACTATAACTTAAAGATATAATTAGAGAAAATTTTAAGTATATAAATTAAGGTATACAATCTACAGGTGTTAAATAAATAATCTATACAAGAAAAAATACTATGAAGTTATTGAATTTTAATAACTTCATAGTATTTTTATTACTTTCAGGTATTATAAGAAAAAGTTTATTTGTAAAAATTAAAGCCAGGAGATAGTAGTTAACTACTATCCAAGCTTTTCTTCAAGGGATATTCTCTGGTTAATAAGAAGATCCATTTTATTATTAATAATGCTAAGCTCCTCATTTAATATGAAATTAAGCAGCCCTCTTGGAATTTTAAATAAAGGGAATAATTTTAGTTCATCCTTATAGATATCAATAGAATCATTTTCAGTG
>NZ_JBFNEO010000188.1:0-5416 GCF_040797585.1 Clostridium sp.
CCCCTGTTACCACCGTGAAAGGGTGGTGTCTTAACCGCTTGACCAATGGGCCTTATATAATTCTTCAAAAGCTTTTTGAGCTTCTCGACATGTATTATAATACATTAAACAAGTTTTCATGTCAATATATTTTTAAAAACTTTTTTATTATTTTTTGTAAATATTTAATATTTAATGTTGCACTTAATATTAAGTACAACTAAATCACTTAATTTTATACAATAATATTCAATAGTATTAAGTATTATTACCCACTAGTATGGTTTTATAAAAGATCTAAATATTAATAGTATTTAGGTTTATGATAATTATATCAAAAGACTTTCTTTTTAATTTAACTCTTAGTTTAAAATCTTTCCATGGAAAAAATCCATGCTACTTCTAAATATATAGATGTACTAAATCATCCCTTAAATTAAACTTTAAGCTACTATGACTCATATCATGTTTAAGGATTAAATTCTATATTGTACATCTATATATAGGGCTTCAAATTTTAATCTAAGCTTATAATTTCATCTAAAAAATCATAAATTAAAAAATAAAATTTATTAATAAATTGATTCTTATATTTAAAATTCTATGATCTTCTATAAATTTGAAAGCTCAACTAAGGCACATCCATCTACTGCCTTTATATTATTTTCTCTGCAATAATCATGAATCTCATCACTCTCTGCTCCTGGTTGAATTAATACATGTTGTATGTTTAACTCCTTAGATTCTTTCAATATTTCTAATCCTCTAATTGGATTTATACATAGATCTAACACTTCAATAGTATAAGGAACATCCTTTAAAGAGTTAAAAGCTCCTTGAACTCCTTTAGGGTTAACCCCTTCTACCATATACCCTGCTGCTTTTAATCTATTTAAAATCTTATATGCATACTTACTGTCATTAGTAACATCTCCAACCACTGCCCACTTTTTAAAAGTCATAAAATCTTTAGCTTTCATAAAATTATACCTCCTTAAAATTAATAATTTATATTTATTGATAATGTTTTTCTTACCTTATATTATATTATTTTTCCCATGTATTTTAAATGGTATAATGTATTTATTAATATTTGTTATACCCTATATTTATTTTTTCCTATAAGGTGGTGATTTATTTATGAAAATAGCACTATGTCAAATGGATATACTATGGGAAGATAAAAACTTTAATAAAAATACAGTGTTAACCTTTGTGAAAGAAGCATCCTTAAAAAAATGTGAATTTATAATTTTTCCTGAAATGACCTTAACAGGATTTTCTATGGACACCCTTAATCTAGGAGAAGGATCTCTAAACGAATCCCCTACAGTTTTATGGTTTTCTAAGATTTCCAAAGAGTTTGGTATAAATATAGCCTTTGGATATATTGAAAAATTTCAAGGTAAAGCTAAAAATAACCTAGTAATAGTATCTTCTCAAGGTAAGGTTATGTCCTCCTATTCAAAAATTCACCCATTTTCTTTTGGTGAAGAATCAGAACATTATTTAGGTGGATCAGAATTTATAACAACCTTTATATCAGGTATAAAATTTGGAAGCACTATATGCTATGACTTAAGATTCCCTGAATTATTTCAGATTTTATCTAAGGATAGCCATTGTATAATAGTTATTGCTAGCTGGCCAAGGGAGAGATCATATCACTGGACTACTCTCTTAAAAGCAAGGGCTATAGAAAATCAATGCTATATTTTAGGAGTAAATCGAGTAGGAGCTTCTAATGGCTTAACCTACTGTGGTGATTCTATGGTAGTATCTCCTCTTGGAGATGTATTATGCCATAACTTCAATAATGAAGGGTTAGTTATATGTAATATTGTTAAATCAAAGGTTGAAAATTTAAGAAAAGATTTTAAAGTGAAACTAGATAGAAAAGAAAACTTATATACTTTAGGTTACAAAAGGAGTTAAATATGATACATCACGATATTATTATAATTGGTGGAGGAGCATCCGGTGTATTCTCTGCTATAAACTGTAAAGATTTTGGTATGTATGTGGCTATTTTAGAGGGAACAGATAGAATTTGCAAAAAAATTCTTACAACAGGTAATGGAAGATGCAATATAACTAATGAATTTATAAAATATCCTTTTATAAACTACCACAGCGATGAGAAGGATTTTTTCATTGATACCCTATCATCTTTTTCTGTAGAGGATACATTAAGCTTTTTTTCTGGTCTTGGTCTTCCTATAATGACCTTAGAAAATGGTAAGATGTATCCTATGTCTCTTCAAGCTTCTTCTGTTATAGATATAATAAGATTTGCTCTAGAAGAGAGAGAAATCCCAGTGTATCTTAATCATAAGGTACGTAATATAAAAAAACAAAACGGTAAGTATATAATATCAATAACTAATTCTGATAATACCTATAGTTGTGATAAATTAGTTATTGCTTGTGGTGGTAAAACTGCCCAAAGCACAGGTTCTGATGGATCTGGTTATACCCTACTTAAATCCCTAGGTCACGGTTTAATTGAGCCCTTACCTGCATTAGTACAGTTAAAGCTTGATCATAGTAGCTTAAAAGCATTATCTGGTGTTAAATTTAATGGATATGCTGAAATTCTCGTCGATGGAAAGGCTATGAGAAAGGAGTATGGTGAAATTTTATTTACTGACTATGGTATATCTGGTCCTCCTATACTTCAATTAAGCAGAATAGCCTCTAAGGCTTTATATAAAAGCAGAGAAGTAAAGATAAATATAGATATGATACCTGATGAGTCTCTAGAAGACCTAACTGCCTTTATTGATAATCACTTTGGTACCTTCTCTTACAGAAGCGTTTTTAATGCTTTTATAGGACTTATTAATAAAAAATTAATTCCTATCCTCCTTAAAGAAGCTACTGTAGACAATATTCATAAGCCTTGCTATAGTCTAAGCTTTAAGGAGAAATCTTCAATAATAAAGCTATTAAAGTCATGGGAGTTTAGAGTAATCGGAACTAATCCCTTTAACAATGCTCAGGTTACTTGTGGAGGAATAAACACAAAAGAGATTTGTAATAAAACTTTAGAATCTAAGCTAATGGAGAACCTATATCTATGTGGAGAGGTATTAGATGTTGATGGAGATTGCGGTGGTTTCAATCTTCAATGGGCTTGGAGCTCTGGATTTAAGGTTTCAAAAAGTATTTATGACAAAAATAAAGATGCTGAGTAGCATCTTTATTTTTTACTAAATTTTATCTCAATTATACTAAGTTCCTCATCCTCTTGATTTTTAAATCTATAAAGACCAACATTATCTTCCTCTAAGAATTCAGTTTCAACTCTTATTAAGTCCTTATACTTAGCTTCTTTTTTATAAATAACAATTATATTTTCGGGTAATAATACTTCTAATTTTTCCATAGGAGTGTTATTTATTGCCCAAGTTATGTAGTTAACATTGTTCACATGATTATTAGTATCTATATGATCATATTCTGTATAGAACCTACCTACTTCTTTTCCCTTAAAATTTCTTACATTACCCATTGGAAGCTCTAAATCACAAGATACATTATAAGCGTCACATATTTTCTTTGGAACTCTTATTGCCCTTCTTCTTTCTATATCTATCATAAGCCACATTGATTTTGCTTTTGCAACTATATTCCCTTCACTATTTAACACTTCAAAGGTTCTATAAGCATAAAATTTTCTAAAAGAATAGGTATCCGTCCTTACTGTTATTTCCTCCCCATAAGAGATATTAGAATTTAGCTCAATATCCCACTTATAAAGAACCCATGCCTTATTGTTTTCCTTTTGGAACTCTATACCTATTCCTAATTTTTCACTATGTTCTGTGGCAATATCTCCTAAAAAATTCATTAGAGCTGATAATTTTAACTTGCCAAATAAATCTACATCATAATAACAGACTTCATATTTTTTCTCATAAATACTCATATTGTCCTCCTTACTTATCCCTAACTAAATTGTATAACATCTTACTCCTACTTCCTAGATAAGTAAATGTTTATTAACAAATGTTAAAAAATTTCTCAATATTTATATAACTTTTGTGCAGAATACTTTTTCATCTAACTACGTAAACTAATGAGTAAATATATATTAAGGAGCATCTATTATGAAAAAATTTATAGCTTTTATATTAATTCCTTTGTTAGTACTATGTGGCTGTGATTCTTATAATAAGTTTTCCTCTGAGGTAAAAGGAATATCTGAAATTAACAATAATGATTCATCTTCCTACTATCCTATATTAGGGGAGTCCTCTAATCTATCAGAAGCCTCTAAGGATTCTATGGATATATGGAGAAAATACATAGTGGATTTGGCTAATAAAAATAAGGATTTAATATTTATTAACGGTCCTGAAAATTCTAGAAACGTAGCCCTAACCTTTGATGATGGTCCTGATAATAAAGTTACACCTAAAGTTTTAGATATATTAAAAAATAAAGGTGTCAATGCCTCCTTCTTTTTTCTAGGTGATAATATAGATAAATACCCTGAGATAGCTTTGAGAACTTTTGAAGAAGGGAACTTAGTTTTAAACCACTCCACTACTCATAAAGACTTAAGCAAGCTTTCAAAAGAAGATTTTGCTAAGGAGGTAGACACTACAGATGATAAGATTAAAAATTTAATTGGTAAAACACCAAATATAATTCGTCCTCCCTACGGAGCTATAAGTAATTTAGATGAATATAAGGAACGAAACTTAAAAATTGCATTATGGTCTATAGATACACTTGATTGGTCTAAAAGAGATAAAGATAATATATTAAGTAATGTAACAGATAACATAAGACCTGGAGATATTATTCTTATGCATACCTCTCTAGATACTGAAGCTACTGCAGAGGCTCTCCCATTAATCATAGACTATTTAAAGGAGAATAACTTTAATATAGTTACCTTAGATAAACTTTTAGGTATTCCTCCCTATAAATCAGATGACTCTTAATAGATTTTATAGATATAAAATTTATATCTATGTATATCCCATGAAAACTCAATTTCTTAATAGAATATGAACTTATTGTAGGTTAAATCTTAGTTCCAGATACACGATATTACCTCTATAATATAAAATAAAAGAGAAAGCCTTAAAGACTTTCTCTTTCTTAATTGTTTAATACATATAGTAATACCTCTGGGTCAACATCATGCATATCACATGCGTTTTGCAGAGTATCCCTTTGGGATGAAGAACAAGCAGCACAGCTTAAACCAAACTGCTCAAATATATCCATCGCTTCTGGATATTCATTTAATATATCTCCGATTAAGGTATCCTTAGTAATTTCCATAAAGATCACTCCATTCAAGTGATAATGATTTTCTAATGAAATTATATCTCAATAACTTCTTTTTGTCTATGGTTTAGAATAAAAAAAGGGGCTGTCTCAAAAATGATTAAAAATCATTTTTGAAGGCGGCTCCTTT
>NZ_JBFNEO010000189.1:0-5411 GCF_040797585.1 Clostridium sp.
AGTATATAAATATCTATCATCTTTTATTAACTTACTCTTAAACCTATCTTGAAACAGATGACCATGTCTCTTATATTTTGTATTAAAGTATCTAGCATATTTAAAATTTATACAATGCATTATTTTAGAAATATCTGCTCCATTAACATCTATTATAAAATGACCATGATTGCTCATTAAACAATAAGCATATACTTTAAATAAATACATTTTTTGATAATGCTTTAATATGCTCATATATTTACATTTATCTTCATTATCATTAAAAAGATTTACTTCGCTTATACTCCTAACCATTATATGATATATACCATCCTCACACTTAACTCTCGCCAACCTTGGCATAATATCACTCTCCTTACATGGATTATAGACATGAAGATATGATATTATTCTTAAACTTAAGCTATTTCTAAATCCTTTTGCAATTAACACCTTAATTTATTACTTTTAAAAATCAAATAAATTGTTAACTGTCCCCAGTACTAATAGAATTAATTCTTTAATTTATTTGTTTTTAATAAAAAAAGTTGTTAACCGTCCCCAAATATAAAAAACTCTAACTCATTATTGAGCTAGAGTTTTTAGTTTCTTATAACTATTTAGAAAGTATTTCTTCTACTAATTCTTCCGCTGATTCTGCTTCTACTGGATCTCCATCAACAAATGCAAAGCTTCTTCCTGTAGCACATACGTGACAATATCCTAAGCATCCTTGAATTTCTACTTCTGTATCTGGCGCTTTTTCCTTTATTAACTTTTCTATTTCCTCATGACCTTCGTTGTTCATGCATAATTCAACTAACATACAAAAACCTCCTAATAACTTAAGTAATAGATAATAATTATCGTTTAATAACTTATCTTAATTATACAACTGATAAGTTATAATGTAAATAGTTTTAAATTAAATTTTATAAATTCTTTTTCAGCTCATCAATCTGATCTCTAAGTTTAGCGGCCTTTTCAAACTCCAGATTCTTAGCTGCCTCCATCATTTCCTTAGTATATCCATCTATAAGATTTTTTATGTCTTCTTTTGTCATAATATTTTCTTTTAACTTAGTCTCTTTATTATCATCTACTACTGTCGAGGTTTCTATTATCTCTCTAACATCTTTCTTTACCGTTGTTGGAACTATTCCATGCTTTTCATTATATTCCATCTGTATTTCTCTTCTTCTATTTGTCTCACTAATTGCTTTATCCATTGATCTAGTTATGGTATCTGCATACATTATAACCTTACTTTCTGAGTTTCTTGCTGCTCTACCTATGGTCTGGATTAAAGCTGTTTCTGATCTTAAGAATCCTTCTTTATCTGCATCTAATATAGCAACTAAAGCCACCTCTGGTATATCTAGTCCCTCTCTAAGTAGGTTAATTCCTACTAAAACATCAAACTCCCCTGTTCTTAAATCCTTTATTATTTTCATTCTTTCTATAGTGTCTATATCTGAATGAAGATATGTAGTTTTTACATTAAGCTCTTTAAGATATTTGGTTAAGTCCTCAGACATCCTCTTTGTAAGAGTAGTAACCAAAATCCTAAATCCCTTCTCTATAGTTTTATTTATTTCTTCATATAAATCATCAATTTGTCCCTTTATAGGTCTTACCTCAATCTCTGGGTCTAAAAGTCCTGTTGGTCTTATTATTTGTTCTGCTACAGTCTCTGAATGTTCCATCTCATAGGCAGCTGGTGTTGCACTTACAAAGACTACCTGACTCAACTTTTGTTCAAATTCGTTAAACTTTAATGGTCTATTATCATAAGCAGAAGGTAGTCTAAATCCATACTCAACTAGTGAGTCCTTTCTTGATCTATCTCCTCCATACATAGCCTTAACTTGAGGCATAGTTACATGACTCTCATCTATAAACAGTAAGAAATCATCTGGAAAATAGTCCATAAGAGTAAGAGGTGGGCTACCTGGCACTCTTCCATCAAATATTCTAGAATAATTTTCTATTCCACTACAATATCCCATTTCTCTTATCATTTCTATATCAAAATTCGTTCTTTGCTTTAATCTTTGAGCCTCTAAAAGCTTATCTTGTGATATTAAGGCTTTAAGCCTATTTTCAAGTTCTCCTTCTATCTCCTTTACTGCACCTTCAATCTTATCAGCTGAGGTAGCAAAGTGAGACGCTGGGAATATGGAAATATGTTTTCTATCAGCTAATATATTTCCAGTTAACACATCAAACTCTCTTATTTTATCAATTTCATCTCCAAAAAACTCTACTCTTATTCCTTTGCTACTAGACGAAGCTGGTATAATATCTAAAACATCTCCACGTACTCTAAATGTACCTCTAGAAAAATCTATCTCATTTCTTTCGTATTGAATCTCTACAAGCTTCTTTATTATTTCATCCCTGTCTTTTACCATACCTGGTCTTAATGATATGGTAAGTTTTTTATACTCCTCTGGATTACCTAGTCCATATATACAGGATACTGAAGCAACTATTATTACATCTCGTCTTTCCAAAAGAGCAGAAGTAGCTGAGTGTCTTAATTTATCTATTTCATCATTAATAGATGCATCTTTCTCTATAAATGTATCTGTTTGAGGAACATAAGCTTCTGGTTGATAATAATCATAATAAGATACAAAATACTCTACAGCATTATTAGGGAAAAACTCTTTAAACTCTGAACATAACTGAGCTGCTAAAGTTTTATTATGTGCAAGAACAAGAGTTGGCTTCTTTACTCTTTCTATTATATTAGCCATGGTAAAAGTTTTACCTGATCCTGTAACTCCAAGAAGAGTTTGAAACTTATCTCCCTTTTCTATAGCAGTAGCTAATTTATCTACAGCCTGAGGCTGATCACCTCTTGGCTTAAATTTTGAAACAATCTTAAATTCTTCCATAATATTTATCATAAACCTCCTTGTAACTTTATTTTTAAAGGCATTATAGGGTTTTCAGCTTGAATCTTAACTTATACATTAATTAACCTCTTGAAAATTGAAGATATTAATTAATGTATAAAATGAGTTTTCAGTTAGAAATTCTATGGATTTATTAACTTAATGTTTGCCCTATATCCATAATTTTCATTTTGTTACACTATGTTTTCAACACATGCATAACTTAAAAATTGTCACGGAAAACATATATAAATTTTATCACATGTATTCTATTAATAGAACATATATTCTTATATATAAATAAATTTCTATATGTGAATTATCTTTATATATAAGATATATAAGATATATAAAAAACTCTAAATTCAAAAGCTGAGTTTTGTAACTTAAAATCTTAAATCAGCCATTGAGTCTATTTTAAAATTTAACTATCATAATAAGTTACTTTAATACTTTAAAAAAGTAATTGTAAATCTTGTAAACATATCCAACTCACTTTCTACTTCTATTATCCCCCCATGAGATTCCACTATGGATTTACTTAAGGCTAATCCTATTCCCACAGATTCCTTACTCCTATTATTTTTACTTTTATAAAACCTTATAAATATTTTTGATATCTCTTCTTTATCTATTCCGTCCCCATTATCTTCAATAATAATCTTATTACATAAAGAATTATCTTCTAAGGATACTTTCACATACCCTCCTTCTTTATTATGCTCTATTCCATTTTTTATAATATTAATTAATGCTTCTTCGAACCATTCTTTATCATGAACCATAAAAACTTCTTCTTCATTAAATAATATTCTAATCTTATTATCTAAAGCTTTTTGATTAAGGGCTTCTATTGACTCTTTTATACTTTTATTTAAACTATCATATTTTTTATTAAAAACTATTGCTCCTGCATCTAACTTAGCAAGCTTTAAAAGATTTTTTATAAGCCATTCCATTCTATTAAGTTGTATTCTAGAATTATCTAGAAAGTCTATCTGTTGACTCATTGAAAGCTCTCTTTCGCTTAATATATCATTAAACACCATAAGAGAAGATAAAGGAGTCTTAAGTTGATGAGATATATCTGACAATAATTCAACTAAAAATATTTTCTCTTTACTTAACTTATCTATGTTAGTTCTAAGTCTTTTCTTAACATCATTAAATGCAAACTCTAATTTACCAAGATCCCCTTCCATATTACTACTGTTGTCTCTCAAATCGCCTTCTAAAACCTGCTTCATATCTTCTGTTAGACTTATTATATTATTATAAATTGACTTAAAGCTTAGATATACTATACTAAGTATCACTAATCCACTTACAATAAATGATATTATAATATTTAGCCTGGCATCCTTTAAAGCATTATAAATTTCTGGAACAAATTCCACCTCTAAGTCTTCATAATATCCATAATTTTTTAATATATCCTTACCAACTATTTCATCTTCTTTACTATATCCTTTTGTTATTACAGGTATTATATTTTCTATATTAGAAGGATTAATATTATAAATTCGTCCCACTAAAGCTTCCTGTGATCTTATATAGCCTTTCTTTATTTCATCGAACTTTATATTCAGAAAAAGAATATTCAGCCCTAAAGCTATGCATATAATGATTATTACATATTTTAAAGAAACTCTAACCTCTTTATTTATTAAATAACGCATATTTATTACTCCTTACTAACTACCTCACCCCATTTATATCCAATACCTCTCACTGTGGAAATATACCTTAACTCCTTAGGGTTTTCTTCAATCTTTTCTCTAATTCTTTTTATATAAACAGAAAGGGTATTAGAATCTACAAAGCTTCCATTCCCTTCTAAAAGCTTATCTAATATTACATCTCTTTCTAAAACTCTTCCATGATTATTCATAAAAATTAATAAAAGCTTATATTCTTGAGCGGTAAAAAGTACCTCTTTTCCTCTTACCTTTACAGTAGCAGTCTTTTTATTTAGTTCTATGTCTCCTGACCTTAAATAATTTAATTCCACATTATCATTATTTAAACGCCTAAATATAACTTTTATTCTTGATACTAGCTCTCTAACCCTAAAAGGCTTGGTTATATAATCATCTCCTCCTATTTCAAGTCCTAATACTACATTCACTTCATCATCCAATGCAGTTAGAAATATTATAGGTATATTACTTCTCTCCCTCATAAATCTACAGACATCATACCCACTGCCATCTGGAAGATTTATATCTAATATAGCTAAATCAAATTTATCTTCTTGAAAAATCTTAATAGCTTCACTAACAAGTGAGCACCTTATAACTTGATACCCTTCTCCCTTTAAAGTAAATTCTATTCCTAATGCCAAAGCCTCATCGTCCTCTAATAATAATATTTTCATATTATCCCCTCCAAATATATAAATAAAAAAATGAATAATTTCACTTCTCCTATAGGGTTTTTAGCTTGAATCTTAACTTATACATATACTTAAACCCTTTAAAATCTTGGATTTTAAGTAGTATATAATATAAGTTTTTAATCAAAAAC
>NZ_JBFNEO010000190.1:0-5410 GCF_040797585.1 Clostridium sp.
GTAGAAAGTACAGGAATAATATTGAAAAAGATGTTATTATACATAAATTTGGAGGGGAATTAAATGAAAAGCTAAGAAGTTTTTAAGGCAAAATTATAGGGTTTTTAGACTTAAATAGGGAAAGGTACAAAAGAAGAAACTTAAGTTATCGCTGAATAAGTTATAGATAAGATTGAGAATTCGTATAATAATGCTGTAGATCTAAGGGAAGTTTTAGATCTACAGCAAAATGGAATAAGAATAAATTTACAGTTTAAGGAGAAGTTTATGAAAAAATTTAAAGGCATAACAGGACAATTAATAATAAGAGGTGTAGGATTAGTACTTATGATAAGTTTAGTTCTATCAATAAGTGCTTACTTTATAAGTAGAGATAGTCTTATAAAAAATTCAGAAGCCTTACTTAAAGAATTTTCTAAGGAAGCGGCACAAAATATACAGTCTACTTTAGTAGCTAATCAAAGAATAGTAGAAACTTTATCCATGTCAAAAGTCCTACAAAGTGATTCTTATTCTTTAGAGGAGAAGCTTAGTGTACTTCAAGAAAATCAAGATAGATACAAACATAAGAAAATTAGAATAGTAGATCTACAAGGAAACACTAGGGGGACTGATGGGTCATCAACAAATATAAGTGACAGAGATTATTTTCAAGAAGCCTTAAAAGGAAATTCTTATATTTCAGATCCTTTTTACAGTAAAATAGATAATACATTAGAAATGGCTTATAGTGCTCCTATTAAAGAAAATGGTAATATAAAAGGAGTAGTTGTAATTATAAGAGAAGGAAGCGACTTTTCAGATATATCTAATAAGATAAAGTTTGGAGAAACAGGAAGTGCTTACATAATAAATAGTAAGGGTACAGTTATAGCTCATAACAACAAGGAATTAGTTGAGAAAATGGACAATACCATGGAAGAGGCTAAGACTGATAAGAGCTTAGAAGTTTTAGCAGGGATTGAAAGAAAGATGGCTGATGGACAAAGTGGGATAGGGGAGTATGAATATAATGGAAAACAAAAGTATATAGGATATGCTCCTATATCTTTAACAGGATGGTCTATTGGTGTAAATGTTGAAGAGAATGATATGTTATCAGGTCTTGATAGTTTAGTAAGAACATTGACTTTATTAACCTTAGCTGCTGCCTTTATAGGTATAGTATTAAGCTACCTTGTGGCGAATAAGATAGGTAATAGACTTAATAAGGTTAAAGAAAGTGTAAAAGTATTAGCTACAGGAGACTTTACTTTAAATGAAATAAAAGATATTAAAAAAGACGAAATTGGTGAAATATACATAGCTGTTGAGGAAACAAAAAAAGCAGTGGGAGATATGATAAGTTCTATAAAAAATACTTCCTACAATGTAGAAGAGCAGTCAGCTAGTCTTGCAGCTCTTTCAGAAGAATTTGTATCATCTATTCAGAGTATAAGTGCAGCTATACAAGAGGCAGCAGTAGGGAATTCAAAACAGTCTGATGAGCTTCTTCAAATAAATACAGTGCTCTCAGTTTTCGATACTAAGATGAATAATACTTTAAATGAAGTAGTTAGTGTTAATTCCATGGCGGAAGACATAAGTGAGAAAGCCGAAAAAAGTAACGGAGATATGGCATCTCTTGCAAGGTCAATGGCTAATTTAAGTAACTCATTTAAGGAATTTGTTACATCTATAAATACCATGAAGGATAATATAAAAACTGTAAATGATATAACTACTATGATAAACAGTATCGCGGAACAAACTAATCTTCTAGCCTTAAATGCAGCAATTGAAGCAGCAAGGGCAGGAGAATCAGGAAGAGGATTTACAGTAGTTGCAGAGGAGATAAGAAAGCTTGCGGAGAAGAGTAAAGAATCCTCTCAAAATATATCTAGGGTAATAGAGAATGTGTTAAGTGAAACTGATAATATAGTAGATAAGAGTGATTCTATAAGTAATGATCTTTCAGAAGGCATAGGAAATATAGAAAGTGCCATAATGTCATTTAATGATATATCAGACTTGGTTATGGACATAGTGCCTAAGATAACCACAATTAATAATGATTCAAAGGATGTGGTGGAAGATAAGAATGATATAGTAGAGAAACTTGAAAATGCTACTGCTATATCAGAAGAAATAGCTGCCACCACAGAAGAGGTAGCTGCATCAGCGCAGGAACTTGGAGCATCTAGTGATGAAGTGGCTAATGCATCATCAAATCTTCAAGGGCTTGTAGAGGATGTTAAAATTAATATAGATAAATTTAAGATTTAATTATTAGGGTATATGGGATAGACACCATATACCCTAATCCTATTTTTTATAAAAAGCAAAAAATATACAGAAAAAAATAAATTTTCTAAAGAATTGATAAAAATCGACGACTATATTATCATATGTTTACTACATATAATATAAATTTAGTAATAAAAAATGAGGCTTTTATTACTATCAGGTATCTAGAAAAATAAAGAGTCAAAGGTTATGAGAATAGGTGAATAATTTATCTATTCTTAGTCACTTGATATTAAATCAGTAGATATATAGTTTAATTTATCTGATGGCTAGGAACTGTAACACCCTCCCTCTTAAAAGGTAGGGGATAACAGTTGCTACGCCCCTAGATTAACTTATCTAACCTTCAGATGGTTGAAAAAACACCATCTGAAGGTAGATTCGTTCTATCTTATGGCTAGGAGCTGTAACACCCTCATCCTCTTAAAAGGTGGGGTATAACAGTTGCTACGCCCCTAGATTAACTTATCTAACCTTCAGATGGTTGGAAAAACACTACCTGAAGGAAGATTCGTTTTATAAGAAGTTAGAATATATAAATCTATTGACTATTTATTTTTATAGATGTCGTAATGCTAAGGAGGGAGAAAATGGGTAAACTTAAAGGAATAAAAAAAGAGCTTATGATAAACAGCTTAGTCCTAGTAATTTTATTAAGTTTAAGTCTTTCACTAGGTGCATATTTCATAAGTAAGGAAAGTCTAACAACAAATTCACAAATACTTTTAAAGGAGTTTGCAAAAGAAGCAGCAGCAAATTTACAATCAACTTTAGATGGAAACCTTAAAATAGCAGAGACTTTATCTATGACTAAGGCAGTTAAGGATGAAACCCTTTCCATGGATGAAAAGCTAAATGTACTACAAGAAAACCAAGATAAGTATAGTCACAAAATGGTGGGAATAGCAGACTTAGACGGTAGATATATAGCTACTGGAGGAATGGATGTAAATATAAGAGAAAGAGATTATTTCCAAGAAGCTTTAAAGGGAAAATCTTATGTATCTGATCCTTTTTTAAGTAAAGTGGATAATAGTTTAGAAGTAGCATATAGTGCTCCTATAAAATCTGGAGATAGTATAACAGGAGTATTGGTAGTTATAAGAGACGGAAATGATTTTTCAACTATATCAAACAAAATAAAATTTGGACAATCAGGAAGTGCTTATATAATTAATGGTGAAGGAACAGTTATTGCCCACAATAATAAAGAATTAGTTGAAAAAATGGATAATACCATGGAGGATGCTAAAACTGATAAGAGTCTAGAGCCTTTAGCAAAGATTGAAAAGCGTATGGTTAGTGGGGAAGCTGGGGTAGGAGAATATAACTATGGTGACCAACATAAGTTTATAGGTTATGCACCTATACCATTAACAGGATGGTCTATTGCTATAAATGCAGAAGAAAGAGATATGCTATCAGGATTAGGTAACCTTGTAAATACACTAATGGTATTAACTTTAGTAGCAGTAATATTAGGGCTACTTTTAGGTTATGTTGTATCTACTAGAATAGGTAGGAGACTTAATAATGTTAAGGATAGTGTTAAGCTATTGGCAACAGGAGATTTTACCCTTAATGAAATAAAGGATATAAAAAGAGACGAAATTGGCGAAATATATATAGCTGTAGAGGATACAAAAAAATCAGTAGGAGAGATGATAAATTCTGTCAAAAATACTTCTTATAATGTGGAAGATCAAGCAACAAGTCTTGCGGCTTTATCAGAGGAGTTTGTGTCTTCTATTCAAAGTATAAGCTCCGCTATACAAGAGTCAGCATCTGGTAATTCAAAGCAATCTGAGGAATTACTTCAGATAAATAACGTTCTTTTAGTATTTGATGATAAAATGAATAATACTTTAAATGAAATAGTTAAAATGAATTCTATGGCTGATGATATAAGTGGTAAGGCTGAGAAGAGCAATGGAGATATGGAATCCCTTGCAAGATCTATGGCAACCTTAAGTAGTTCATTTAATGAGTTTGTGACATCTATAAATACCATGAAGAATAACATAAAGACTGTAAATGATATAACAACTATGATAAATAGTATTGCAGAGCAGACTAATCTTTTAGCTTTAAATGCAGCAATTGAAGCTGCAAGAGCAGGAGAGGCAGGACGAGGATTTACAGTAGTTGCGGAAGAGATAAGAAAACTTGCGGAACAGAGTAAGGAATCATCTCAAGATATATCAAAGGTAATAGATAATGTATTAAATGAAACAGAAGATATAGTAGGTAAGAGTAACTTAATGAGTGAGGATTTATCAAATGGAATAGGAAATATAGAGAATGCTATAACATCCTTTAAAGATATATCAGAACTAGTTATGGATATATCACCTAAAATAAATACTATTAATAAAGACTCTAAGGATATGGTAGAGGATAAAAACAATATAGTATTAATGCTTGAAAATGCTACTGCCATATCAGAAGAAATAGCAGCAACTACAGAAGAAGTGGCTGCATCAGCACAGGAACTTGGGGCATCAAGTGATGAGGTAGCTAGAGCTTCAGCAAACCTTCAAGATCTTACGGAAGATGTTAAAAATCAAGTAGATAAATTTAAACTTTAAACCCTAGGACATATGATCTTAAAGTGTTAAGAATCATATGTCCTAATTTTATCTTATAGTTACCAACTGTAATACCACAATTCTCTTAAAAGGTGGAGGATAACAGTTGCTACGCCCCTAGATTAAGTCACCCTAACCTTCAGATGGCATCTGAAGGTTAGGGTGACTTCTATTTATTAGTTCTATGTATTTAAATCAGTAAGAGGGATATAAATTTATAATAAGTTAATTTATTTTGTCAGTTTAATAAGTATCTTAAAGCTAGAGGTTTTTAGATACTTAACTTTAGTATTTTGTAGTTCTAAATAATTAATTAAGGACATTTTAAGTTTTAATTGGCATAATAGTTAAATTAACTTCGTGTAATAGTTAGATTATCTAGTTAGAATTTATTGGGTTAAGGAGTTAATTAGTATATTATTAAATAGCCTGTAAACTTATTGCAGTTTAAAGTTTAGTCTTAATGGTTCTAGTAATATATGAGCGAGTCTATTTTAATATTTAATTATAATAAAAAGTTAGGTTAGCATAAGACA
>NZ_JBFNEO010000191.1:0-5377 GCF_040797585.1 Clostridium sp.
GTAATAATGGTATAAAATTCAGCCTGTAAAGTAATAAAAAAATAGTTTAAAATATTAAGGGCGAAAATATAAATAACTAAATAAAAAAATTTTCTTTTAATAGTATTTTAGGTTATACTATTATTTAGTGATTTTTGTTTGAAACCATTATAATTTAAGGGTTTATGTGATAAAATGGAATATTATAAAAAGGAGGATTTATATGAGAGATTTTGATACAATAGCAGCTATTGCAACAGCTATTGGAGAAGGCGGAATTTCAATAATAAGGCTATCAGGAACTAAAGCTTTAGAGATTGTATCATCAATATTTAAAGGAAAAAATGATAGACCTTTAAATGATATAGAACCATATACAATGAGGTACGGACATATTATTGATAAGGAAACTAATGAGGTTTTAGATGAAGTAATAATTTCATATATGAAAGGACCTAGAAGTTTCACAGCAGAGGATTCTGTTGAGATAAATTGTCATGGTGGAGTATTTTCAACTAATAGAATACTTGAAGAAGTCATAAAAAATGGAGCAAGAAATGCAGAACCAGGAGAATTTACTAAAAGAGCATTTCTTAATGGTAGAATTGACTTAACTCAAGCAGAAGCAGTAATTGATTTAATAAATGCAAAAACTGATTTATCTATGAAATCTGCACTTCTTCAAAGTGAAGGTAGAATATCAAAAGAGATAAATGAGATTAGACATAGATTATTAGGAGCCATAGCTCACATAGAGGCAACTGTAGACTTCCCAGAGGATGATCTTGAAGAAATTACAGGAAATCAAGTATCTGAGAGTTTAAGGGATATAATAAAAGACATAGAAGGTCTTTTATCTACAGCAAATGAAGGTAAGATACTAAGAGAAGGGTTAAACATGGTTATAGTAGGCAAACCTAATGTTGGAAAATCCTCCCTTATGAATAGTCTTTTAATGGAAAAGAGAGCTATAGTTACGGAAGTAGCGGGAACTACAAGAGATGTAATTGAAGAATATATAAATATAAGTGGTATACCAGTTAAAATAGTAGATACTGCAGGGATAAGAGAAACAGAGGATATTGTTGAAAAGATTGGTGTAGAAAAAAGTAAAGAGAAAATAAGTGAAGCAGATTTAATTGTTTTTATGTTAGATTTAAGCAGAGAACTTGATGATGAAGATAGGGAAATAATTGAATATATAAAAGATAAAAAGCACATAGTTATTTTAAATAAAGCTGACTTAGACAAGAAACTTTATATAGAAGATTTAGAAGGTTTAAATAAAGAAAATATACTTACTATATCTGCTAAAACAGGAGAAGGTGTAAAAGTATTAAAAGACAAGATAAAATCAATGTTCTTTAGTGGAGCAATCTCTGCCACAGAAGTAATGATAACTAATAGTAGACATAAAGAAGCTTTATATAAGGCAAAAGAAAGATGTAAGGCAGCTCTTGATACATTAGATATTGGAATATCTATAGATTTAGCGTCCATAGATGTTAGAGCTGCATGGATGAATTTAGGAGAAATCACAGGAGAAACTTTAGAAGAGGATATTATAGATAAGATATTCTCAGAATTCTGTATAGGAAAGTAGGTGTATTATGAAAAAGTACTTAAGAGGAGAATATGATGTAGTTGTAATAGGGGCTGGACACGCTGGATGTGAAGCAGCTCTTGCTTCTGCAAGAATGGGTATGAAAACCCTTATGTCAACTTTAAACTTAGATAGTATAGCTATGATGCCTTGTAACCCTAATATTGGGGGAACTGCTAAAGGGCATTTAGTTAGAGAAATAGATGCTTTAGGTGGAGAAATGGGAACTAACATAGATAAGACATTTATCCAATCTAGAATGCTTAACACATCAAAGGGACCAGCAGTACATTCTTTAAGAGCTCAAGCAGATAAGAAGAGATATCAAGACACTATGAAAAGCGTACTTGAGAATCAAGAGAACTTAGATGTAAAACAGTGTGAGATTATAGATATAGAGCTTACTGATGGAAAAGTAAGTGGAGTAGTTACAAGTACAGGAGCTACTTATAATACAAAAGCTGTTATAGTGGCTTCAGGAACCTATTTAAGAGGTAAGATAATAATAGGAGAGTTCAGACAGGATAGTGGTCCAAACGGTCTTGCATCGGCAAATGAGCTAACAAATACCTTAAAGAGATTTGGTATATCACTAAGAAGATTTAAAACAGGAACTCCTGCAAGAGTTAATATGAGATCTGTAGATTTTTCAAAAATGGTAGAACAAAAGGGCGACGACAAAATAGTACCATTCTCATTTATGAATAAAAATGTAGATAGAGAACAAGTATCTTGTTGGTTAACCTATACTAACGAAGAAACACATAGAGTTATAACAGAAAATATAAATAGATCCCCTCTTTATAATGGGGAAATAGAAGGGATAGGACCAAGATATTGTCCTTCAATAGAAGATAAAGTAATGAGATTCCCAGATAAGCTTCAACATCAAATATTTATAGAACCAGAGGGAGAAGACACTTTAGAAATGTATGTTCAAGGAATGTCTAGTTCATTACCAGAAGAAGTACAGCTAAAGATGTTAAAAACAATACCAGGTCTTGAAAATGCAGAGGTAATGAGAACAGGATATGCTATAGAGTATGATTGTGTTGATCCATTAGAATTAAAGCCTTCCTTAGAGCTTAAGAAGGTAGATGGCTTATTTGGAGCAGGTCAGCTTAATGGAACATCAGGATATGAGGAAGCAGCATCTCAAGGGCTTATAGCAGGTATAAATGCTGCTCTTAGAGTAAAAGGAGAAGATTCATTAATATTAACTAGATCAGATGGATATATAGGTGTTTTAATTGATGATTTAGTTACAAAAGGAACAAATGAGCCATACAGAATGATGACTTCTAGAGCAGAGTATAGGCTTCTTTTAAGACAAGATAATGCAGATTTAAGATTAACTGAGATAGGAAGAAAAGTAGGATTAGTATCTGATGAAAGATATGAAAGATTCTTGTTTAGAAAACAACAAATAGAGCAAGAGGTAGAGAGAATAAAGAATTTACAGATTACTAATAAAAAAGAGGTAAATGAATTTTTAGTAAGTTTAGATTCAGCAGAGCTTAAGAAACCTATAAGTTTATACGAATTAATAAAGAGACCGGAACTTGATTATTGGATGGTAAAGCCATTAGATAAAGAAAGACCTGAATTACCAAAAGATGTTGAAGAACAAGTTGGGATTATGTCTAAATACGAAGGATATATAGAAAAACAATTAGATCAGGTTAATCAATTCAAAAAGTTTGAGAAGAAGTTAATGCCAAATGATATAGACTATAATAATATAAAGGGTTTAAGAATAGAAGCAGTACAGAAGTTAACTTCTATAAGACCAATTAGTATAGGGCAAGCATCAAGAATATCAGGGGTTTCACCAGCAGATATATCTGTACTTTTAATATATCTAGAGCATAAATATAACAATTAACCTATTGGAGGATGTATATGATTTATTTTGATCTTATGAAAAAGGCATGTGATGATGTTCAGATGTCATTCAATGAGGATAAATATAATAAGTTTATTTTATATAAAGATTTACTTAAGGAATGGAATGAAAAAATAAACTTAACAGCTATAACAGAGGATGAGGCGATAATAAAAAAGCACTTTATAGACTGTATAAAGGCATTTAAATTTCAAGGGTTTAAAGAAGCTGAAAGTATCATTGATGTTGGAACTGGAGCTGGGTTTCCAGGAATACCAGTTGGGATAATGAATGAAAACACTAATATACTTCTTTTAGATTCATTAAATAAAAGAGTAAACTTTTTAAATGATGTTATAGAAAAATTAGAATTAAATAATTTTAAGACTCTTCATGGTAGGGCAGAGGAAGTATCAAGAAAGAAAGAATATAGGGAAAAGTTTCATATAGCTACTTCAAGAGCAGTTGCTAATATGTGTGTATTAAGTGAACTATGTTTACCTTATGTAAAGGTAGGGGGATACTTTGTTGCATTAAAAGGTCCAGCAGTAGAGGAAGAGTTAAACGAAGCAAAAAATGCTATAGGAACATTAGGTGGAAAACTTGAGACTGTAATACCTGTAGAGGTTGATGGTACAGACCTAAATCATAATTTAGTTATAATAAAAAAAGTAAAGGAAACTCCAGGAGTTTATCCAAGAAAAGCAAGTAGCATAAGCAAGAAACCTATCAAATAACAACAAAATATAGAATTTAGGACAATTATTTGTCCTAAATTTTTTCTAATAAAAAAGAGGAAAAGTTTTACTATATGTAGAAATGTTAATATAAGGAAAATAGCGAGGGATGGTACGGGTATGCAAAATGAAGTTTGTTATGTGGATCCAGAATTAATTTATCCTAACTTATATCAACCACGAAAGGTTTTTGATGAAGAGGCTATAGAGGAATTATCTAAGTCAATAAAAACTTATGGGATAATACAGCCTCTTTCAGTTAGGAAAAGTTATGATAATAAATATGAATTAGTAGCTGGAGAGAGAAGACTTAGAGCGGCGAAAAAAGCTGGATTAAAACAAGTGCCAGTTATAATAGTAGAAATAAATGAGAAAGATTCTGCGGCTATAGCATTACTTGAAAATATACAAAGAGAGAATTTGAATTTTATAGAGGAAGCAGAAGCTTATTATAATTTAATTAAGATTCACTCATATACTCAAGATCAATTAGCAGAGTTTATAGGAAAGAAGCAATCTACCATAGCTAATAAATTAAGAATTCTTAAACTATCTGATGAAGTAAGAAGTGTATTATTAGATAATAAGCTAACTGAGAGACATGGAAGAGCTTTATTAAAACTACCAGATGAAGAAATGCAATTATATATATTAGATATAGTAGTAAAAAGAGGCCTTAATGTAAAAAAGACAGAGGAACTTATAGAAAAAGAATTATTAAAGCTTGCTAATAAAGAATTAGCTACTGATGGTAAAAAAAGAATAAAAGGAGTATTTTCTTCTAAGATATATATAAACACTATAAAACAGGTATTTGATAAGTACGGAATAAATGCTCAATATAAATCTAAAGATTTAGATGAGTTTGTAGAGGTTACAGTAAGAATACCTAAAGGAAAATAATAAAGGGAATGTTTCATGTGAAACATTCCTTTTATTATTTTAAAATTTATATAAAGAATTATAGTAAATACTTAAGTTAAATATGTTTTTGGGATATAATAGAGCAAAGTAGAAACTATAGATAAACTACCTCAAAACTCAACCTTTGAATAAGCTTTAAATAATGGTACCTAGTGATTTAGTTTAAGGTGTGATGTAGTACATCTATATCTATAGGTTTTTAGCTTGAATCTTAACTTATACATGCACTTAAGCTCTTTAAAATCTTGG
>NZ_JBFNEO010000192.1:0-5362 GCF_040797585.1 Clostridium sp.
CTCATAGAATTACTAGCTCTTTAGAAATTATACAAGCTATAAAGGGGGAATTTCATGCTTTTTTCAAGTATAGTTTTTTTATTTTACTTTCTGCCCGTAGTGCTAATTTTATATTATATACTAAAAGGTTCAAAGCCACTTAAAAACATTCTTTTATTAGTTGCAAGCTTATTTTTTTATGCCTGGGGTGAACCATGGTTTGTTTTAATTATGATAGCATCTATTATGTTAAATTATATATTTGCACTTATGGTTAATAAGTATAGAGAAAGAAGGTTGGCATCACGATTCATACTTATTTTAACCTGTGCTATTAATTTAGGAATTCTTTTTATTTTTAAGTATCTTGGATTTACTATTAGAACAATTAATGAAATGACAAGTCTTAATTTTTATATTCCTAATATAGTATTACCTATAGGAATTTCATTTTTTACATTTCAAGCCATGTCTTATGTAATAGATGTTTATAGAGAGGATGGAAAAGTACAAAGGAACCCCCTTTATGTTGCATTATATATTTCATTCTTTCCCCAGCTAATTGCAGGACCAATAGTGAGATATAATACCATAGCAGAACAAATGGACAACAGAAAAGAAACTTGGCAAAAGCTATCTATAGGTACCTGTAGATTCATTACAGGACTTTCAAAAAAGGTTTTAATTGCTAACAACATGGCAATAGTTGCAGATAGGATTTTTCAAATGAATGGAGATGGTGGCATAGCAACTAGTCTTGCATGGATTGGATCTATTGCATATACTCTTCAAATATTCTTTGACTTCTCAGGATATTCTGATATGGCTATAGGTCTTGGACTAATGTTTGGATTTAAATTCGAGGAGAACTTTAACTATCCCTATATATCAAAATCCGTTACAGAGTTTTGGAGGAGATGGCATATATCCCTTGGAACATGGTTTAAAGACTATGTTTACTTTCCATTAGGAGGATCTAGGGTAAAGAACAAGGATAAAATTATACGTAATTTATTTGTGGTTTGGCTTCTTACAGGGATATGGCATGGAGCTGAATGGACATTTGTATTATGGGGACTTTCTAATTTTATCTTTATTTCCATGGAAAAGTTCTTTGGTATTGATAGGATGATAGATTATAAGATTCTTCGTAATATATATACCTTATTTATTGTTAATTTGAATTGGGTTTTATTTAGATCTAAAGATCTTATTGAGGCTAGAGAGTTCATCTCAAGTATGTTTGGATTTTTAGGAAAAGGTTTTTGGAGTGATTATACATTTATGTTTTTAAAGGAATATGGGGTGTTTTTTATAGCAGGAATTGTATTTTCAATTCCCATAGCAAAGAGGATGAACAAATTTATTGTAGAGAGACAGCCAGGAAGTATACTTTTTGAAGTTGGATATCCCTTTGTAATTATGGCATTGTTTATAATATGTGTATCCTATTTGACAAAGGGTACTTATAATCCATTTATATATTTTAATTTTTAAGGAGGCAAGATTGAAATATGAAGAGGCAATTCATTAAAAAATTTATAACAACAATACTTTTTATCATATTTTTATTTACATTTTCCTTCTTAAACCTATATAAAAGTTATACCCCTCTTAAAGAAGCAGTTAAAAAAACACAAGTTTCTTCTTTAAAGGAGTATATTTCAAGTATAGAGAACACAATTAATGAAAATATATATGGAAAATATAAGTTTATTGAGGGCTATGGATATATGCAAAAGCTCATGGGGAAAAATGAAATATCTAATTTTGAAGTGGTGAAGGATACAGAGGGAAAATTACATTTCACCTATTTTACAGATAAAAGGAATCCAACAGAAGATATCACAAGAAAGTTAAAGGATCTTAAAGATGGGATAAAAGATTCAGAGAAAGAACTTATATACCTTATGACACCTGATAAATATATAGAAGGGCATACAGAATTTCCTAAAGGTATACCTTATCATCATAATAATGAAACTACTGATAGTTTTTTAAGAGAATTAAGTAGCTATGGCATTGATTCTATAGATTTAAGAGAGGGGATTCTAGAAAGTGGAATAAAAGGAGAGGACTTATTTTTTAATACAGACCATCATTGGAAGATTGAAACCTCCTTCTGGGGGTTTGGACAGGTAGTTAAAAATTTAAATGAAAAATATGGTTTGAACCTTGATGAAAATAACTTTTATAGAGATATTAATAACTATAATATAATTAAGTATGATAATTCTTTTATTGGGTCCATGGGACGAAAAACAGGAAAGTACTATACGGAGGGAGATGACTTTTCCTTAATATATCCTAAGTTTAAGACTGATTATGATTTTTATTTTGAAAATAGCTTTACCAAGGGAACTCTTACTGGAAGGTTTGAAGAGGCGCTGATTGCAATGAATCCCATTAGAAAATATGATGTATATGGCATAGTAGCAGATAAATATTTTTCATATCTTTATGGGAATCAGCCCTTTGCTCATATTAAAAATAAGGAGAATAAGGATGGATTAAAGGTATTATTCATAAAGGATTCTTTAGCAGTTCCATTAATATCATTCTTTTCATCAGTATGCTCTGATGTATATTTAATAGATCCAAGATATTATAAAGAGGATATTTTAAAGTTTATAAATGATACAGAACTAGATTTTGTTTTTGTTTCTTACTCTCCTCAGAATCTTGTTGAAGAGTTCTTTGAATTTAGAAAGAAGAATTAAATTTAAGATACTAATTTAATTAGCACAGAGAGTTAAATTAACAATTTTTATTTTAAAAATCTAAGTATAGGTTTTTAGCTTGAATCTTAACTTATACATGTACTTAAATCCTTTAAAGTCTTAGATTTTAATCAGTGCATAAGATAAGTTTTGAATCAAAAACCCTATAGAATAAAAGATTAATTTATATAATTAAATTAAAGCAATAGTTGAAAATATATTAAAGTTCAAAGATAAGAATATTATAATTTACAAAAAAGAAAGTCAATAGACATTATTCTTTGTAATATTTAAAAGATATAAGTAAAAGTTATAATATGTAATGAGTATAGAGGATATTGACATAATATTTTAAATATGTTATATAAAAAATAGGAGTTAGCACTCGAATGATGAGAGTGCTAACATATAAAATTTTTCCATGGTTGTTGATTTTGAAAGGGGAGATTTACTTTGGAAACAAAACAGTTTAAAGCAGAGTCTAAAAGACTTTTAGATCTTATGATTAACTCAATTTACACTCATAGGGAGATTTTCTTAAGAGAGCTTATATCTAATGCAAGTGATGCAATTGATAAAATTTATTATAAAGCATTAACTGATGATTCTATTACTTTTGAAAAGGAAAACTACTATATTAAAATTACTCCGGATAAAGAGAATAGAACAATAAGAATTTTAGATACTGGTATTGGAATGACAAAGGAAGAGCTTGATGATAACCTTGGGGTTATAGCAAAGAGTGGATCTTTAAACTTTAAAAAGGAAAATGAACTAAAAGAAGGCTATGATATAATCGGTCAATTTGGAGTAGGTTTCTATTCTGCATTTTTAGTGGCTGATAAGGTTACAGTTATAAGTAAGGCTTTTGGAAGCAATGAAGCTTATAAGTGGGAATCTAAAGGGGTAGAAGGTTATACCATTGAACCATGTGAGAAAGATTCCGTTGGTACAGAAATTATACTTAAGATAAAAGAAAATACAGAGGATGAAAACTTTGATGAATATATAGATGAATATAAATTAAAATCCATAATTAAAAAATACTCTGATTTTATCAGATATCCTATAAAAATGGATATAACTGAAAATAGACTTAAAGAAGGCACTGAAGGTGAGTTTGAGGAGTATATAGAGGAGCAGGTTATAAATAGCATGGTTCCTTTATGGAGAAAGAATAAAAATGAACTTAAGCAGGAAGACTATGAGAACTTTTACTCTGAAAAGCACTACGGATTTGATAAACCAGTAAAGCATATCCACATTAGTGTTGATGGGGCAGTAAGCTATAATGCAATTTTATTTATTCCAGAAAAAACTCCATATGACTTCTATACTAAGGAATATGAAAAGGGACTAGAGCTTTATTCAAGTGGAGTTTTAATTATGAATAAATGCGGAGACCTATTACCTGACTATTTTGGATTTGTTAAAGGTATAGTGGATTCTGAGGATTTATCTCTTAATATATCTAGAGAGATTCTTCAACATGATAGACAATTAAAGTTAATTGCTAAGAACATAAAAACTAAAATAAAAAATGAGCTTGAGAACATATTAAAAAATAATAGAGAAGGATATGAGAAATTCTATGAGTCCTTTGGAAGACAGTTAAAGTATGGAGTTTATAGCGAATTTGGAGCTAATAAAGATTTACTTCAAGACTTATTAATGTTCTACTCATCAAAAGAAAAGAAGATGGTAACTTTAGCAGAGTATGTTTCTAGAATGGCTGAAGATCAAAAATATATTTACTATGCTTCTGGTGAATCTAATGAAAGAATTGAAAAGATGCCACAAACAGAGCTTTTATTAGATAAAGGATATGAAATACTATACTTTACAGATGATGTAGATGAATTTGCTATAAGAATGTTAATGGCTTATAAAGAAAAAGAATTTAAATCTGTATCAAGTGGTGATTTAGGTATAGAAAATGATGAGAAGGACAATTCTTCTGAATCTGAGGACAAAGATAATAAAGAACTATTTGAATATATGAAAGATATCTTAAAAGATAAAGTGAAGGATGTTAGAGCATCAAAAAGACTGAAAAACCATGCAGTATGTTTATCAAATGACGGAGAACTTTCAATTGAGATGGAGAAAATCCTAAGTGCCATGCCTAATAATGAAAGTATAAAAGCAGATAAGATTTTAGAAATAAACATAAACCACCAGATATTTAATTCATTAAAAGAGGCTTATGAGAAAGATAAGGATAAGTTAAATCTATATACAGATTTATTATATAATCAAGCATTACTTATAGAAGGGTTATCAATAAATGATCCAGTAGAGTTTGCAAATAATATCTGCAGAATAATGCTATAAAGGTTTTATAAGGTTACTTTTTAGTTTATCTATATAGTAAAAGCATAAAATCATAAAAGTATTGAATGAGTTAGAATAACTTTTCATATTAGAGTGAATTAATTCATGTAAACAAAGTAATTTTATGTTATCTTGTTTTTCGTAAATATATTTTTATAGTAATAAAGACTGCTACAAATAATTCTGAAATTATTTGTAGCAGTCTTTTTATTATGAATTAATATAAGGAATCTTCCTTCAGATGGTGTTTTTTTTCATCATCTGAAGGTTAGAGGAGTTAATCTAGGGGCGTAGTAACTGTTATCCCCCACCTTTTAAGAGGAAGGGGG
>NZ_JBFNEO010000193.1:0-5282 GCF_040797585.1 Clostridium sp.
AATCTTAACTTATACATGCACTTAAGCTCTTTAAAATCTTGGATTTTAAGTAGTGCATAAGATAAGTCTTGAACAAAAAACCCCTATAGAGGGCTTTAAATATAAAAATTAATTTATAAATAAATTTTATTGATTTTTCACTATAACTTATAACAATATATGGAGATAAAACATCTCAAAACTTAATCTTTGAATATATATTAGATAATGGTATGGGATGTTTTAGTTTTAATTATTATATGGTCTATTTATAAACTAAAGTTTCACGTGAAACTTTCATATAATAACAAATTAAATAATAAAGATTATAAATAGAATAGAATAAATTTTATTATTTAGTTATATATAAAAATTTTATTTCATAATATTTTTATATATTCCTTTATAACAATATAAAATATATAAAAAAATTTATATTGTTACAGAAAGTACCTTTTATTATTAAACTTTAAAATATATAATAATAAGTATATGTATACAAGAGGAGGTGCATTTCTCTATAGCTTTTATAGGGAATAGAATTTATGAAAGCAGTATGCGTTTTTAATCAAAAAGGTGGAGTTGGAAAAACAACTACTAATATAAATATTTGTGCATATCTAGCTATGCAAGGATATAGGGTATTATCAATAGATATAGACCCACAAGGAAATACTACTAGTGGACTTGGAATAGATAAAAGAAAATTAAATAAATCCATATATAATGTTTTAACAGAAGATGAATCGTTAAAGGATGTAATAATAGAAAGTCAGCTCATAAAAAATATGTTTATAGTTCCATCTACCATGGAACTTGCTGGAGCAGAAGTAGAGCTTACAGATAAGGAAGGTAGAGAAGTAATATTAAAAAATAAGCTTGAGGAAATTAAAGATGATTTTGATTTTGTATTTATTGACTGTCCGCCATCTTTAGGGTTCTTAACTATTAATGCATTAAGTGCAGTAAACTCAGTACTTATACCAATTCAATGTGAATTTTATGCATTAGAAGGGGTAGGTCAATTAGTACAAACTATACAAATGATGAAAAAGTCATTAAACAAAGATTTAGATATAGAAGGTGTCATAATGACAATGTATGATGCTAGAACTAATCTATGTAATGAAGTAGTAAGCGAGGTTAAGAAATACTTTAAAGATAAAGTATTTAGTACTTATATTCCTAGAAATGTAAGATTAGCAGAATCACCAAGTTTTGGACTTCCTATAATGTTATATGATGATAAGTGTAAAGGTGCAGATTCTTATGAGAAATTAACAAAAGAATTTTTAAAAAGGCAAGGAGTGTGATGAGAGATGAGTAAGAAATTTGGGCTAGGCAAAGGATTAGGAGCTCTCATACCAGAAGAAAAAGAAGAGATAGTTGTTAAGGAAAACAGTTCAAACTTAATATCCATAAATTTAATAAAACCCAATAATGATCAACCTAGAACTTATTTTGATGAGCAAAAGATTTTAGAGCTTAGTGAGTCTATAAAAGAGTATGGGGTTATACAACCTCTTATCTTAAAAAAAGAAAAAGATAATTATATAATAATAGCAGGTGAAAGAAGATGGAGAGCAGCAAAAAAGGCTGGAATGAAAGATGTACCGGCAGTAATTATGGATTTATCAGATAAAGAAGTTTTAGAAGTATCCTTAATAGAAAACATTCAAAGACAAGATTTAAATCCCATAGAAGAAGCAATAGCTTATGAAAAGTTATTAAGAGAATTTAAATTAACTCAAGAGGAGCTATCTAAAAAACTAGGTAAATCAAGAGTTGCTATCACTAATTCTATGAGACTACTAAAGCTTGATAATAGAGTTAAAGATTATCTTATAGATGGAGTAATATCAGAGGGCCATGGTAGGGCATTACTAGCAGTAAGTGATAAAAATACTCAATATATTATTGCTCAAAAGGTTATAGATGAAGACTTATCTGTTAGAGCCTTAGAGAATATAGTGAAAAATATGAGGGATAGCAAAAGTAAAGAAGAAAATGAAAAGTCAAAAGCCATAAATCCTTATTATGTTGATATAAAGGAAAAGTTGCAGCAAAGATTTGATACTAAAGTAAATATTAATTCTAAACGAAATAAAGGAAGAATAGAAATAGAATATTATTCAGAAGAAGATTTACAAAGGATACTAGATATTTTACAGGTATAATGTTTCACATGAAACATTTATTTAGGAGGTAATGAATTTTGGAAAATGTAATAGAGATGATAAAAGACTTTTCACCCTACATAATCATAGGATTATCAATTATAATTATATTATTACTTATTTTAGTCATACTTATATTTAATTCTTTAGGAAAATTAGAGAGTAAATATAGAAGATTAATGAGAGGAACAAATAATAAAAACCTAGAAGATGCTATAATAGCATATTTAGATAAAGTAGATAATGCAAATGATATAGCTAATGAATGTAATAAAAGGATTGACTATATAGATTCAAAAGTAAAAGGCTGTCTACAAAAAGTAGCAGTTGTAAGATATAAAGCTTTTGAAGATGTAGGAAGTGATTTAAGCTTCTCTATTTCATTACTTAACGAAAACAATGATGGGGTTATACTTACTGGTATTTTCGGAAGAAATGAGAGCACATGTTATGCTAAACCAGTAGATAAAGGCATATCAAGATATGATTTATCAGATGAAGAGCAGCAAGCATTAAAAGAAGCAATGAATAAATAGTAAGCAAACAAACAATAAACATATAAATAAATATTCCAATTTAGGATCTAATATAATATAATAGTTATATATTAGTATAAGAAATAAAAGTCCTTATGCTGTCTACTTTTTTTCGAAGAATAAAAAACCTCCTTAAGGGTAAATATATCCTTAAGGAGGTTTTTACTATGAGGATATATGTAGATAGTACATTAAATAGTTTAAGGTCTTATTTAGAGCAAAGAGGATACTTAATACAAGATAAAATATATAGTGATACAGAAGTTATAGTATGTGATTTAAAAAATGATAATAGTTGCTCTGTGGATTCCATAAAAGCCTTAAGTAATGAAAGAGGACCTCTTGTAATTGATTTAGGAAGTAAGAGTGATGAAGATATAGATCATATATTGAGAACAAGATATGATAATTGTATGTTTTAGGTAGCCACTAATTTTAAATTAGTGGCTACTTAACTGGGAGGATTTAGATAAAATATCATCAAGATTTGAATCTAAAGATTTTTTACCACCAAAAGTTTTTAAAATACAGTGATATATACCTTGGGATATGGTTTCTGCAAGTTGCATAACTGTATAAAGTCTAGTATTCTGAAGTACCATAAACTCCATAGCGCCACATATGTTAACAATACCTGTTATGCTTAAGTCTCCTATAGGAGGAAGATTCTTGTTAACAGCAGAACCAGGATATATAGGTCTTTGATCCAAAACTATTTTTCCTACATTATGAATACTACCGAGACAAGCATCTATAGCTACGATATATGGATTATTATAAGTAATATTTATTTCTTTTATAGTTTCGCATAAGTTTTTAGCATGAACAGGAGATTCTAGATTACCGTAAATAGAAACTCCCTTTCTATTTATAAATTTTAATTTATGACCTATTAAAGGTCCAAGACTATCCCCGGTAGATCTATCTGTACCTATGCATAAGAAGATAACTTGTCTTTTGCTTTTTATAGCGGGAATAAGTTCTACACATAAACTATCTCTAAGCTTAAAAGATGATTGTAAATCTAAAGAATCAAGGATAATTTTAGGCATTTATAAAACCTCCTTTTTTGTAATTATTATCAAAAAGGAGGTTTTATATACTAATTTATTAGTTTTATATAAATAAACTACTTAAGTATTTTATTTAAGCAATCTAAGGTATAATAAATATCTTTTTCATCATTAAAATAGCCGATACTAAATCTTAGTGTACCCATTGGATATGTTCCAATAGTTTTGTGAGCTAAGGGAGCGCAATGAAGGCCAGTTCTTGTCATTATACCATAGCTATTATCCAGTATGAAAGACACTTCAGAAGAGTCCATACTATTAAAGTTAACTGATATTACAGAAGTCCTAGCCTTACTATCCGGTAGTCCATAAACCTTTACTTTGTCCATATTAAGTAAACCATTTAATAAAATATCAGTTAAGTATTGCTCCTTCTCCTCTATTGTATTTAATCCCACTTCTTTTATAAATTTTAATCCAGCATTTAGTCCTACAATACCAGGGGTATTTAAAGTTCCACTTTCAAATTTATCAGGTAAAAAATCAGGCTGATTGGGCTCTGAGGATAAACTTCCTGTACCTCCTAGAATTAAAGAGTTACATTTTTTATTAAATTCATCAGTTATAATAAAACCACCTATGCCTTGAGGGCCAAGAAGTCCTTTATGTCCAGTAAATGCTAATGCACTACAATTTAAGGCTTTAAAATCTACTTTATTAACACCTGCTGTTTGAGCACAATCTATGATGAAGTCAATTCCAAGGTCATTACAAATTTTACCCACTTCTTCTAGTGGTTCAATAGTTCCTATTACATTAGAGCTATGAGTCATTACAACTAACTTGGTAGTATCTTTTATTGTATTCTTAAATTTTTCTAAGTCTAAAAGACCATTACTATCACATGGAATAATATCTAAATCTAAGTTAAGTGAATTCTTAAGCTCAAATAAGGGTCTAAGTACAGAGTTATGTTCCATAGATGTAGTGATTATATGATAGTCTGGTTTAATAAATCCCTTTAATAAAATATTTAAGGCATTAGTCACATTTGATGTAAATATAACATTCTCTGCTTTATTAAAATTGAAAATATCACATAGGGACTCTCTACAGTCGTAGACTAACCTACTACTCTCTAATGCATTAAAATAAGAACCTCTTCCAGGACTAGCACCTAAGTTTGACATGTAATTATATATAGAATTAATTACGGTTTCTGGTTTAGGATATGTAGTAGCAGCATTATCCAAATAAATTTTCATAGGTATCCTCCTTAAAAGTAATTACAATATAATTTTACAATATTATCTTAATTAAGCCAAATAATACGAAGCATGTTCCAAGAGCTACTAATATATATTTTAGTATTTTTGATGTAAGACCTTTATTTTTGTTGTTTTTTGGAGTTAAAAGTTGTAATCCCTTTGCAGCAAGTAAATTAAGCATTGCAAACCAAGTTATCATTGCTGCTAATATACTTATTAAAAAAATAATATAATATATAATCCCTATATCTACCCAAAGAGCTATAATGGTTCCACTTAAGGATAACCATAGAGATAAGGTCATAGGAT
>NZ_JBFNEO010000194.1:0-5280 GCF_040797585.1 Clostridium sp.
GCACAAATTTCTAAATCTTAACGTTAACATTTAATTCTTTAAATTTAATAATAATGTAATTATTTTATAAGATTAACCACTTATAATGTGTTTATTAAGATAGATATAAATTATATATTACGAAATAATAAGATTTTTAGTTTATATAGATTTTTTAAAGTTTATTATGTATAATGTATGGGTGAATATGCATAGTTAATAAAGGTTTATATGGAGGAGCATTATGCAGTTGAAAGAGATAAATATAGATAGTTCAGTGGAGAAAAAGCCAGTATATGATTTCTTTAAAAGATTATTTGATATAGTATCTGCAGCTATAGCACTTATTATATTTTCGCCTTTATTTATAATATTAGCTATAATTGTAAAGCTAGATTCTAAGGGGCCTGTATTTTTTGGACATAAAAGATTAGGGCTTAATGGTGAATTCATAAAAGTTTATAAGTTTAGAACCATGTATGAAAACTCAGCAGAACTTTTTGAGAAGTTTACACCAGAACAAAAACGTGAGTTTGAAATAAACTTTAAGCTGGATGATGATCCGAGAATAACAAAAATTGGAGATTTTTTAAGGAAGTCAAGTTTAGATGAACTTCCTCAACTTGTAAATATTCTTAAAGGTGATATGAGTGTAGTTGGTCCGAGACCAATAGTAGAAAAAGAAGTTGAAAAATACGGTGAATATATAGAAAAATTATTAAAGGTTAAACCAGGTCTTACAGGAAACTGGCAAGCAAATGGTAGAAGTGATACTACCTACGAAGAAAGAGTACAAATGGATATGGACTATATAGATAATAGAAGTTTTGGGTTTGATATTAAGATAATATTTCAAACCATATTTTCAGTTTTACAGGGAAAAGGTGCTGTATAAGCTTTTTAGGAAGGAAGAAGTGTATGAAAGATTTATCCATTGTAATAGTAAGCTATAATACTGTTGATTTACTTAGAAGTTGCTTAAACTCCATATATGAAACAACAGAAAACATAGACTATGAGGTATGGGTTGTAGATAATCAGTCTAAGGATGGAAGTCCAGATATGGTAGAGAAGGAGTTTCCACAGGTTAAACTTATAAGGAATCCTATAAATGGAGGATTCTCTCAAGGGAATAACTTAGCAATAAAAGAGAGCTTAGACTATAGTAGATATGTTTTAATATTAAACCCAGATACAGTGGTACACAAAGGAACTTTAGAGAAATGTGTGAATCTCTTAGATAATAATAAGAATATTGGATGTGTTGGATGTAAGGTAGTTCTAGCCAGCGGAAAATTAGATAAGGCATGTAAAAGAGGATTTCCATCTCCATGGAACTCTTTATGCTATTTTTTAAAGCTTGACAAGTTATTTAAAAAATCTAAGACCTTTGGAGGATATAATGCAACCTATATAGATGAGGATGAAGAAAGTGAAATAGATTCTCTAGTAGGTGCATTTATGATGCTTAGACAAGAAACTATACAGAAGATAGGTCTTTTAGATGATACTTTCTTTATGTATGGTGAAGACATAGATTGGTGTTATAGAGTAAAAGAAGGTGGATGGATAAATTACTACTACCCTAAAGTTGCTATAACTCATTATAAGGGTGAGAGTAGTAAGAAGCAGAGCACTAGAATGATAGGTGAATTCCATAAGTCCATGATAATATTCTATAATAAACATTATAAGGAAAAATATAACTTTATAGTTAATGGACTTACCTATTTAGGCATATATGCTAAATGGGGACTCTCTCTTCTTATAAATGCCTTTAGAAAAGAAAAAAAGGTGTTTTAATGTATAAAATACATAGAATTTAGATAGGTTAGGAGAAAAACTCATGAAACATAAATTCAGTCTAGTAATAGCAACTCTTAATCGTTATGAAGAAGTTAAGGCTTTTTTGAATAGTATAAGTAATATAAGCTATCCTTTAGATAACATAGAGATTATAGTTGTAGATCAAAATAAAGAGCTAGATTTATCTAAAATAATAAATGAGTTTCAAGATTTAAATTTAATTCATATAAAGTCTAATATTAAGGGATTATCTCAAAATAGAAACCTAGGACTTAAGAGTTGTACAGGAGACATAGTTGCGTTTCCCGATGATGACTGTGAGTATTTAGAAGATACTTTATCAATAGTTAATGATTTTTTTACAGGTAATAAAGAGGTAAAAGTAATCATGGGAAGAATAGTAGAAAGAGACGGGTCAGATTCTTTAAGAAAGTGGCCTAAGGAACTTATAAATATAAACAAGAGTAATTTTTATACAAAATGCTCTTCTATAACTATGTTTATAAAAAAAGATCCAAGAGAATTGGTCTTTAATGAAAGCTTAGGAACTGGAAATTACTTTGGTGCTTGTGAGGATGCAGATATGATATATAGGCTTCTTAAAGAAGGGTTACCTATAGTGTATAACCCAACTCTTAGGTTATATCATCCACACTATTCCTCAAGCCATAATATGAGTGAGGAAAAAGTATATAGTTATGGATTAGGTTTTGGAGCTTTTTGTAGAAGCGGATTTGATATACATAAGTTACTGCTATTTATAAAGGCTGAAGGATATCACTGTGTAAATACACTTATAGGAATTTTAACTTTAGATAAAGAGCGAATTAAAAAAGGATATAATGCTTTTATGTCTAGGGTTAAAGGATTTTTAAAATATAAGTCTATTTAGGTAAGAGATATTTAGCTGGTAAACAGTATAGATAAACCACATTCTACTTAAAAATAAACTTAAGTTTACAATGACTTACAGCTTATTCAAGGAATGAGTTTTAAGATGTCATATCTATAGATAAACAATATGATAATTGAAACTAAATCGCTAGTTACCATTATGTAATGCACATTCAAAGATTGAATTTTGATATAGTTTATCTATAAATTGAGTACTTTGGTAGAATGTAGATTGATATAGTAGATTGCACAACATTAATTAGAAGTTAGTATATTAAATATAGTATACAGAGTACAATTTAAGATTTAATTAGAATGAGCCTTTTATAAAAGTGCTCTAGGAGGGATTAAAGTGAAAGGAATTATACTTGCAGGGGGATCAGGTACAAGACTTTACCCAGTAACAAAGTCAGTATCGAAACAAATACTACCTATATATGACAAACCAATGATTTATTATCCTTTATCAGTACTAATGTTATCTGGAATAAAGGATATACTTTTAATATCAACACCAAGGGACTTACCATGCTTTAAGGAGCTTTTAGGGGATGGAAATGAACTTGGAATTAATATTTCCTATGCTGTTCAAGAGGAACCAAAAGGTCTTGCAGAAGCATTTATAATAGGAGAAGAGTTTATAGGAAATGACAGAGTTGCCTTAGTTCTTGGAGATAATATATTCTATGGCTATGGTTTCTCAGAGAGACTTGAAAGAGCAGTAAATAGAAAAGAATCTACAATATTTGGATATCATGTAAGTAATCCAAAGTCCTTTGGAGTAGTAGAGTTTGATGAGAGTTTTAATGTTGTATCCATAGAGGAAAAACCAGAAAACCCTAAGTCAAACTATGCAGTACCGGGTCTTTATTTCTATGATAATCAGGTTGTGGAAATAGCTAAAAATGTAAAGCCATCAGCTAGAGGAGAACTTGAAATAACGTCTGTGAATAATGAGTA
Organism: Clostridium sp.; assembly: GCF_040797585.1. Lineage (GTDB taxonomy): Bacteria > Bacillota > Clostridia > Clostridiales > Clostridiaceae > Clostridium_Z. The sequence continues at coordinate 3,640 of NZ_JBFNEO010000194.1, forward strand.
TTTAAGACGTGGAAATCTTAAGGTAGAATTATTTGGACGAGGTATGGCTTGGTTTGATACAGGAACTCATAGAGGGCTTTTAGATGCAGCTAACTTTGTAGAGGCTATACAAACTAGACAAGGGTTATATGTAGCTTGCATAGAGGAAATAGCTTACAGAAAAGGATTTATAGGTAAAGAGCAACTTTTAAAATTAGCAGAGCCACTACTTAAAACAGAGTACGGAAAATATTTAGTTCAAGTGGCAAATGAAAATAATTAGGGGGAGTATCATGAAAACTTATTTAGTAACTGGTGGAGCTGGATTTATAGGCTCTAACTTTGTAATATATATGATTAATAAGTATAAGGATATAAAGATAATAAACCTTGATAAACTTACCTATGCAGGTAATTTAGAAAACCTAAAATCCATTGAGAATAATGAAAATCATATTTTTGTACAAGGAGATATTTGTGATAAAGACCTTGTGGAAGAATTATTTAATAAATATGATATAGACTATGTAGTAAACTTTGCAGCTGAATCTCATGTAGATAGAAGCATAAGAGAGCCAGAAGTTTTTGCAAAGACTAATGTTTTAGGAACTGTTAATCTTTTAAACTGTGCTAAAAATGCATGGGAGACAAAGGATGGATTTAAAGAAGGAAAGAAATATCTTCAGGTAGGTACTGATGAGGTTTATGGATCCTTAGGAAAAGAAGGGTTCTTTATGGAGACAACACCACTAGATCCTCATAGCCCATATTCTTCAAGTAAGGCTGGAGGAGATCTTATGGTTAAGGCATATTTTGATACCTACAAAATGCCTGTAAATATAACAAGATGTTCAAATAACTATGGACCATATCAGTTTCCAGAAAAGCTTATACCACTTCTAATAAACAATTGTTTAAATCATAAGGATTTACCTGTTTATGGAGATGGTCTTAATATACGTGATTGGCTTTATGTAGAGGATCATTGCAAGGCAATAGATATGGTTATAAATAATGGAGTTCTTGGGGAAGTCTATAATGTTGGTGGTCATAATGAAAGAACCAACATAGAAATAGTTAAAACTGTTATAAACTATATTAATGAAAATGTAGATAAGGAAGTAACAGAAAACCTAATAAAATATGTGGAAGATAGAAAGGGTCACGATAGAAGATATGGAATAGACCCAAGTAAGATAAAGAAGGATCTTGGATGGTATCCAGAAACCCCATTTGAAGAAGGAATAGTTAAGACTATAAAATGGTATTTAGATAATAAAGAATGGATGAATAATATAACTTCAGGAGATTACCAAAACTATTATAGTGAAATGTATAATAGAGGTAATTAAGTTTATTTATATTAATAATTAATATAAATATTGTAACTGATTAAATATTAGCTACATATTTGTTGAATTATTATATAATACTATGTTTAGCTAATATAACTTTAATGATTATTAGGCTACTAACAGACACAAGGGTTAGTAGCCTTTTATAAATTAGATAAAAATGTAAAAGTATTAATGAATCAACTATGATTTATTAATACTTTTAAACTTATTATATTTTCTAAAACAAGAATATTAATTTCCAAATAGCTTGAAAGATAAGTTTGCTTTTAGGAGGATAATAAATTATGAAAAAGATATTATTTAT
>NZ_JBFNEO010000195.1:0-5276 GCF_040797585.1 Clostridium sp.
TAGAAAGTCCTACTTACAATATATATATTGGTTGGCTAAATATTAATAAATCTAAAGTCTATACTATATCTAGAAAAGAAAATGGTATTGATATGGAACTACTAGAAAATATATTTAAGAATGGAGATATAAAATTTTTCTACACAATTCCTAGACTTCATAATCCTCTTGGCACCTCTTATGATGAGGAAACTAAGAAAAATATTGTAGATCTTGCTAATAAATATGATGTATATATTTTAGAGGATGATTATTTAAATGATTTAAATGAAACAAATAATAAGCCCATAAAGTATTATGATACTGAAGATAGAGTAATATATTTAAAAAGCTTTTCAAAAATATTACTTCCTGGTATAAGAGTGGCTAGTACCTATTTACCAGATAGCTTAAAAGATAATTTTAGAGAATTTAAAACATTTTCAGAACTTCAAAGTAATATTATATTTCAAAGCGCCTTAAATGATTATATTTTATCTGGAGCTTATGATACCTATATAAATTCCCTTAAAAATCATTATGGTAGCAAGATGAAAATATACAATGATTATCTTAAGAATAATAACATAGATCTAGATTATACTAGTCCCATTAATGGATTATTTGCCTATGTAAACTTACCTAAAGAATTGAATATTGATAATATTATAAATACTCTAAGGGCAAATAATATTATTGTACGAAATAGTAAATTCTTTTATTACAATAAGGAAGATTGTATTAAGTCCATAAGATTAAGTTTTGCAAAAATTAATCCTGAAACTATGGAAAAAGGTATTAGTACATTATTTACAATTCTTAAAGATTCTGTTAGTAATAATCATTGCAATATGCCAAAGCTTTTAGAAATTTAAATTTATTATAAATTATATCCTAAGGCCTTTATAGTATTATAAAATATAGTTATCATGTTATATTAGGAGTGATTTTATGAAAAAAACAATAATGATAGTAGAAGATGAGGCAAGAATAAGAAAACTTATTAGTGACTATCTTTTAAGAGAAGACTTTAAGGTAATTGAGGCTTCTAACGGAAAAGAAGCATTAGAGATTTTTAATACTATGAACTTAGATTTAATTATCCTAGATATTATGATGCCTGTTTTAGATGGCTTTTCAGTATGCAAAGAGATAAGAAAAATATCTACAGTACCTATAATAATACTTACTGCAAGATCAGAGGAAGATGATGAATTATTAGGATATGATATTGGTAGCGACGATTATATAACCAAGCCTTTTAGCCCTAAGGTAGTAGTAGCTAAGGTAAAAGCTCTATTAAAAAGAAGTGACTCTAAGGATACTAGTCAGCTAAATCTTTTAAACTTTAAGGATTTAACCGTGAATAAATTAAGCCATGAAGTAAAACTTAAAGAAGAAATAATAAATCTTTCTCCTAAAGAATATGATTTACTTTTATATCTAATTGAAAATAAAAATATAGCTTTATCAAGAGAAAATATCTTAAATAATGTATGGGGATATGATTATGATGGAGATATAAGAACAGTAGATACTAATATTAAGAGGTTAAGAGAAAAGCTTCTTCAAATGTCTGAACTTATAAAAACTGTAAGAGGAAGTGGTTATAAATTTGAAATTTAGAATAAAGCCTATAAATATAAAAAATTCTATAACCAAATGGTTATTCTCTATAACTGCCATTGCTCTATTCATATTTTTAATATTCTCTATGATTTTCCAAAGTTTATTCTTTGAAAAATTTTATATAAGAAAAAAACAAGATTCTTTAGAAAGTAGCTTGAAAAACTTTAAGCTTGCTTACTCTTACTCTTTAGGCAATAATACTCTTTCCATAGTAAAAAGTTTAGAAAATCTAGAAGTTAAGAACAATGCAAAGGTAGCTATATTAAATACTAATGGGGAAATAAGCTATCTATCTAATGCCAATAATGAAATAGACCCCAACATTAAGAGGGTTATTATTGAAGTTTTTAGAGAGTATATATCTAACGAAGATCTAATGAATGATATGTATAAGAATAACTCTATTTTATCTTCAGTGGTTTATAATAAATCTACTAATACTAAAAATCTAGTTTGTATATCTCCTATATCTTTTAATAATGCCTATGATAATATAATAATTGCAATATCACCATTTCAGCCTATAGCTGAAGCTTCTGCTGTTATAAAAGACTTTTACATATATTTATTTTTATTCGCTTTAATTGTAATCTTTGTATTATCATATATATATACTAAACTTATAGCAAAGCCTCTAGTTGATTTAAATAAAGCTGCACTTAAAATGTGTAACTTAAGTTTTGATGAAAAATGTGAAATATATAGAGAAGATGAAATAGGTAATCTATCTAGAACCTTAAATTTCTTATCACTTAATCTAAGTGGTGCTTTAAATGAATTAAAAGATGCTAACATAAAGCTAAAAAATGATATAGAAAAAGAGAAAGAACTAGAGAATATGAGAAAAGAATTTATTGCTGGAGTTTCTCATGAACTTAAGACCCCTATAACATTAATTGAAGGATATGCAGAAGGGTTGAAAGATGGGATAGTAAAAGATGAGGATATGGATTTCTATCTAGAAGTTATCATGGATGAATCTAAAAAAATGAACGCATTAGTACGGGATATGCTAGAATTAAGTAGACTTGAATCGCCTAACTTTCAGCTTAAATTAGAATCCTTTCCTATAGATGTTCTTATTAATAAAGTAATTAAACCTTTTAAAACCTATATTGAAGATAAATCTATAAATCTTATTTTAAATTTTTCTAATGATTCCTATGCTATAGGTGATAAGGTAAGAATTGAACAAGTTATAACAAATTTCTTTACTAATGCTATAAGACATACTCCAAGGGATGGAAATATAATTATAACTGTAGAACATAAAAATAAAACCTTTATTATAGCCATAGAGAATACAGGAGAAAATATAAAAGAAGAATATATAGAAAACATATGGAGTCAATTCTATAAAATAGATAAGTCAAGAAACAGATCCTTTGGAGGAACTGGACTAGGACTTTCAATAAGCAAAAATATTCTTACACTGCATAACAGTAACTTTGGAGTAAAAAATACAGATACTGGAGTAAGGTTCTATTTTACTCTAGAGAAGAGCTCACCAAATAGCTTATAGTTGTAATCACAATGTCCTTATTAAGTTGTGCTATAGTACACTCTAATGATCCGAGTACTAATTTACTTATACTAAAAGCAGTATATTATTTTGTTTTTCAATAAAATAATATACTGCTTTTATTAAAATATTTATTAATAATCTATTTATATAACTAATATGAAATAATACATTAATAGTAATTTCTATATTATATAGAACGAATCTCCCTTCAGATGGTGTGTTCTTTCCACCCTCTGAAGGTTAGATGAGTTAATCTAGGGGCGTAGCAACTGTAACACCCCCACCTTTTAAGAGGATGGGGGTGTTACAGCTCCTAGCCATCAGATAAATCCACCATCTATGGTTAAAATCTGTCCAGTTATATATTTAGCTTTATCAGAACATAGAAAAGTTACTGCTTCACCTATATCCTTTCCTTCCCCAAAGCACCCCATAGGTATCTCTTCTTTAATACTTTCTTTTTCCTCGTGAGATAAAAAATTATTCATCTCAGTATTTATAACTCCTGGAGCAATGGCATTTACTCTAATACCACTTAAAGCCATTTCTTTTGCTAAAGATTTTGTAAATAAGTTTATACCACCTTTTGTAGTAGAATATATAACTTCACAGGAAGCTCCAGCCTGCCCCCATATAGATGATATATTTATAATATTTCCTGCTTTCCTACTTACCATATAAGGTAAAACTACATGGGTTAAGTTTACTACTCCATTAAGATTAGTATTTAGCAAAGATTCAATCGCTTCCGTACTCATATCCATAAATAATCCTACTTTGCTTATTCCTGCATTATTAACTAATATATCTATTTTACCAAAGGTATCTATTACCTCTTTCAACATGGATTTGCACTGATCATAGGAGGATATATCCCCTTTTAATAGTACTCCATGTCCTCCTAGTCCTTTTATTTCCTCTAGAGTTTTTTTAGCTTCCTCTTCATTGGCTTTATAGTTAATCCCAACTAAAGCTCCTTCTTTTGCAAGCTCTTTAGCTATTGCTCTTCCTATACCTCTTGATGATCCTGTTACTAAAGCAACCTTCCCATTAAGACTCATACTATAATATCTCCTTAACTCTTAGTTTTAAATTTTCTTTTATTGTATATAAACACAAATACACTTGCCCCAATAATTATGAAATATCCTAATATGCTATATACATCTGGCATCTCATTCCAAATAACTAAACCAATAAGGGCTGAAAATATGATATTTACATAATCAAATATAGATATCTCACTAGCTGGAGCATATTTGTAAGCTAGAGTCAGAGCAAATTGTCCTACGGAAGCTGCTACTCCTGCAAGAAGTAAATAAGCAATCTGTGAAGAAGTCATAGGAACAAAATTTATCATCATAACTGGGAATGTTACTACAAGAGATACAAAAGAAAAATAAAATACAATGGTATAATACTCCTCCCTTCCTCCAAGAAACCTAACAAAGGCATAAGCCCCCCCTGCAAATATTGCAGAACTAACCCCTACAAGAGCCGGAAATATATTTAAGTTAAAACTAGGTTTTATTATAAATAAACTCCCGAAAAACGCCAAAAATAAAGCTCCTATTTGCATTGGAGTTATTTTCTCCTTTAAAAATAATACAGCAAAAATCGTTAAAAAGAATGGGCTTAATTTATTAAGCATAGCAGAGTCTGCCAAAACTAAATGATCTATAGCATAGAAGTTAGCTATAATTCCTAAGGTACCTAATATAGATCTTGCTAAAAGGTACTTTTGATTTTCTCTTTTACCAAAAAAAGAACTTTTGTGTTTAAGAATTAATCCTAGAGCCACTATACAGCTAACTAAATTTCTAAAAAAACTTTTTTGAAAAGCTGGTAAACTACCAGATAGCTTTACAAAAGCCCCCATTACTGCAAATCCTAAAGATGATAATATTATAAGTAAAATTGCTTTTGTTTTTTTATCCAACTGTCATCTCTCCTCTCTTCATTAATTTTACTTGTAATTTACCTATATTACAAATAAATTATGAAGTAATTACTAATTATTACACCTATAATTATAATTTATTATCTTAAATAAACTAATTTCTCTAATATAAACTATATTTTATATTCATTTATATATCCCTTCTTTCCTGTGAGTATTCATATAGTATATAATTTGTAGAAG
>NZ_JBFNEO010000196.1:0-5249 GCF_040797585.1 Clostridium sp.
ATATAAGCATCAACTTTAATTTCTACAGTAGTTTCTATAGGTTCTATATTGGTTTCTCCCTTTTTCTCTTTTATAGTATCTTCTAGCATTTTACAATATAAATCATATCCAATAGAAGCCATATGTCCATGTTGAGATGAACCCATCATATTTCCTGCTCCTCTTATTTCTAAATCTTTTAAAGCTATCTTAAATCCAGATCCCAATTCTGTAAACTCTTTTATTGCTTTCAATCTTTTCTCTGCTACTTCTGTTAAAATTTTATCTTTCTTATAAGTTAAATAACAATAGGCCATTCTATTACTTCTACCAACTCTTCCCCTTAATTGGTACAATTGTGATAGTCCCATTTTATCAGAATCATATATTATCATAGTATTTACATTTTGTATGTCCATTCCAGTTTCAATTATAGTGGTAGCAACTAGTATATCATACTCCTTGTTCATAAAATCCATTACTATCTTTTCTAGCTCTCTTTCCTTCATTTGTCCATGCGCTATTCCAACCTTAGCTTCTGGCAATAATTTAGAAATATGTGCTGCAATTTCTTTTATATTTTCTACTCTGTTATATACAAAATATATCTGTCCACCTCTATTTAACTCTCTTAAAATGGCATCTTTAATAAGCTGATCATTATATTCAACTACGTAAGTTTGTATAGGATACCTATCTTCTGGAGGTGTTTCTATAATACTTATATCTCTAACTCCTACTAATGACATATGTAGCGTTCTTGGAATAGGTGTAGCACTAAGTGTAAGTACATCTACATTTTTCTTAAATTCTTTTATTTTTTCTTTATGCTTTACACCAAATCGCTGCTCTTCGTCTATTATTAAAAGACCTAAATCCTTAAACTGAACATCCTTTTGTAAAATTCTATGAGTTCCTATTAAAATATCTATATTTCCTTCCTTCAAAGCTTTTATAGTGATTTTCTGTTGTGCTGGTGTCCTAAACCTACTTACCATTTCTATATTTACTGGAAAATCTGAAAACCTTTTTATTAAATTATTATAATGCTGTTGTGCTAATATTGTAGTAGGAACTAAGAACGCTACTTGTTTGCCATCCATAACAGCTTTAAAAGCTGCTCTAAGCGCTACTTCTGTTTTGCCGTACCCTACATCACCACAAAGTAACCTATCCATAGTTCTATTTGATTCCATATCATTTTTTATCTCTTCTATAGCAGTAATTTGATCTGGCGTTTCTTCATAAGGAAATTCTTCTTCAAACTGTTTTTGCCAAACTGTATCCTTAGAAAACTTGTATCCTCTTAAAGTAGATCTGACAGCATATAGATTTACTAAATCTTCAGCTATTTCCTCTATGGATTTTCTAGCTTTATTCTTAGTTTTTGTCCATTCAGCATTACCTAACTTATTTATTTTAGGAGTTTTACCTTCTCCTCCTATATATTTTTGAACTATATCTAGTTGCTCTACTGGCACATAAAGTTTATCATCCCCATAGTATGTTAGCTCTAAATAATCTTTTCTATGTCCTCCAACTTCTAATTGCTTAATTCCCTTATATACACCTATTCCGTGATTTACATGAACTACATAGTCTCCTGGCTTTAAATCCGTAAAACTCTTTATTCTACTAAAACCCTTTTTAGTATTAATTTTTTTATTTTTTCTTCTCTTGGCTTCTCCAAATACTTCTTTATCTGATATAATACATAACTTAAAATCTGGATATTCATATCCTTTTATTTGACCTCCAAAAGTTACAACTACTTCTCCTGGTAAAATTTCATCTACTAAATCCTTGTAGACACTCTCTATACCTCTATCTCTTAAAGTATCTACAAGTCTTTCCCCTCTAGCTCTAGTTCCTGCAAGAATTACTGTTTTATATCTTTTTTCTTTTTTTGTTATAATATCTTCTATAAGTAAATCAATTTGACCTTGATAATTCTGTGATGTAATTTCTTTGAAATTTATAGTTTCCCTTTCTTTTAAAATATCTGTTTTCTTAGAAAACACATTTAAAGTTATGACTTTACTTGCTTCTAATGCTTCCCATATATCCTCTTTAGGTACTAGCAGATTTCCTTGAGCTGGTAATATATCTCCCCTTTTAAGAAAACTATCATAACTATCATAATATTCATAATATACACTATCTAATTTTCCTTTGCATCTCTGTATATCATCTACTACAATCAGGCAATCCTTAAAATAATTTAAAAAAGATGTCGTAGTATCATATAAATATGGCAAATAACTATCTATAGTTTCAAAAGTCCATGTTTCTTTTAAACATTCTATATTTTTATTAACTATATTCTGTAATTTATTAAAAGCCTCTTTGTTATTTAAAGCTTCCAAATTGCTTTTTACTTTTTCTAAATCCATTATAATTTTTTCACAAGCCAGCTCTATATTTTCTTTATCCAATATAATCTCTTTGGCTGGAAATACTTCTATTGAATCCACTTTTTCTATACTTCTCTGAGATTCGGTATTAAAGTTTCTTATAGAATCTATTTCATCATCAAAAAATTCTATTCTATAAGGTTCTGAAGAGATTGGTGGGAATATATCAAGTATACCCCCTCTTATAGAAAATTGACCTTTATTGCGTACTAAATCCACTCTCTCATATCCTGATTTTAAAAGTTTTTCACTTAAATCATTATAGTTAACTACATCTCCTATAGAAAATTTAAAAAAATACTCTTTATATAAGTTTAATGGTATACATACTGGTGCTATGGACTCTATTGATGTAACTATAATTTTCTTCCCAGGTTCTAATATACGTTTTATTATTTTTAGTCTTTCCCATCTTAAATCTCCAGATATGGCATCTATATTATAAAACACCACTTCCTTGCTTGGGAAATAATGTACATTCGGTTCATAAAAGAATAAGTCTTCATAAATATTTTTTGCTTCTATATCACTATGAGTAAGTATTAGTAGAGGCTTGTCTATTTCATCATACACCCCTTTAATTAGATAACTCTTAGAAGAATCTTCTAAGCCCGTTATGTTTAAGGGATACCTTCCACTTTGTATATTATCTTTTATATCCTTAAATTCCTTACTATCTTTTAATGGTTTTAAAATACCATTTAATCTCATAATAAAATTCACCTCATTAATAAAATTACTATGCTTTAAAATTGTTGTATTTATTCATAGCCTCTTGTGGTCCTTGGCTAATTATGGTATAAGCTAGCTCAGGAATTATATTTAAAACTTCTTCTATATTTTTTTGTTTTTCTTTTGGGAACTTTCCTAAAACATGAGATACCATATCTCTTTCAGGTTTTCCCACTCCAATTCTTACTCTGATAAATTCTTCGCTATTTAAATTGTGTATAATACTTTTAATACCATTATGTCCACCAGCACTTCCTTTTGTTCTTATTCTTAATCTACCTACTTCTAAATCTACATCATCATAAATTACTATTACATTTCCAATTGGTATATTATAATAATTTATTATTTCTCTTAAACTTTCTCCACTAAGGTTCATATATGTAGTTGGTTTTAAAAGCATTACTTTTTCATTTGATATATGTCCTTCTCCAAATACTCCTTTAAATCTTTCCCTTTTCATAGGAATATTATACTCATAGCTTATTTTATCTATAGCTTCAAACCCTATGTTGTGTCTAGTTTTTTCATATTCCTTTCCTGGATTTCCTAGTCCCACTAATAAAAACATACCATACTTCCTCCATTTTTACATTTAATATATAACATTTTATACTAAACACAAAAAATAATAAAGAGAATACATCCCTTTATTATTTTTTGTATATTAATAATATTATTATTGATTCAAATCCTTCAGTTCTGATAATATAATATTAACTTCCTTAGTTGTTCCATTTCTCCAGACCTTACACTTAACAGTATCACCTATTTTATGTTGTTCTAGTATCTGTGCTATATCATCAAATTCTTGAACCTTTTTACCATTTAATTCTATAATAACATCTGTTGGCTTAATTCCAGACTTCGCCGCACCTGAACCAGATATAACTTCATTTACATAAAATCCTCTTATCTCACCATCTCTAGAAACCACTGTTTGCCCCTTTACTCCTAATGATGGTCTTTTTACCTTTCCATAATTCATAAGAGAATCTATTATTTCCTTGGCTTCATTTATACTTATAGCAAATCCCATACCTTCTACATTAGCTGTTGCCCCTATTTTTAGGCTATTTATACCTATTACCTCACCATTTTCATTACATAAAGCTCCTCCACTATTTCCTGGATTTATAGCTGCATCGGTTTGTAATACTTTATATATTGCTCCTCCATGTTCCACTCTTCTATTTAAAGCACTTATTATACCTGCTGTAACAGAACCTGCAAACTCTTCTCCTAACGGATTGCCTATTACTATAGCTAAGTCTCCTACATTTACTTTAGATGAATCTCCAAATTTAGCAGTAGGTAAATTATTAGCTTCTATTTTTATTACAGCTAAATCAGATCTTTTATCATACCCTACAATTTTAGCAGGAAAAACCTTACCACTAGATAATTTTACTGTAACTTGGCTTGCACCTTCTATAACATGATAGTTTGTCACTATATATCCATCTGGCTTAAAAATTATTCCAGACCCACTTCCCTTATCAACTTCTCCCCAAAAATTTTCACTTTTATTACTTATGCCTACCACTGCTGGTCCAACACTTTCAGCTACCCTAGTTATAGAACTTTTATCTGTACTCTTCACGGGAGTTTTTTCACTAATTATAAGATTTCCTTTATAGGTTTCACTATTTTCTATATTATTTATTTTTTTATCCACAACATAATATCCAGATATGGAACCAGAAATAATGGCTATTAGAATAAAAGCTACTAACTTTAAAAATTTTTTTATTCTACTATGACTTTTATTATTTCGAAATTTTATATTTCCTTCATCTGGATTTATGCTTTCCCACCTAACATCTTTTATCTCGTTAAATTTATAATCGTCCATTATTTACACCTCCTAGTATATCTAGATTATATAATCATAAATTAACTTTTCTATGAACAAATTGTAATTAAATAATGGATTAATTTTTATATTTTTTTTAACGAAAAAGTAAATAGCACTCCATCCTCTACATTTTTAACCCAAATATCTTCTCCTAATTGAGTTAATATACTTCTAACTATAGAAAGACCTAATCCTGTGCTTACTTTAGAAGTTCTAGATTTATCACCTTTATAAAATCTAGACCATACATTTTTTATATCTTCTTC
>NZ_JBFNEO010000197.1:0-5204 GCF_040797585.1 Clostridium sp.
GTCTTGTACCAACTATAGTTAAAGTGAAATTTTGAATTAACTTACCTAAGGATTTTCTTTCCTCTTTAGTTATAAGGTTCACTTTTTTATTTTCATCAATGCCGCTTAATTTAATTACTACATCTATAAGTTTTTGAGGTAATAGATCTTCTAAAGAATTCTTAAAATCTTTATTTATATACTTAGAAAAATCCTTTTGTATTCTTAAATCCATTTCCTTTTCTGATAGTGCTGGTTTTAAGTTAATAGATAATTTATAGGTTTTACCCTTTTCTACTACTCTGCTTCCACTTAAAATTATAGGACCAGAAGCGCCATAATGAGTAAATAACATTTCACCAAAGTCCTTATAAAGATTTTTATTTTCTTTACTAAAGATATTAATTTCTACATTTTTTAAAGAAAGACCTTGTAGCTCTTTAATCCAAGGCTCTGATGCTTGAAGGGGTACCAAGGAAGCTTTTGGGGTAACAATTGAGTGACCAAGTTTTTTTGAAAATTTAAGTCCATCTCCAGTGGAACCAGTTAAAGGATAAGAGACTCCACCAGTACATAATATAAAATAATCTCCAGATATTTCTGTACCATTTTCAAGTAAAACTCCACTTATTTTATTTTCTTCTTTTAATATAAAATCCTTTACTTTACATCCAAGTTTAAGAGATACCTTTTTATCTATTAATTCTTTATTAAAGGCTCCTATTATATCTGATGATTTATCAGAGCATGGAAAAACTCTATCACCTCTTTCGGTTTTAAGGGGAACTCCTAAGCCTTCTAGAAGCTTTATAGTATCTAAATTAGTAAAGGTATATAAAGAACTATAAAGAAAGTGAGGATTTCCTGGTATATAATCAAAAAATTCACTTATATCTTTTCCATTAGTTACATTACATCTCCCTTTTCCAGTTATATATAGTTTTTTTCCTAGTTTATTATTTCCATCTATTAGAGTGACTTCATGGTCTTTTGCAGCTTGAAGAGCCGCCATCATACCTGAAGGACCTCCACCAATTATAATAACCTTGCTCATATCATCAGCTCCTAATAAATTATTAAATCATCATAAGAGTATATCCAAAACATGTATATTTGTCAATTTACATTGTAATTATAGATTATATTATCTACCTAGAAAATATAATCTATAAATATATAATTTGCAATAAATATACTTAACCTAATTAATAAATTTTTAGATTATAGGAATAAAAAAGAAGCCCGAAGGCTTCTTTAAAAAATTCTAGTATATTCCTTGAGCATTCATAGCTTGTGCTACTTTTAAGAAACCAGCTATGTTTGCACCAGCAACTAAGTTATATCCAAAGCCATAATCTTCAGCAACTTTTGCAGCTGTGTTATGGATATTAATCATTATTTCATGAAGTTTACTATCAACTTCTTCAGCAGACCATCTTAATCTCATAGAGTTTTGGGCCATTTCTAAAGCAGAAACTGCAACTCCACCAGCATTAGCAGCCTTAGCAGGTCCAACTAATACTCCGTTAGCTTGGAAGTACTGAACAGCCTCATTTGTACAAGGCATATTAGCAGCCTCACAAACAAACTTTATTCCATTTGCTACTATTTGTTTAGCATGCTCTAAATGTATGTCATTTTGAGTTGCACAAGGAATTATTATATCAACCTTAGTTCCCCATGGCTTTTGTCCTGCAAAGAATTCACAACCAAACTTATCAGCATAGTCTTGAACCTTATCTCTTCCGGAATTTCTCATCTCAACTAAGAAGTTTATCTTCTCCTCAGTAATTACACCATCTTTATCATATATATATCCATCTGGTCCAGATAAAGTAACAACTTTACCACCTAATTGAGCAACCTTTGCACATAATCCCCATGCAACATTACCAAATCCAGATATAGCTACAGTCTTACCAGTAAAGTCTAAACCTTCATGCTTTAATATCTCTTGGCAGAAGTAAGCAACTCCGTATCCTGTTGCTTCTGGTCTTATTAAGCTTCCACCATATTGTAAACCTTTACCTGTTAGCACTCCGTTTTCAAAGGCTCCTCTGATTCTTCTATAATGTCCATATAAATAACCTATTTCTCTAGCACCAACTCCAATGTCTCCTGCTGGAACGTCAACATCTGGACCTATATGTCTATAAAGTTCAGTCATATAGCTTTCGCAGAATCTTCTTATTTCAGCATCAGATCTTCCTCTTGGATCAAAATCAGATCCTCCCTTACCTCCACCTATTGGAAGTCCAGTTAAAGAATTCTTTAATATTTGTTCAAATCCTAAGAATTTTATTATTCCTAGATAAACAGATGGATGGAATCTTAATCCACCTTTGTAAGGTCCAATAGATCCATTAAACTGAACTCTAAAACCTCTATTTACATGAACATTTCCATTGTCGTCAGTCCAAGGCACTCTAAATACTATTTGTCTTTCAGGTTCAACTAATCTTTCTAATATGTTTCCTTTGATGTACTCAGGATTCTTATCTAGAACTAACTCAAGAGACCCTAATACTTCCTCAACAGCTTGGATAAATTCTGGTTCACCAGCATTTCTCTTTTTAACGTTTTCAATAACCTCTTCAATATACTGTTTTGAATTTAATGTTTCTTTTGTCATGTTTGTCTACCCCCTAAAATGAATTGATGTATTCATTTTTATTTTAAAGTTGATTTTCAACTTTCTTCACTCATAATATATATATTCGATAACGTTTCCATTATTCCTTCTAAAAAACCCTTGGTGGTCTATTTTTATGAAAATAAACGTTGTCAGGGTTCTTTTTAGATAAATAAGCAATACTAAAGTAAATTAGTTGCTTATTTATCATAAAAATCTATTTATCTTGAAGACTTTTATAAGAATATACTTGATACTCTTCCCAAATATTTTCTAAAGAGCTATAAGTATTAGAAATTTTATCCTTTTCCTTAAGTCCTACAGCTATTATTAAAGCATTAATTACACTTAGTGGTGCCACTAGTGAATCAACAAAGGATGCCATATTACTTTGAGCTATTAACGTATAGTCTGCTTTTGAAGCTAAAGGAGATAGAAGACTATCTGTTAAAGCTACCACCCTTGCATTTCTACTTTGAGAGAAAGCTAAAGCTTCTATAGTCTTTATTGCATATCTTGGGAAACCTATACCTATAACAAGATCTCCTTCACCAACATTTATCATTTGCTCAAATATATCACTTATTCCATAAGCTACTACCTTAACGTTATCAAGAATAACATTTAAATAAAATCCTAGAAATTCAGCTAAAGCAGTAGAACTTCTAAGTCCTATTATGTAAATCCTTTTAGCACTGAATATAGATTTAACTACATCATCAAAGGTTTTATGGTTTATTTTTTCAAGGGTTGCGCGTATATTTTCCATATCAGCTTTTAAAACCCCTTTTAAAGCATTTTCTTCACTTATAAAGTCATTAGAAAGCTCTATTCTTTGAACAGTGGTAAGTTTATTTTTAATAAGCTCTTGTAGAGCTTTTTGTAGCTTTGGGTATCCACTAAATCCAAGTTCATTTGCAAATCTTACTACAGTGGATTCACTGACTCCTACACTTGTACCAAGTTTTGCTGCAGTCATAAATGCAGCCTTATCATAATGTCTTAGTATATATTCTGCTATGAGTTTTTGACCCTTACTTAATCTTGGAAATTTAATTTGAATCATTCTCATTAAATCTTGACTAGAGTTTTCCATAGGTTAATTACTCCTCTTCATAATTAATTTTAAAATTGAAACTTTTTCTTCATTTTATCATCTAATGAATGAATAATTCAAGATATATTTCATTTTTTAGTTAATTTTTATATCTAATATTTAATTTTTAGAATTACATTACATAATTAAATACTGTATTAGCAAAGTTAAATAAAGTTTTTTTCAATAACAATTAAACTTGGAGACTTAGGACTCCTATTGAAGAAATTATGTTCCATAACCCCAAATTTATTTTTAGGTAATGTTTTAAAAAATTCATAAAGCCCATCTTTTTCATTCTTTCCTTGTTCATGACCTGGATAGACTGCAACGGTTATAAATCCACCAGGTTTTATGATATCTAGAGATTTTGATATGCTATATAAAGAGGATTCATAGAGGGTTGTAATATTCTTATCCCCTCCAGGTAAAAAGCCTAAATTATACATAATGCAGTCAGCTTCCTCTTTAATATAGTCTTTAATATACTTATGACTATTTATAATGACTTCCACATTATCATAGTTATTCTCTAAGTATTTATTAGCTATATGTTCTTGTATTTCAAAAGCATATACTTTTTTAAAGTTTTCTCTTAAAAAATCACAATCATGACCATTACCTAAGGTACAATCCACTGCTAATTGAAAATCTCTACAATAAGTCTTTATTATATTATGAGTTAATTTAGATAAATCCCCAACATAACTATACATAATTATCTCCTATAAACCTTTTATATAATCTATCTCTTCTTTTGTAAGCTCTCTCCATTGACCTTCTTTTAAGTTTCCTAAAGATAACTTTCCAATAGATACTCTTTTTAATGATAAAACCTCATGACCTAAAGTAGCACACATTCTTCTAACCTTCATATTCTTTCCCTCATGAATAGATATCTTTACCTCCGAGGAACCTCTAAACTCTTTTAACACTTCTATATCTGCTTCAGCGGTTATATAGCCTCCTATATCTACACCTGTTCTAAACTTTTCTAATTCATGTTTTTTAAATATCCCTTCTACCCTTGCTATATAAACTTTATTTATAATATTTCTTGGGTGAATTATATTATTATATATATCTCCATCATTAGTAAGAAGAAGAAGGCCTGAACTATCATAATCTAGACGTCCTATAGGATATATTCTTTCATCTACTTTAACTATATCTAGAATAGTTTTTCTATTTTTTTCATCTTTTACTGTAGTAACATATCCTTCTGGCTTATTTAACATAATATATCTCTTATTTTCCTCAAGGAAAATTTCTTTTTCATCTACAAGAACTTTATTATTTTCTCCATTTACTTTTATACCTAATTCTTTAACAATTACCCCATTAACCTTTACTCTTCCCTGCACAATAATCTCTTCACATTTTCTACGAGAGGCAACTCCGCATCTTGCCATAAATTTTTGTAATCTTTCTTCCATTTATTTCACCTTACCTATTAAATTTCATTAAAATTATATATATTAAATAGGAAAAAAGCAA
>NZ_JBFNEO010000198.1:0-5150 GCF_040797585.1 Clostridium sp.
AATTAAACTTTTGTTAGATTTCAGAGGTTATGGTAGTTAAATTATATCATATTAGGCTATAATGTCTTAGGGGATATTTAATATTTATAAAGTAAATTAGTTGTAACAAATTCTTAATTGGATATAATTATAATATAGGATGGGTAAAAAATTTACATAACCACTATATAGGATTAATCTATTATTTACTTTCTTAAAATCATGGGGGAAGAGATAGAGGATAGAAATAATAAATATATTATTATAGTAATAAATGTATAATTAAATTAATAAAAGGATGATAAAATGGAGAAGAAGATTAAGTGTAGCTTAGAAGAGGCTCAACAGGTTATGTTAGATATACTAATGGATGTGGATAGAATATGTAGAAAACATGATATAAAATATTTTTTAATTGATGGAACTCTTCTTGGAGCAGTTAGGCATAAGGGTTTTATACCTTGGGATGATGATCTTGATATAGGCATGATGAGAGAGGATTATGAAAAATTCTTAAAGATAGCTCCAAAGGAGCTAAGGAATGATTTATATCTTCAAAACATAGAAAAGGATGAAAATTACACTCTTTATCATATTCCAACAAAGGTTAGAAAGAATGATACCCTTTTCCTAGAGTTTGGAGAAGAAAATCCTAGTTATCACTCGGGAATATATATAGATGTATTTCCTTATGATAATGTATGTAATAATAAGATAAAAGAATTTATTAGACAAGATGTTCTTAGTTTTATAATAAAGTGTAAGTATGAGGTCAAAGGAAAGGGGATAAAAGCTCTTATAAGAAAATCCTTAAATGTTCTTTTTAAACCAATTAGCCATAAAACTATATATAAGTTTTCAAGGAACACTGTAAAGTGGACAGATAATCATAACTTCCAAAAAGTAAATTATGGTGGAGAACTTATGTGGAATAAGGAATTCCAATATAAGGATATATTTCCTTTAAAGCCTATTGAGTTTGAAGGACAGATATTCCAAGGACCAAGTAACCCTCATAATATACTTGAAAATATATATGGAGATTACATGAAGCTTCCAAAGGAAGAGGAGAGGACATGGCACGCCAAGGATATATACATTATAGAGAGTAAAGATGAGAGGAGTAGCACATGATTTTAGATAATATAGATATAGTTAAACAGAGATTATATTTTAAAATAGCATTTGTTATATATGCACTATTTTTTACAACAGAGTTTTCTCTTAAAAGTGGTTTTACCATAATAAAACTTCTTATTATTGCCTGGGGAATGGCACTTATACTTTTAGATATATATAAGCAAAAGACAAGAATATTAAAAAAATTCAATATGTTATTAAATCTATTTATTATGATAAATATACTATCTTTAATAATTTTTCCAAGTAAGTTATATAACTTTAGGATATTTTTAATAACTTTAATTCAGCTTGGGGTATTAAATAACTCAGAAATAACACAAACTCCACAAAATACTTTAAAGGAGATATATAGGATAAATTTTACCTTTATATTTATTAGCTTTATAATTTCATTTATAAGTTTACTTATGTTCTTTACTGAAACTAATCTTTTTGGAATAGCTTTTAATGAGACTTGGAGACCTGAACTTTTAAAAGGGTTATTTATAATAAGTAATACAGGGGGGATGGTTAGTTTCTTATCCCTTGCTCTTAGCTTTTTAAACATTAGAGCAACTAAGTTCTTTAGTATATTTTATGGAATAAATATATTAGTTCAAGGAAGTGTATTATACCTTTCAAGAGCTAGGGCTTCTTGGGTAGGCCTTGCAGTATTTATAATTGTATATGGATTTATAAATATAAGAAATAAGTCTTTAAGAAGAGTAATAATGGCTTCAGTTATAGTTTTAGCAATAACCTTTCCGGTATATAAACCTTATGTTATAGAGCCACTAAATGGATTTATAAATAAAACTGCAGGACAAGGATTCTTTAGCGGAAGGCTTAACCTTTGGCAGGAAGGCTATGAGAAGATATTTAAGAACAATCCAATCCTTGGAGTGGGATATAAGGATGTGGTGGATATAATGAAGAAGGATGCCACAAGAAATCTACCAGGAATTGATGGAGGAAGACTTCATAACATATATTTAGAAATAACATACTCTCATGGAATAATAGCTGCTATACTCATGGTTTTATTCTTTATTGTTAATGGATATAGCTTATATAAGACTATATTTAAAACAGATATACCAAAAGAATATAGAGATGTAATGAAGTTTATATTTGCATTCTTTATGTCTTTATATGTAATGAGTTTCGTAGAATCATCCTTATTATATGTTATAAGTGTAGTATCTGCTCTGTTCTGGATATACATAGGTTATAGTGAATATTTTATAAAGAAATATAAGAAGTTTTAAAAAAGCTGCCTCATAATAAATATATATTATGAGGTAGCTTTTTAAATTTATAAAGAAAAATTATTATTAACTTAAAACTTTTTTATACTATAGTAATTTACATGATAACTTTTTATACCGCTTCAATGATCTCACTATACTCATTTATATATTTATGAGCTTCCTTTATTATTTCTTCTCTCTCTAGTTCAGCGAATTTATCATGAATAGCTATAACCTTCATTCCAGCAGCTTTTGCACCTTTTACTGCAGGAAGTATATCTTCAAATACTACACATCTATTAGGTGAAACCCCAAGCTTTTCAGCAGCTAGAAGATAGACGTCAGGAAAGTTTTTACCTCTTTTAACCTCATTGGTTATTGTTATTGAGTCAAAATATTCATAAATTCCATTATTCTTTAATGTCACCTCAAGTAATGGAATAGAGTTTGAGGTAGCTAAACCAATTTTTATTCCTCTAGATTTAAGAAGCTGAAGAAATTCTTTGGCTCCTGGTTTTAAAGTAACATGGTTTTTATATTCATCATAAGCCATAGTAGTAAAAATTTCTTCGATTTCTTCTAAGGATTCATCTAAATTAAATCTTTCCTTGAAGTATTTAACTGTGCCTTGGAAGCTTAAGTGATTAATCTCTTCCTTTAAGTTTTTAGGGAAGCATATGTTTCTTTCTTTTAAAAAGTTTTCATCTACTTTTTCCCAAATCCACATGGAATCTACTAAGGTTCCATCCATATCAAAAATTGCTGCGTCAATATTTTTTAACATTGTAATACCCCCTATACAAGGAGATTATATCATGAAATATTAGTAAGTAAAGACAGTCTTTTTAAAAAATATCTCTTTCAAATATTTCTATCTTACTATGATCCTTAAAATCCTCAATAGAACTTATTCCCATCCTGTTTAAGATATCTAACATTATATCACTATGGGTAGCTACCTTATAAGAGGAATCAAAGGCAAAATCATCAACGGCTTTTTTTCCTTGTTCTTTGGAGATAATAGCCTTAGGCCCTCCAACACATCCACCAACGCATCCCATTCCCTCTATAAAGTTTGCCTTAAGTTCTCCATTTTGAGCGGCTGATAACATCTTCTTACAATCAATAACTCCCTGACATTGAACTGCTTGAAGGAGATCATATTTTTCAGGATACATTTCCTTTATAGCATCAGATACAGCTATGGATACACCACCAGTTCTAGCATATAACCTTCCCCCTCTTGAAGCATATTCTAAGGATGAAACTCCCTTAAGTGTAGAAGGATTTATTTCTAGTATATCAAATATTCCCTGAAGCTCTTGAAAGGTTAGAACAAAATCCACATCACCAATTAAGTCTTTTTCCTTTGCTTCTCCCTTTTTAGCTATGCAGGGACCAACGAAAACTACCTTGCAATCAGGATTGAGTTTTTTTAGACTTCTAGCTGCAGCTATCATAGGGGATACTGAAGGAGACACATATTTGACTAAGTCTTTATAAACCTTTTTAAGCATACCAACCCACATAGGGCAACAACAAGAGGTTATCATTAAGTCATCTTTAGATTTAACAAATCTATTAAACTCTACGGATTCTTTTATAGTAAGCATATCTGCAAAGAAGGCAACCTCCACCATGTCCTTAAATCCTACCCTCATAAAGGCTTCCCTAAGCATATCCATAGTTACATTCTCACCAAATTGTCCAGTAATTGCAGGGGCTACAGCAGCTATTACTGGCTTACCACTTTTAAAAAGCTCCATAATAGGCATGAATTCAACTTTATCTACTATATGCCCAAGATCACAAGCTTCCACGCAGAGCCCACAATCAGTGCAAGAATCCATATCTATGTAAGAGAGATTGGTTATAGGGTCCTTTAATATGGCATTAAAAGGACATGCATTAATGCAAGCACCATCCTTGCAGCTTCCACAAGCAGATAATTTAGATATAATTTTCTCTTTAGCTTTATATGAGGTTATTGCCTTTTTTAAGTCAGAGGTAAAATTATCACTATAATCCACCTTTACTCCGCAGAGTGAGCAGATAATTTCGCTAAGAACTTTTTTATCTACATCTTCTTTATCTAGTAATTCACTAATCTTCTCCTCAAAGTTATCTTCATAGTAAGATTTTACTAAGGTCTTAAATATATCAGTATATTGTTTATTCATAAAAACACTCCTTTTATTTAACCTGAATCATATATTGACTTAAGCACTTAAGTATATAAAAGATAATTAAATGCTTCTTATATTCAGTTAAAAGTTAATTATGAGAAATACATATTTTAAGTAATAACCTTATAGTTTTTAACTTAAAACTTATTTTATATGCATTTTAAATTTATAATTTCCAATGAGTTTAGTGTAGGAATAGATTAAGTGCCATTATCCATTTTAGATTAAAGTCTTAAAGTATGGATATAATACTTAATATATAAACTCACAATATTAAATATTTCCAATTAGATTATATATATTCATATCAATATAAGTTGAAAATAATTTAGCCTGATATAATAGCTAAATCTCAAAATAAGATTAATTACTGATTTTAGATTATAAAGTTTAGAGATGATTTTAAGAATTGTAATGATAATTCTATAGTATTGGATGGATTTCTAGTAAAAATAATAGATATTTTAATTTCTAGTATAAGAAGAATTAAAGAAGATTAGGGGGGAACGTAACAGTGAATAAAACCTTATAGAAGCTTATACAACACTCTTGAATTTGTATAATGTTTATGTTATAATAAATTCAAGAAGGTGATTATATGAAATACTATTCT
>NZ_JBFNEO010000199.1:0-5136 GCF_040797585.1 Clostridium sp.
TCCCCTATCTTTTTTCTTGAGATACTATTTTGAATTTTATTAATAATTGAAAAATACCATTGCATACTTTTACCAAATTTAATTTTATTATTTCCTCTTATAAT
Organism: Clostridium sp.; assembly: GCF_040797585.1. Taxonomy (GTDB): domain Bacteria; phylum Bacillota; class Clostridia; order Clostridiales; family Clostridiaceae; genus Clostridium_Z. The sequence goes on from NZ_JBFNEO010000199.1 coordinate 105, forward strand.
TTTCCCTTTGTTTATTTCTACTAAAAAATATTTATTTTAAAATCAAAAGAAAATCTATATTTTTTTCATTAAATTACTCCCTAGAGTTAACACAAAAACACTATTAAGATTTATCAAACTCAAATAAACCTTAATAGTGTTTTTATTCATGAAAATTATTATTTAATTATTAACCCAAAAATCCCTTTTACAAAATCACTTTTTAGCACACCTAAATCCAAATTAAACTTCTACATGAATCAAGAATTCATTTTATTAATAGAATGGTAAGATATTAATATATAACAATTTATAATTACTATTATATATATTATTTTTATGTAGAAAATTTTAACTAGCACAACGCGTTATATTATAATTTACCTACTATCCTCTTTCCATGAAACTCCTTTGCTCCAGTATATATTTTAAGTTCTTCATAGTTCTCCTTTGTAACTCCTCCTCCTGGGAGAATAATAATCTTCCCTTCACTTTTCTCAATAAGAGATTTTATAACATTCTTTCCCTTAAAAGCATCCTCTATGCCGCCCTTAGTTAAAATTCTATCCACATTAAGATTAATTAACTCTTGCAAGGCAGCCTCTTTATCTTCTATTTCATCAAAGGCCATATGAAAAGTAACCTTTAAAGGTTTTGATAATTCTATAAGATTTTTCAATAGATTTTTATCTATTTTTTTATCTCCATTTAAAACCCCAAGCACCACTCCATAGACTCCTAGTTCCTTGCACATCTTTATATCTCTTTTCATTATTTCTATTTCTTCTTCTGTATAAAGGAAATCCCCTCCCCTTGGACGTATTATAACCATTATAGGTATATCCAAATTTTCACAAGCCATAGATATGGTTCCATAACTAGGCGTGGTTCCCCCTTCAATTAAGTTATCACAAAGTTCTATTCTATGAGCTCCAAGCCTCTCAGCTTTTTTAGCTTCTTCATAACTACCTACACATGATTCAAATATATCCATAACTTCCTCCTGTTATATAATAAATTTTACTTAATAGTATTTAAAACTTAATATTGAAGAGACATTCTTCTCATATATATATTTATATGCTGAAACTTCTATTTACTCAATTTTTAAATAAGCTTTTTCCCTGAGCTACTCTAATTATATCAATAATATCTATAAACACAAATAAGCCTCATTTACTGAGGCTTATTCTTATATTTTCTTATATAGAAAACCACATCAAACCTTAATCCAAACTTCAATCTAATATGATCTATATCCTAGGCTGTCTTACTATTCTTTTTTCTAGCTATAAAAGCTCCAACTAGTATCATCATTCCTCCAAGGATTATAAAATCATCATAGCCTAATACAGCTCCAGTTTGAGGAAGAACTTCCTTATCAGTTTCTTTAGTATCATCTACAGGAACTACTACGTCTTTAGTATCATCTACTCCAGCTACTAAAGTCTTTTCATCAAACTTAAAATTAATATTACTCTCTTTCTTAAGCTCCATAGCAACTAAATCCCTTAAAGGTTCCATAGTATCAGTAACCTCTATGGCTCCTGTAAAATCATACTTGTCACCCTTGTCCATCATAAAGTCATTAGTAGCTACAGTGTAGTACTTATCATTTTCTATTTTAGTCCCATCTAGTAACCTCATTGAAGTTATTCTATTTCCAAAAGGAGCATCTTTATCATAAAATACCCTTAATCCATAGTACTGTACCCAGCCCACTTCCTTATTGTCTATTCCATTCTCTAAAACTCTTTTAAGATCTGACCCCTTAAGCTTCATAGTAACCAATGTATTGTCAAAAGGCATAACTTCATAAAGATTACCTACAGTTATATCTCCTTTAGAAAGCGGTACCCTAAGTCCACCCCCATTAGTTATAGCTATTTGTGTTTCTCCTGCCTTTGCCATATACTTACTTATAAATTGTCCAAGAGGTGAAAGTCCTATATACCTATCATGAGGAAGCTCTGAATCCACATTAGTTATAACTTCTGATAATATAGGCTTAAGTTTCTCATCATAACTTTTAACCATAGCCTTTACTTCTTGGTCTTCCACAAGATCTTTTCTTTCATATAATTTATCTACATTATTTTTAACATCTTTAATACTCCCATCTTTATTAAAGGTAAAAGTAAGCCTAGCTAATCCTCTACCATTGTTCATAGCCTGTACAACCGGAGTATTATTTACTCTTCCATTTACATATTGATGAGTATGTGAACTAATAACCGCATTAAGTCCTGGCACATTTTTTACAAGCTCTTCAGCTTCTCCAGTTACTACTCCATTTTTATCTTGGAAAGCTCCAAGATGTGTTAAAGCAACTACTGCATTAACTTTTTCTACTTCTTTAAGATGTTTAACCCAAACTTTTGCAGCTTCACTAGGGTTTTTAAATTCAAAATTTTTAACATTCTCAGGCTTAGTTTTAAATGTAGTTTCAGGTGTAGCAAGTCCTATAAATCCTATTTTTATTCCATCCTTTTCTACAACCTTATATGGTTTAGCCCATTCTACTGGTTTATTAGTATTTTTATCATATATATTTGTAGCTAAAAAATCAAAATTTCCATCCTTAGCCCATTTACTTATAAGTTCATATCCCCAGTCGAATTCATGATTCCCTACAGCTGATGCTTCTATGTTCATTGCTTTTAGCATTTCACTAACCGGTTCTCCTTTGGTAAGATTGGACATTGCAGTACCTTGATATAAATCTCCCGCAGCAACTACCAAAGTATTGGGATTCTCCTTTTTTATTCTGTTAATCTCTCCGGTAAGTTTTGCAGCCCCTACATTTTTTCCACTTTCATTAAGATTTCCATGAAAATCATTAAATGATAGTATGTCTATTACCTTTTCTTCTTTAGGTTCCTCTATAGCTCTAACAGACTTTGGAAAAGTCATAACTAAAGCCATAACTAAAGCTACAATAAGTGAAGTAATTTTAATGCTTTTACCCTTATTCATCTTAATCCTCCTAAATATAAAATCGTTTTCATATTTATTATACTATAATACCCATATATTTGTATTATATAATTTTATATTTTCTTAATTTTCATATGATATAATATGCATTTCAATAATTCTTATTAAAATAAACTTATGCAAAATTAAAATATTAATGAAATTTAAAAATGACCTACTTCTATTGAAGTAAGTCATCTTTAAAACATGTATAATTAAACTGATGCTTCATTAACCTTCGGTTTATTACTTTCTTTCTTTACAATTCCTAATTCATTAAAGAAATAGTTTAATATTATAGCTGCAAGGCTTCCTGTTGTTATTCCACTATGGAATAATGTATTTACCCAATCTGGGAAGTTATGATAGAAAGTTGGTACAGCTAAAGGTATCATTGATAGACCAAGACTTATAGCTACTATCATTCCATTTTGTGTTCCATCAAACTTAACACTTCCAAGGGTTTTTATTCCACCAGATGCAACCATTCCAAACATAGCAAATCCTGCTCCTCCAAGAACTGGATATGGTATTGATGCAACTATAGCTCCCATTTTAGGGAATAATCCAAGTAAGAAAAGAATTACTCCTGAAGTAGCTACTACATAACGACTCTTTATTCCAGTTAAGTTAACAAGTCCTACGTTTTGAGCAAAAGCAGTGTGTGGGAAAGTATTAAATATTCCTGCTAGCATTGTTGCAAATCCATCTGTTCTAAGTCCTCTTGCAAGATTCTTATCATCAATAGGTTTTCCAACCATCTCATGTATAGCTATAAGGTTTCCTGTTGCTTCTGTCATAATTACAAGCATTACAAGAAGTAGTGAAATTATAGCAGAAATATCAAAATTCCAAAATCCAAATTTAAATGGTATATTTAAGTTTATAATTCCAGCGTTAGCTACTGAGCTAAAATCTGCCATTCCTGTTAAAGCTGCTATAATTGTTCCTACAACTATACCTATAAGTATAGATACACTAGACCAAATCCCCTTAAGAACCTTAGTTAAAACTAGGATTAAAACCATTACAAATATGGCTAAAAATATATTTTTAGGACTAGCGAAGTTTGGTGAATTCACATCATTTCCTGCTGACCATCTAGCCGCTATTGGAAGAAGTGAAAGACCTATTATGGTTATTACAGTACCTGTTACAACCTTCGGAAAAAATCTTAAAAGCTTTCCAAAGAAAGGTGCCATTAAGAAGCAGAATAATCCTGCTATAAATACAGATGCAAAAATTGTTGCTAAAGCAGTGTACGGATCACCACTATATCCTCCCGCTATAGCTACCATAGCGTTTACAGTTGCAAAGCTTGTACCTTCAACCATAGGAATTTTAGCACCTATATGTTTTCCAAATCCTAAAGCTTGAATAATAGTTGCAATACCTGCAATAAATAAGTCCGCGTTAATTAAGAAAACTATGTCACTTTGTGAAAGTCCAACTGCGTTACCAACAATAAGTGGAACTGCAACTGCTCCAGCGCACATAGCAAGCACGTGTTGAAATGCGAAAAGTAAATTTTGACTCATCGGAAATTTTTCATCCACTGGTGCTACATTCTTTTTCTCTAAATTATTCATGTTTTTCCCCCTTATAATACCCCTTATTTTCTCATTACGAAACTTCCATTCCAATAATTAGAAATTTAAAATTTGCTTTAAATTTTATTAATATATAATATTTTAAGTATTAAAACTTTAAAGCCTCTGTTAAACTAATACGCTTATCATCCCCTCTATAAGTGCTATATTAGTCTTATACTACCTAGATTTTAACCTTAAGTGATTGAAGTTAAAAATTCTTTAAATCTAGGTTCTAACCCACCTTCTTTACTATGTCTAAAATACAGTATATCTATTAATAAAAAGGCGAGTCTCTTTAAATAACATTTATGTGGCATGCTTATATTAAAAAAACTAATATTACAGCCCCATACTTTTAAATGATAATGAAATTTCTGAAAAACGTTTTAAATTATGTACATTCTATCTTTTTTAACACTAATCTGTATTTTATATAATTTATATGTAAATGTTTTATAGACTACTTATATTGTTATAATATAATC
>NZ_JBFNEO010000200.1:0-5114 GCF_040797585.1 Clostridium sp.
CTTAAGTAATGATAGCTTACGATTTAGTTTCAATCGTCATGTGGTTTATCTATAGATGTACCTTATATAAATTTAACCTAGGAAGTAATAGTTTATTTAATGCACTTAAAAAGTGATTGCCCATGGGACAATCACTTTCTTGAGTTTATATGTAATGAGGGCTGTTCAGCATTAAGCTGAACAGCTTTATATAAAAAACATTTTCTTCTCCTAAAGTTATTATCAAGTTTTCATTAAAAAGTACAGGTTAAACTGAATTAAGCTGCATAATTTAAAGCTTAATGGTTATTTCGTATAAGGGTGTGTTCATTTTCAAAGGAGAAGAAAATGCTTCTTGCCTAAGGTGCACTTTGCCAATCGTTATTTATTTGAGATTGCTTTTTAGTAGTTCTATTACTATTTTTTGCACTTTCTCTAGTTAAAGGAGTTTGATAGTTACATTTCTTCATTCTAACTTCCTTTTTATCTATTTGACTATCCTTAGCCATTGTATCCCTCCTTACTTATAATCAAAATAATCTATGTGATCATCGTTAGCTTTTTTATGACCAGCCTTTGCTTTTCCTTGTATCTCTGGAACTGGACTTACTTGATTCTTTTGAAACTTTTGTTTCTTATTACTCTCAGTTCCGTGAGGATCACTTACATCTGGTCTTCTCATTCCCTTTTTAGCCATTTATGAATCCTCCTTTATTAAGATTTACGCTATTATTTTGTGTGTATTTGAAATTAATATACTAGAATTTAATAACAATAATTTTTTATTAAAAATAAAAGATAAGCTATATCAAAATAACTTTGGATACAGCTTATCTTTTAAACTCTATTTACTTTCCACTATTGCTAATGCTACAGCACCTATAACACCTGCATCAGTCCCAAGACCTGCTGGTACTATTTCGCAGCTTTCAACCATAGCTTTCAATGCTCTTTCATCAACTACTTCTTTAACTTTATCAAAAACCACTTGTCCGCCTTTACTAACTCCGCCACCTATAACTATCATTTCTGGGTCAAAGGTATTTACTATGTTAGCTATTCCTATTCCAAGATATGTTAAACTCCTATGAAGTATGTCTTTTGCTACTTCATCTCCATTTTTAGCCTCAACAAAAACTTCATAAGATGTAGGATTTTCATATTTAGCTAAAGTTGTCTCAAGACCGCTTTCTACTGCCTCTACAGCTCTTTTTCCTATAGCTGTTCCTGATGCTAAAGCTTCTACACAGCCATGATTTCCACAGTTACATCTTGGTCCTTCTGGAAGAATAGTTGTATGGCCTATTTCTAGAGCATTACTAGTGTTTCCTCTAAATATCTTTCCATTTACTATTGCTCCTCCACCTACTCCTGTGCTTACAGTAACATATACCATGTTGCTAGTATTTTTTCCTTCTCCAAACATAAATTCTCCAATAGTAGCTACGTTAGCATCATTATCTAAATATACTGGAACATTAAATCTATTTTTAATAGGATCTACTAACTTAAAATTCTTAAATGGTAAATTTGAACTTGCTATAATTATACCTTTTTTTGCATCTAAAGGTCCTGGTGATCCAATACCTATAGCTTTTACTTCCTCTGAAGTCTTACCACTTTTTTCTAAAACAGTTTCAATAACTCCAATTATTCTATTAAGTACTGCCTCTTCTCCATCCTTAGCATCAGTTGGAACCACTTGGCTTTCTATAACATTACCATGTAGATCTGCAATTGCTCCATGAATTTTTGTTCCTCCTAAGTCTATACCTATGACATACGCGCTCATGAGCTAACCTCCATAATATATTTTTTTAAAATTTATTTAAATAATACATTATCATTTTATCATAATTACTTAGTAATATAAATTATATTTTGGAGGCTCTTATATAATAAAGTCCATCATCCTTTAATCCTAAATGTTTTACTATAAAACTTTGTTTATGAAGCATCTCACATATGAGTCCCACACTCTCATCTCCTACACCATTTAAAGCAATAGTAAACTTATCATTATAATCTACAACGCCCATATAATCATATATACTGCTAAAATCAGTTAAATCTAAATTTCCCTTTATATCTAGTCTATAATTTGACATACCCTATCTCCTTGCTAATTGTTTTATGTAAAACTTAATGATAAAATACTTTCTCCACAGTTTAGATTTAAAACATAAAAAACTATATTTCTAAAGAAAGCTTGTTTCATGTAAACCAGTCACATAGCATGAAAAATTTATTTTATAGCCAGTAAAGTCTAACATTCTTAATATATGCCCATACCCTTAAAAATATTCTTTATATCCATTAAAATTATAATTTTTTCGACAAAATATATTTAAGAATATATAAAAAAATTAAGGCACTATAGTATCTCTTAATAAATACTTATAGCGCCTTAATATATGCTTTACTTTAAAATATATCTAAAATATTAAGCTTCTTTTTTCTTAGAAGATTCAATTATTTTCGCTACTTCTGATGCTGGTACTTCCTCATATTTTTCAAACTTCATAGAAAAGCTTCCTCTTGCCTGAGTCATGGATCTTAGATCTGTAGCATAGGTAAGCATCTCTGATTGTGGAATATCTGCTATTATCTTCTGCCCATCATCAATTGGTTCCATTCCAAGAACTTTACCTCTCTTTTTATTTACATCCCCCATTACATCTCCCATGTATTCATCTGGTATAACTATCTCCGCTCTCATTATAGGTTCTAAAAGAATAGGTTCTGCCTTTTCTAATCCCTTTTTGTAAGCTAAAGATGCTGCTATTTTAAATGCCATTTCTGAGGAATCCACAGGATGATAGGATCCATCATGTAAAGTAGCCTTTAATTTTATAACAGGATATCCTGCAAGGACTCCTTGCCTTATACAGTCCCTAAGTCCTTTTTCTACTGCTGGTATAAAGTTTCTTGGAACAACTCCTCCAACTACTTTATCTTCAAATAATAATTCCTCTCCATCTACTCTTCTCTCAAACTTTATCCACACATCGCCATACTGACCATGTCCTCCAGTTTGCTTTTTATGTTTACCTTGAGCATCAGCTACACCCTTTATAGTTTCCCTATAAGGAATTTTAGGAGTTCTTAAAACAACATCTGCTCCAAATTTAGTTTTTATTTTAGATGCCACTATCTCTAAGTGGGTTTCTCCAACCCCAGATATTATAGTCTCTGCATTCTCTAAATCTCTGCTTATTTTAAATGTTGGGTCTTCTTCACATAGCTTTGATAAGGCAGAAGATATCTTCTCTTCATCTCCTTTTGCTTTTGGAAGTACAGCCATTGATATAACTGGCTCTGGGAAATTAAGCTTATCATATATTATATTAAAAGTTTTATCACATAAAGTATCACCAGTATTAGTATATTGTAGCTTAGCCACTGCTCCTATATCTCCTGCAATTATTTCTTTAGCAAGACTTTGGTTTTTACCTTTCATGTAGTATATATTTCCTATCTTTTCGTCCTTCTCCTTAATTGAATTATATACCACACTATCTGAAGTAAGTTTCCCAGTGATTACCCTAAACATAGATAACTTACCTACAAAAGGGTCTGCAACAGTTTTAAATACTAAAGCTGAGAATGGCTGATTTTCATCTATTTTTATAAACTTTTCCTCTTTATTCTTCACAACAACTGCCTTCTGCGGTATTGCATATTCTGGTGATGGAAAACATTCAACCATGTCTTCTAATAATGTATCTATTCCAATTACCTGTTGTGCTGATCCACACATAACTGGTGCTATATCTCCACTAGAACATCCTTTTATTAATCCCTCATATATCTCTTCATCAGTTAAGCTTCCTTCACTAAAATATTTATCTAATAATTCTTCACTGGTTTCTGCAACAGCTTCCATTATCATTTGCTTACACTGATCAACTTTTTCTAAAAGCTCTTCTGGAATTTCTATTGGCTCCATCTCATGAGTCTTAGAATTATATATTCTTGCTTTCCTAGATATTACATTTATAACACCTTTAAATTCTGATTCATTTCCTATTGGATATTGAATAGGTACTACGGAAATACCAAAAGTATCCTTAAGACTTGAAAGTACTTTCTCAAAATTACTATTCTCTCTATCTAATTTGTTTATGAAGAAAGTTCTAGGTAATTTAATCTTATTTACATACTTCCAAGATTTTTCTGTCCCAACCTCAATGCCTGATACACCACATACAACTATCATAGCTAAATCTACAGCTCTCATTCCCTGTATAGATTCTCCTATAAAATCAAAGTATCCGGGTATATCAACTAAATTTACCTTTATTCCTTGAAAATTGAAAGGTAGTACTGAAGAAGAAATTGATATTCTTCTTTTCTTCTCTTCACCATCAAAGTCGCTTACTGTGGTGCCATCTTCTATCTTCCCTAAACGGTCTATAGTTTTAGTATAGTAAAGAAGTGATTCAGTTAATGATGTCTTTCCTGCTCCACTATGGCCTATAATACCTACATTTCTAAGATTTTTGGTTTTATATTCATTCATGGTAAAACCTCCTAGCATTGGATAAGATTTAGACTTAATATTATACTTCTGTGAAGACTAAAAAATTCCTTTTAAAATTAATGCAATTTTCAGAATTATTTTAATTTTAATTCTTTATAGTATATATAATCTCTTTTTATAGATTTTTATTCTACATATTTTAGCCATCACATTCTAGTCTTTGTATAAACATTCCAATACTATATATATAGATTTAATATGAAAGGTATTCCCCTAAAGCAAAATTTATTACCATATAAATTTTTGACAAAAATCTTTATTAACCAAAATAAACCTTAAGTTATCGTTAACTTAAGGTTACTATAGAGCAAATCTTCCTTTAGATGAATTAATCTATGGGCTTACCAACTGTTATCTCTCACCCTTTAAGAAGATATTAGAGTTAGCATCCATCAGATAAATTACTACAAAATAAAAAAAGCAGGATAAATCCTACCTTAAATTCTTAAAAATGGCTCCGCAGAGAGGATTCGAACCTCCAACCTATCGGTTAACAGCCGAGTGCTCCACCATTGAGCTACTGCGGAATACTTTTTAAACCTGGCAACCTCCTACTCTCCCACTCAGTCTCCCAAGCAGTACCATCGGCCTT
>NZ_JBFNEO010000201.1:0-5090 GCF_040797585.1 Clostridium sp.
CAGGTAAGGATTATAAGATTAAAGCAGGAAAGAATTTCATAGGTAGAGCAGATGATATGGATATACAAATAGTTGGAGATAATAAGGTTTCCCTTAGGAATCATGCAATTGTTGTTTATGATCAAAAGAAGAAAAATAATGTGTTGTTACCAGGAGATTCATCAGGAATTGCTTATTTAAATGGGGAGGCAGCTTATATGCCAACAGAATTAGCGCCTTATGATGTAATTGAGCTTGGAAAAAGTAAGTTCTTGTTTGTACCATTTTGTGGAGAACACTTTGAGTGGGAAGATAATGATTAGAGGTAATTACAATGATAGATTTAATTAAAGATAATTACTATATTTTGTTAGTATTCCTTATAGCTTTATTAGTTTTTCTTATATTACTAAAAGAGTATTTACTTAGAATATATAGAAAAGAAAATATAAACATAGAGACAGCATGTACCATCGGAGGAGAAGAGGTGCAAGAGGATAATTTTAAAGTAGTTAATTCAGACTTTGGAACTCTTGCAGTTTTAGCAGATGGTCTTGGGAAGAATAAAGGAGGGAAAATATCTAGCAAAGTAGCAGTGAATACTTTTATAGATATTTTTTTGAGCCATAGAACTTTAGGAAAAGTAGATTATTTTTTTAGTAAAGCCTTTAATTCTTCTAATAGAGAAATCTTAAAGAGAACTAATGGTAATCATGGAGGGACTAGTTTAGTAAGTGCAGTTATAATGGAGGATCTTCTATATTATGCCATGGTTGGAGATACAGTTATAGCAGTTTTAAGAGACGATGAGCTTTTAAAACTAAGTGAGGGACATACCCTAGATGTTTTAGCAAAACAAGAATTTTATAAAGGAAGACTCTCAAAGGAAGTTGCATTATCAGCTATTAATGAGAGAAAGCTTCTATATTACCTTGGCATGGAGGAGTTTAAAACCTTTGAAATTTTTGATACTCCAATAAAGCTAAAAAAGGAAGATATCATCGTTTTAATGAATAGGGGAATTTATGAAGCATTAACATGGACAGATATAGAAAACACCATTATAAACAATAATTTTAATGGTATAGGAAAGAAAATAATAGATAAAGTGAAAGCTTCAGAAAAAGAGTATAGATATAACGGAGCTATTGTACTTATGAAATATTTATAACCATAAAGGGGTTTAGAGGGTGAAAAGATGAGAAAATTAAATTCAAAATTTAAAACTGCCTTTATATCAGAGGCAGGTACACTTTTGCAGAATAAAGATTATTTTGCTTTTATAGAGTTAGATAATTATGGGTGTTATGTAATAGCAGATGGTATAGATGATGATCTTCAATTAGAAAGTGCTAAGATGGTTGTTACAAGTGTTATAAGAAGTTTCACTGAAAAACCTACCATGAAAAAAAGACTTATAAAAAAATACTTAAAAGAAGCCAATGATGAACTTCTTTCATGTGGTATTTATACAAGACTAAAGGCATCTATTACAGTGGTGGTTACTGACTACAGTAAAATTAGATATGCATTAGCTGGAAATACAAGATTTTATTTATTTAGAGATGGAGCATTAAGATATAAAAGCAATGACCAATCTCTTACACAAGTTTTAGCGGATAAGGAACAGGTTGCTTTAGATAAGATAGCAACACATGGTGAGAGAAATAACCTATATTGTCATTTAGGACAAGAAGAATTAGAAAAGCCGTACATATCAAAGAAAATAAACTTAGTAGATGGAGATATTATTACTCTTCTTACAAGGGGAATATGGGAAAATATAGACGAGAAAGAAATAGAAGATGCCATTGATGAGGCAGCAGAGCCAAAAGAGCTTGCAGATAGTATTGAAGATATGTTGTTATCAAAACAACTTAAAGATATAGAGAATTACACTTTTTCAGGAATATTTGTAGATAAAGCCTATAAGAATCCTGATAGAAAACAGCTTATAAAAAAGATAGTACTTACAGCATTACCTATACTTATAATTTTAATTATTTCCGGGGTAATTTTTAATATACAAAGGAATAAGAAAAAAGACAGTATAGAAAATATGAACTCCTATAAAGTAAGCGCAGTAAATTATGTGGGAAGCGGTAATATAACTAAGGCTAATGAGGAATATAAAAAGGCATTAGAAATAGCTACAAAATATAAATTAAAAGATGAAAAGAAAACCTTGGATGATCACTATAAGTTTACAGAAATTGTAATGGATGCAGATAATAAATTAAAGGATAAAAAATATGATGAGGCTTTAGATGGATATTTAAATGCTCTATATAAGATGGATGATGTGGATAATTTAGCACAAGATTATGTGTTAGATAAATTAAATATGGTTAGGAATGCTATTAAGGTTACGGATTTAATAACCTTAGGAGATACAAACCTAGAACTTGAAAATGTAGATGAGGCAGAAAAGCTTTATAAAGAAGCAAAGGATTTAGCAACTAACTTATATTTAAAAGATGAAAGAAAAGATGCCATGGAAAAGTTAGATAAGATTTATGAAGGTAAGGCAGAAAAACAAAAGGAAGATAAGGCAGCAGAAGAAGAGAAAAAGAAAGAGGAAGAAGAAAAGAAAAAAGAAGAAGATGAAAAAGAAAAGGAAAAGATAGAACTTGAAGATAAGGCTGTAAATCATATTAAGCAAGGAGACATAAGCTACAGTGCAGGAGATTATGTTGGAGCTAAGATGTATTATATTATGGCAAAACAGCTTTACGATCAAATTGGATCTAATGGTTTTTCAAGTGAATTAGACAGCAAAATAAGACTTATGGATAAGAAAATAGATGAAAGTGCCAGTAAAAGAGCACAGGCAGATAGGTACCAAAGAGATGGGGATGAAAAAAATATTAAAGGCAGCTTTGAAGAAGCAAAGGTACTATATATGATAGCAAAAGATTTATATGAAAAAGAAGGTCTTATGGAAGAGGTAAAGAAGGTAGAGGAAAAGCTAGAAATAGTAAATAAAGCCATGGGCAAGGAATAGGTAGAAGATATGAAAAATCAGGTTTATGAAAAGTTAAATAATATTGAGAACTTAGAAGATAGATTGATCTTAAAGAAGATCTTAAGTGGTTTATTTACCTCCTTAGAAGAGTATACAGAAAACAGATTCAATGAATTAGAAAAAAGAGTTTTTAATGAAATTGAAGATATAAAAGAAAAGTATAATGTATTTTGCACCATAGCTAAAAGAGGGAATTTAGATCCCACTAATGAGTTTCTATATCCTATGTTAAAAGAAGATGTGGAAGAAGCCATATATGATGTTAATGAAATACTAAATAATTTAAGAGAAAATCAGCCTATAACAATGTTTAAGGTGTTTTTAAAATGCGACTACTTAAGGGTTAAGGATATATTAGATAGTAATAAAACCTTTAAAGGGGTCATTGAAACAGATAAAAAAACCTATGAGGCATATTTCTCTTTAAAGGAAAATAAGGAATATATAGAAAAGACTAAGGATATTTATAAAATGTTTATAAATAACAATATTCCATGGACCACCATAAACAATCCTTACATCTATAAAATAGCCAATGTGGTTTTAACTACATGTAAGGAAAATATAGGGGAAGATGAGGAGATAAATAAAATATCCATAGACTTTGAAGAATACGCTGAATATATTCAGTATGACATGGTTCCCCTTTGGAACATTAAAGGAATATCTCTTAAAAGCCTTGGATTTCCAATGCCTTGCGAGGATAAAGTTACCTATGAACATATGATATCCATTGAAAAAGAAGGAAAAAGCCATGGGTATTTAGTTAATTATGAGGGGGCTAATATTCAATATGTAAGGTTTATGAAGGATTCATTGGTTATATGCTCCTCGGAAGAAGAGGGGCAAAAGTGGAGTATATATAAGATTATTTCTAGAAATCCTTCAGCTATAGATATTTATAACCATGAACTTATGTGTAATGAGGCTAGGGATAGTTTTATTGGAAAACTATCATTAAATAATAGATGTAATGTAAAAACCAGATCAGAACTAGAGAGAATCATAAATTCCTTTAAGGTGTATAAATATCTAGAATTTAAACATCTAGAGCTTAAGGAAAAAGAAGAGGGGAAAATTAATTCTGAAAATGTAATTAAACCTTCGGAGACTTATACCATGAATGAGTTTATCATTGATGAAATAAGAGATGGGAATAGAGACAAGGTACTAACACTATACTTTAGAGGAAAAGACAATAATTACTATTTAAATAGAGATATATTAAGTTTCTTACTATCAGAAATTCAATTATTTTATCCAGAGTATCACTGTGAGGGAAGATTAATATGAATTATATTTGGGATATATTATTAAAGGCTGATAAAGAAAATATACCTAGGGAAGAGATTCAATTTATACTAGCTAATGTATGTAGCCCATATATGGAGATATCTTTTATAGATCTTAATACTAACTCTTTACCAGAAGATAAGGTCATTGAGGTTAATCCCTACTATAGATTTTATGACATATTTAAAGATTTATTTGACATCAACATAGATGAAAGTAGACAGCTAAGAGAAGTACTATTTGATATAGTGCTTCATTATTTAGGGAAACTAGACTTAAATCAAGGAATAAGTAAACAGGAGTTTTATAAGAACTTTTTAATGAGAGACATAGAAAATGGAGTATTTGGTGAAGAGTTAAGGGTGAATATTAAGCTTTTTAAAAAAGAAGAGGTAGATTATATATTAACTAATCTTATCGCTCTATATAAAACAGGAGCATCCCTACATTTATTTAATAAAGTATTAAACAAGGTATTTAAAAATAACAGGGTATATATAAATCAAGATAATCCAAAAGAGATGTATATATATTTAGGAAAGCATAAAACCCATGAGCTAAATAAAAAGATAGAAACCATAATAAATGTATTTTTACCTATAAATACTAATGCATTTATATACTGGGACCATCATTTTGGGATTTTAGGTGCTCAAAACACCATGAGGCTTGATGAAATTGTTATGATGTAAAATTTAAGGAGGAAAAATGACTTCATATTCATATAGATTATACAAAGATAACACAAAGGGACAAATTAATAAAAATACATATAAAGAAAAAGACCTTAACC
>NZ_JBFNEO010000202.1:0-5086 GCF_040797585.1 Clostridium sp.
TTTATTTTAAGTAAAAAAATTGGGCTGTCTCACTTTTTATTGTGAGACAGCCCCTATTTTTTTACATTAAGAATAGTATGTAACTTTTAAAAGTAGAGGATTATATATCCTCTATTTTTTATTTTTGGCATAAATACAGGCTAATTTTTCTAATTATAAGGGTGATAACAATAAGAAGTTATGTAGAGGAAAGTTAAATTATAAATGTTTACAACAGTTATAGTTTAGGATTAGGAACAGAATATAGTTTGACAATGTTGATCAAATTATATAAATTATTTATATGAATTGACCAGTCAGTATAAATAAACTGTGAATTATTTAATTAAATTTAAAAAATTAAAGGGTGAAACTAATGAAAAATATTTTTAGAATTTACAAGAGAGATATAAAAAGTATAATTAATAATCCTATAGCCTTAATAGTAGTGTTAGCACTTATATTCCTACCTTCTCTTTATGCTTGGTTTAATATAGAAGCCTCTTGGGATCCATATGGAAGTACCTTCGGTATCTCTGTTGCAGTGGCTAATAAGGACAAGGGAGTAACTATTAAAGACAAAAATATAAATGTAGGAGATGAAGTTATATCATCTCTTAAAGAAAATCATGATATAGGGTGGAAGTTTGTTGATGAGGAAGAGGCAATAAAGGGTACAGAAGAAGGAAAATACTATGCTTCAATAATAATTCCAGAGAATTTTTCAACTGACATAACATCTATATTAAATGGAGAATTTAAAAAACCAGAATTAGACTATTATATAAACGAAAAAATAAATGCTATAGCTCCTAAAATAACAGATAAGGGAGCAAGTAGTGTGCAACAGCAGATATCAGAAAACTTTGTAAAAACAGTAAATGGAGCAATACTATCTGGATTTAATGTGTTAGGTGAAGATTTAGCTAAATATGAGCCTAAATTTAATGATTATAAAAATTTAATTAATACCTTAAATGATAGATTTCCAGAAATATATGAAAAAGTAGACTTAGTAGAAAAGGGAGTAATAACAGGTGAGGATCTTATAAATACACTAAATGAACAAATGCCTTTAATCGAAGATACTTTAAACAAAGGAGAAGAGCTTTCAAAAGACTTTGAAAAGTTTACCAGAGAGGGAAAAGAAAATATAAATAAAATTGCTCCTGTTATTAAAAATGATCTAGTGTATGTAAGAGATATATCAATCGGAGTAGAGTCTATAGTAAATAGCCTATCAGAATCTAGTGCACCAGAAGATATAAAAACAGCATTAATAAGCCTTAAAAGTAAGGCTAATATAATAAGAGCTGTTATAGATACCAATATAAATATAATAGATAAGATAAATATATCTAATAGTGAGGTATTAAATAACCTAAAGGGAAGATTAGAAGGAATAAGAAATAAGGTTGATAAATATATATCTACCATAGATAAGGGAATATCAGCTATTGATAAGGGAGAAAAACCAGCTAAAGATATTCTACAATCAATATCTAGCTTATCAAAGGATATATCAAGTAGTGTTAATACTATTTTAGAGGAATATGATTCTAAGATTATTCCTGAGATAAATAGAGTAGCAGACAAATTACATGAGATATCACTAAACTCTGTTGAGTTAGTGGGGATTGCTAATAGTAAGCTACCAGAAGTTAAAAGTTTAATAAGTAATGTAGATAACTTAACTGCTGGCGGGGAAGAGAAAATAAAAGTTATTAAAGATAAACTTCCAGAAGCACAAGATGCTATAAAAAATGTTAAAGAAAAGATTGAGGAGCTAGATGGAAAGGTAGATGTGGGAGAGTTTATAGATATATTAAAGACTGATGCAGAAAAAGGCAAAGAGTTTATAGCCTCCCCTGTAGTATTAAATGAAAATAAACTTTTCCATATACCAAACTATGGATCAGGGATGACTCCGTTCTATACAGTGCTTGCTCTATGGGTTGGAGGACTTATACTATCTTCTATATTATCAGTAAAAGTACCTAGTGATTTAGAGAGACCATTTAAACCTTATGAAGTTTATTTTGGAAAGTCATTATTATTTACAACAATAGGTATATTACAAGCTCTATGCGTATCTGTTGGGGATATATACTTACTAGGTACCTATGCAGCTCATAAACCAGAATTTATATGGATTTCAGTACTTATAGGGATAGTATTCATGTTTATAATTTACACTATGGTTTCTGTATTTGGTAATGTAGGTAAGGCTTTAGGGATAATTGGTCTTGTTATACAGGTAGCAGCATCAGGTGGTACTTTCCCAATACAAGTAACACCACCATTTTTCCAAAAGGTAAATCCGTATCTTCCATTTACTTATGCTATTGAGGCTATGAGAGAGGCTACAGGGGGCATAATATGGAGTGTATTTTATAAAGATATTATTATACTTTGTTTAATACTTCTAGGAGTTATTGTATTTGGATTAATTCTTAAGGGACCATTAAACAGGAAAGGAAAGAGATTTGTAGATAAGCTTCATGAGAGCAAAATAATTGAGCATTAGTTTTTGATATGAAATTCTAAGCATATATAAACTATCTCAAAACTCAATCTTTCAATATGTTCTAAGTAATGGTAGCTGATGATTTAGCTTTGATTATCATATAGTTTATCTATATAAAACTTAATTTGTTTATAAGATTTAGTTTTTCTTTATAAAGCCTTAGAATAAAAAATTATATAGAGATATTAAAATAGTAGATTATTAGAGGTTTTTAATGAGAATTTACTAACAAAACATAATTTCAAAAAGTATTAAAGTTTACTATAGAGATATCAAATAACAAAAGAGGACTTGATTATAATATCAAGTCCTCTTTTTATTAAAATTCAAAGTTTCCTGTAGTTCTTGGGAATGGTATAACGTCTCTGATGTTAGACATACCAGTTACATACATTATTAATCTTTCAAAACCTAGACCAAATCCAGCGTGTTTAGTTCCACCGTATTTTCTAAGTTCTAAATACCACCAGTAATCTTCTTTATTTAGTCCAAGTTCTTCTATTCTACTTTCAAGAACATCTAATCTCTCTTCTCTTTGGCTTCCACCTATAATCTCACCGATTCCAGGAACAAGACAGTCCATAGCAGCAACAGTCTTTCCATCTTCGTTTAATCTCATGTAGAAAGCTTTTATATCTTTTGGATAATCAGTAACAAATACAGGTTTTTTAAATACCTCTTCTGTTAAGTATCTTTCATGTTCAGTTTGAAGGTCAGCTCCCCACTCTACAGGGTATTCAAAGGTCTTATCAGCTTTCTTTAGTATTTCTATAGCTTCAGTATAAGAAACCTTACCGAACTCTGAAGATATAACATGGTTTAATCTTTCCTTTAATCCCTTATCTATGAAAGAGTTAAAGAATTCTATTTCTTCAGGACATTCATCCATAATATACTTAATAACATATCTTAACATATCTTCAGCAAGGGCCATATCATCCTTAAGATCAGCAAAGGATATTTCAGGTTCTATCATCCAGAACTCTGCTGCGTGTCTTGCTGTATTTGAGTTTTCAGCTCTAAAAGTTGGTCCAAAAGTATAAATGTTTTTAAATGCTAAAGCGAAACATTCACCATTTAATTGACCAGAAACAGTAAGGTTAGACTCCTTCTCAAAGAAATCTTCCTTAAAATCTATTAATCCATCTTCAGTTTTAGGTACGTTGTGTAAGTCTAGAGTAGTAACTCTAAACATTTCTCCAGCACCTTCACAGTCAGATCCTGTTATTATTGGAGTGTGTGTATATACAAATCCTCTTTCATTGAAGAATTTGTGTATTGCATAAGCAGCTACAGAACGCACTCTAAATACTGCTGAAAATGCATTACTTCTTGGTCTTAAGTGAGCTATAGTTCTTAAGTATTCAAAGGTGTGTCTCTTTTTTTGAAGAGGGAAATCACTATGAGATAAGCCTTCTACTATTATATTTTCAGCTTTTATTTCAAAAGGTTGTTTAGCGCCAGGAGTTGGAACTAAAGTACCTTCTACTGTTAAAGAAGAGCTTATAGGAAGCTTTGCAACTTCTTTAAAGTTTTCTAACTTATCCTCAAAAACTATTTGAATATTTTTAAAGAAAGTACCATCATTTAATTCAATGAAACCAAATGCCTTTGAATCTCTAAGGGTTCTTATCCAACCAGATATTGAAACTTTTTGGTTTACATAAGTTTCACCGCTTCTATAAAGTTCTTTAATTGAAACTTTTGTCATGTTAATCATCCTTTCAAATTTTATTTATATAAATTAAAATTAGCCTTATGATAGGGCTTAAATAATATTAAACTTTGATACTAATTGAAAATAAAACTATATAAAACTAATATCTAATTTTATAAGTTTTTCATAGAGTAATATAAATTCATTAGGTGATTTTAGCTATAACTAAGTATTAAATAAAAATCCTATTTTAATTAAGTTTATTATAAGTTATAGAAAAACAAAAAAACCTCTCATCCACATAAAGGGACGAAAGGTATATATTCCGCGGTACCACCCAATTTGTCATAAATAAAATATGACCGTCTTACAAGCATCGAATAATGCTGTTCTTCTATAACGGTAAGATTCCGTCTAAGTCTACTCTCTAAAAAGATTTCGGTTAGAAACTCTGAGATGTTCTTCAATATAAGCTCACTATAAGGCTTTCACCATTCCTTATTCGCTAAGAGCTACATCTTATATTTACTCTTCTCTTCATAGTTTTTAAAATGAATATTTATAATAAACATATTTATATAAAATCTATTATACTATTATTATTATAAAAATCAATACCTGATATAAGAATTAATATAATTTATAATATAAGGTTATTTCTAAGGGGTATGCTTATATTATTTTATGTAAATTAACAAGTTAAATTATATGGTTGAGTTTTTATTGTTTTTACTATAAAGTAACTTTTATTAGAAAATTTATATAGAATAAGAGGAAGGTTATCAACAAATTAGTATAGGAAATTTAGAAGGCTGTGGATAAGTCTATAGGTAAGAGATGTGAATGTTAATAACTCGGAGAGTTAAGGTGATTTTTTCTAAGTTTTAAGTTTATTAGGATATAAACTTAATAATAATAGTAGT
>NZ_JBFNEO010000203.1:0-5042 GCF_040797585.1 Clostridium sp.
ATTGAGATTTATAAATCTTTAGTTTAATAACTTTAATAGAATAAGTTAACTGTAAGAAGGATTTAATTTAAAAAGAAATTAATATACAAGGAGAATAATTATGTTTGATAGAGAGAAAAAAGAAACAAGATTTGAGGTAAAATTAAAAGAAAATATTGGAGAAACATATATATTAATACTTGTTGATAAAGAAACAGGTGTTAATTATTTAAATACATTTGGAGGGGCTACAAGTGGTTTAACTCCTCTATTAGATGAAAATGGTAAAGTTGTGGTTGATAAGTAAAATTAATATGTATTGATTCTTTTAAGAAAATAGCTCTTATTACTAAGTTTATAGATTAGTAATAAGAGCTATCTTAAATTTTGATTTATTCTTACATAGACTTTATTGTTCAAATCATTTATAGAGGGAATTTAAATACTCATAAGTGTTCTCAAGCTTTTTAAATAAAGGAGCGGGGAAGTCATAGGTTTCTAGTTCAGTTCCACTTAAAACCATCCTATTCTTACATCCCATAAAGGTGCCACCAACAAATGTAGCGCTATAATGCCACTGTCCTCTTAATGTAGCTAGAAGACTCAAGGCTCCTGAGGATAGGGCAGGGGCTATATAAGGCTTAAATCCTGCTTTTCTAACTTGGAGGTTAGCTTTTTTAGTGTCTTCAGTTAGAATATTAGACAAGGTTTCACTATAATTTTCTATGCTATTTGCAATTATAAGACCTTCCCCATGGGGACCGAAAGCTCTTCCTTCATTTAAGTAGTTTTTAGTAGATAGATTTTGCATAGCAAAATAATTTGCACGGGCATTCATAACACCAAGCCCATATCCTCTTATTTGGTGACTTAAAAGACCATTATAATCAAACTCTCCTTGGAAATTTCTATTACTTTCATTAAAGGCTACCTTGCATAGAAGATCTACTGGATCTGAAACTACAGCAAAGATTCCCTTAAATTTAGCCTCTCTAGCTTTTTTAGCATATAAGGATAGTACTTTTTTATTTCCTTCAAATTGTACAAGTCTCACATCATCATGTTCCTTTCCAACTTCAGGAACACCTACAGATACGCAGAATACAAACATATCACAATTGAATAAATCATTTTCTTCTATAGCCTCTATTAAAGGAGCTTCTGGATTATTTATATCTAAGATTTGATTACATTCAAAAACCCATCTATCTACTTTGTTTTTATCTAAATCAAATATTCCAATGGATTTAACTATATCTCCTCCAAGGAGCCTAAGTCCAGTTAAGAGAGTTCCACCAACATCCCCAAGGCCAACTACATTAATTTTAAATTTATGATTTTTAGGAGGATTTATAAGAGATTTAAAATCCTTATTAGCTAGGTTTAAAAAGAATCCACGATTATCGTCTATTGCGTCCTTTAATACATCAGGATAGTAAGAAGGATTTTTAGAAGTAGATTTTTTAAAAGTATTCATTGATTCTTCTTCTAAATCACTTAAGGAATTAATCTTAAAATAACTCCTAAATGAATCTAAAGGTTTAGAATCTAAGTAGTAAACTAAAGAGGAGAAGCTCTTTGCTTCTTCCTCCGTAGCTTTTTCAAAGTTTAACTCTTTATTACAAATAAGAAGAGAATTCTTATATTTATATATGTTCATTTTATCATCTCCTTAATATTTCTTTTAGTCTTTCAAGAGATTCCAAATCATTCTTTAGGTAAGTAATAGGGCTTAGATTTAAATCATATTTTACATGGCTTCCATGATCCACAGATCTTGGAGTATTAAATACTTCACCAAGGGAGTGGAGGGTAAGATTTTTCTCGTTTATAGAATGATATTCTTCTTCTAAAACTTCAAGAATTTTAATAGAGTTTTTTATACAAACCTCTGAAAAGTTGTATATGGATTCAATGGAAGCATCCCTAATAAATGAAGGGGAAGTATAAGGGAGGATTAAATTTATTGAAGGAAGAAGATTTCTTTCAGGAAATTTACCTCGCCATAAGGAATCGCCACCTATAAATGGATATAAAGAATTTTCATTAAACCACATTCTAAGTCTAGGTATAAAATATACACTATCAACTAAGCGACCATGATAATCCATAATGTCTTTACCACCACTTGATAATATACCAGCAATAATCTTTTGAACTTTAATATCTTCCTTTTTAAAGATAGGGTCTAGAGCCTTAAGTCTATATCCCTTATGAAGAATATTATCCACAAGTATTATAGGTCTTTTAAAAGATCTTAGCATTTTAATTTGATTTTCTAAGTCTAAGTAATGAGGTGATTCTTTAACTTTAAAAGATTTCATATCAGGGTTAAAATATTTTTCAGTATGAAGAGATTTAGTTACCGTGTTTGGAATAACATATCTATCTAAAACATCTCCATAAGGAACACACATAGCATCTCCAGAGGATTTAGGCTCTAGAATTGTAGTTGGAACCTGATTTTCATTGCATACCTTTTGAATCATACCTCTATGAATCATATCTATACTAAAAGGAAGAATTAATTCAGATGGAAATAGATTGCATAGAGCCTTCTGAAGATTTACTCTACTATTAGCTATTACATTCTTTAGCTTTACATTACTTCTAAAGGGTTCCTTTAAGTAAGTCTCAACATCCAAAGTTAGCACACAAGGATTACTCATATTTACAATCCATGTATTAGAATAACCTTGATCTTCCATAGATATAAAGCCATAAAGCTTTAAGTGATCTTGTAGGTTACTTGGAGTTAATTCCTTAATTGAATTTTTAAATAATGCAAACTCATAGTCATGAGATATACAAAAAGCTAAGGTTTCCGTTAAAAGCATTGGAAGAATAGTCTTATTTTTATCTTGGTCTTTAACATAAAATCCATCTAAAATTATTATTCTTCCAGGATTAGTATCTCTAATAAATTTAGACATTTCTACATCTTTAAGTTCATCATATAACATAGAAGATCTGGCCCAATGAAACAAGGAAAATCCTAAGATTTCATTAGAGTAGCTATTTCTAATAATTAATGCTCTTGCAGATGGTTTAAAGGAAAGGTCTTTTAACACTTCATATAAGTCAGTATCATTCTCTCTAGAAATTAAGTTTATAAAAGTATTTAAATCTTTCTCTTCTATTTTATCTAAAATTTCTATCTCAATAGTTAACAGCTTAACTGTAGATTTATTTAAAGGTTCTCTTTGATAAAAGCCATTATCGTATATATACTGCTGGGCTAGAGGGTCCACTAGACTAGATATATCCCTATTTTCATCAATATAATTTCTTATTTGAGTAGAGCTTATATCAGTATATTTCTTTGGAAGACTTAAGATCTCTACCTTGCCCTTAATATTTTTAAGTATATTTTCTAATCCCTTAATCTTATTCCTCTCAAAAATTATATGGGAGAAGGAGAGTAGGGATCCTTCCTCATAGGAGATTCTATAGGAGGAAGCGTTAGCAATTACGTCAGCGCCAACTACCATATACACCTCAGAATCTATAAAGTTATCTTTAAGAATGGTTAAGTCTTCTTTATTAGATAAATTAGTAGGAAAGGTGTCTGGATATATAAACATATCAAGGTCACTAGCTATAGACATATTAAGTATAGAACGTCTTAAAAGATTTGGAAGAGTCTTTTTTGACCAAGAAAACTCATCCACAGCAAGGTAAACCTGAAAGCCAAGATCCCTAATCTTCCTTGCTATTTCTCTATGGCTTAAGGAAAATGGATCAAAGGTACCAGGGAAAAATGCTATCTTTTTAGGAACAGTTAGGGTTATCTCCTCTAAAAAGAAGGTATGGTCAGATATAAATCTATATATATGATTAAGTCCAGCAGAATTAGAAAGAAATAAAAGTTCATCTTCTTTTTCTTCTATTATAAGGGTTAAGAGCTTCTTTGATATAAGTTTAAATATAACGTTCTTTTGAGCTAAAGATAGTTTATAGGATCCGAAAATGCTTTTACCAATAACTCCAAAGGCAGCTTGTTTTACTTGGTGATTTGGATCCCCAAGGCCATTTAAAAGTATTCCTAATAGTTTCTTTTGTCTATTGCAGTATAAGCTATCTTCCTCTTTAAAGTTCTTTTTATAATTATCATAAAATTTAACGGTTACCCCAATGGTCCTTAAAATAAGACTTTTCACATTTGTTTTTGAAATTTTAATTTTATAACTCAGGTCATCTATTATTTCATCAAACTCCTTAGGAGAAAGGTATAATAGGATTTTTCCTAAGTACTTAGGGATATATTCTGTAAACTTATGTTCCTCAATCTCAAGGGCACGAAGAAGCTCTACTGCAATTTCATTTCTTTCAGAGGAAGTAAGCTTTGGCATAACATTAAGTATTCCAGCGCCAGCAGAATTCCTCACGCTTTCTACAGCACTTACCTTTAGAAGATTACAAAAGTGAAGTGCTATATGCATTGCATTAATATCTTCCTTAAACTTTAAGTTTTCTAAAAGTAACTCTACTTGATACTTCTTTCTAACCCATTCAGTAGCAGTTTTTAAGTTAGAAAGAAATATATCTTGAATTTCACTAGGAGTATTTAATACTTTATCTCTAAAATTAGGAAGATAATCTTTTAAGTCTAAAGGTTTACATAGCTTATACCTTAAGAAGTTTTCAGTATATATAGAGCTTTTTTTAGTACAACCTTTAAGGTATTCTATGAGATTATCAGTAAAATTTTTATTAGAGTTAGATCCATAATAAATATATATAGAACTTTCTAAGGCACAGAGTCTTAAAGAAGGATTTCTTTTATTTATCATATTTATAAGGAATTCATATAGAATATCTACATTTTCATCGTAAGGATTAAGAGGTATATACTTACATGTATCTAAAAGGAATATATATATTTCAGAAGATTTATATTTGGAGCTATCATAGTATTTAAGAATAACATCTCTGTAAAGTAGAGCTAAGTTTTCCTTAGAATTTTGAAATAGAGATTTTACTAACATACTTAAGCTATATCCAAGCCAGTATCTATGGGTAGAAATAATCTTATGGCTCGGGAATAATAGTAAGTTTATATA
>NZ_JBFNEO010000204.1:0-4989 GCF_040797585.1 Clostridium sp.
GGGTAATAATAAATATGCAAGTAATGAAGATAAGAAATAAACTTTTTATGGTTTTATTCATATGTTTCTCCTTGTAATTTATAGTATTTTTATATTACTCTTTGCAGATAAAGTAAAAATTATGTATTTTAATAAAAAGTTATTGATTTTAATAAAAAAGTATCTTATAATAATCTTGTGAAAACGTTTGTAAAATTCTCTTTAAACCAACATTACTTCCAAAAAACAAAATCCAAATACCTATATAAAACTTAAAGCTGAGGCATAGCCTCAGCTTTATTATTTTCCTGCCATCTTATTAGCTTTTTTAGTACACTCTACCATGGCCTCTATAACTGTTCCTCTAAAATTATTTTTTTCTAAGCTATATACTGCCTCTATAGTTGTTCCGGCTGGAGAGCATACCATATCTTTAAGTTCTCCGGGATGCTTTCCTGTATCTAAAAGCATTTTTGCAGCTCCTATCATAGCTTGTGCTGCCATTTTATATGCCTTATCTCTAGGTAACCCTTGAAGAACCCCTCCATCTCCCATAGCTTCAAGGAACATATAAATATATGCTGGTGATGATCCATTTACGCAAACTACTGCTTCCATAAGTTTTTCATCTATAGTCTCTGTTTTACCCACTCCATCAAATATACTTATAACCTTATTAAATTCCTCATCACTAACCTGTTCATTCTTACACAATGCAGTCATACTTTCTGATATTAATGCTGCTGTATTTGGCATTGTCCTAACAACTTTAATCTTTCTTCCAAAACCCTTCTCAACAAAATCTATACTTATACCAGCAGCAATAGTTACTATGATTACATCCTCTTTAACAGAATCCCTTATCTCTTCTATAACAGCTCCATATACATTAGGCTTTACTGCTAAAATTATAATATCAGCTTCCTTTGCTACTGATAAATTATCATTTAAAGCTGCTCTTATTCCAAAAGATTCCTTAGCCTTATCAAGACTTCCTTTATATCCATCAGAAGCTATTATGTTCTCCGCCTTAGCTATTCCGCCCTTAACTATCCCTCCAATTATTGCACTAGCCATATTTCCACAGCCTATAAACCCTAATATCTTATCCATCTAAATCCTCTCCTTTATCTTAAACCCTATGAAGCCTCTTAAGACTTCATAGGGTTTTTTCTTAAAATATCTCTTGTTCTGTCCTATTTATTATTTCATCTTGAAGTGATTTTCCAAGGTCACAGAAATAATCACTATATCCAGCAACTCTAACTATTAAGTCCTTATAAGCTTCCGGATTCTTTTGAGCTTCCTTTAAAGTATCTTTATTTATTACATTAAATTGTATATGATGACCATCCATCTTAAAATAAGCTCTTATTAAGTGGCAAAGCTTTTCAAGACCTTCATCTCCTTGAAGTACACTTGGGGTAAATTTTTGATTTAATAGGGTACCTCCAGTCTTTAAATGATCCATCTTAGCTGCTGATTTTATAACTGCTGTTGGTCCAAGTCTATCAGCTCCTCCAGTAGGTGATATACCTTCTGATTGTGGCTCTGAACTAAACCTTCCATCCGGTGTAGCTCCTGTAACTTCTCCAAAATATATATGACAGGTTGTTGGAAGCATATTTATCCTATAAGTTCCTCCTCTTATAGACTTCCTTCCATTGACTTCATTATAGTAAGTATCAAAACAAAGCTTCATTATATCATCTGCATAATCATCATCATTTCCATACTTAGGAGTTTTATTTAAAAACAATTGTCTTAAAGGTTCCTTATCCTTAAAGTTATTCTTTAAAGTATCTAATAATTCCTCCATGGTAACTCTCTTTTTATCATAAACATTGTACTTTAAAGATGCAAAGCAGTCTGTTAAAGTTCCAATTCCAACTCCTTGAATATAATTTGAATTATATCTTGCTCCTCCACTATTATAGTCTACCCCATTTGTTATACAATCATCTATTACAGTAGATAAGAAAGGACATGGCATCTCTTTCATATATAATCTCTCAATTACATTATTTCCTCTTATCTTTATATTTATAAAGTGATGTAATTGGGATTTATATGCTTCAAATAAATCCTCAAAGGATTTAAACTTTTTAGGATTTCCAGTTTCTAGTCCTAATTTCTTTCCTGTCATAGGATCAACCCCATTATTTAAGGTTATTTCAAGAACTTTTACAAGGTTAAAGTATCCCGTTAATATATAGGCCTCTTTACCAAAAGCTCCTGTCTCTACACATCCTGAAGTTCCACCTTCTCTTGCATCCTCTATTCTCTTTCCTTGTCTTACAAGTTCTTGGCAAACTGAATCACTATTAAATACTGGTGGCTGTCCCCACCCTTCTCTTATTATTTCTGTTCCTCTTTTTATAAAATCATGAGGATTTTTCTTTGAAAGCTGTATATTACTATTAGGTTGTAATAATTTCATTGAATCTACTACATCTAATAGAATATAGGACACTTCATTTACTCCATCCCCTCCATCACTGCTTAATCCACCTATATTTATAGTAGCAAAGTCGGTATAAGTTCCACTTTCCTTTAATGTAACCCCAACCTTTGGAGTTGATGGTTGATTATTAAACTTAACCCACATAGATTGAAGAAGCTCTACTGCATCCTCTCTATTAATAATTCCATTTTCTAAGTCATTTTTATAAAATGGATTCAGATGTTGGTCGAATCTTCCTGGGCTGAAGGCATCCCATATATTCATTTCTGTTATTATAGTTAAATGTACAAACCAATATCCTTGTATAGCTTCATGGAAGGTTTCTGGTCTATTTCCAGGTACCTTATAACAAACATCTGCTATTTTTAAAAGTTCCTCTCTTCTCTTTTCATCCTTCTCTTTTTCTGACATCTTCTTTGCTAAATCTCCATGTCTCTTAGCGAAAGTTATAACTGCCTCACAAGTTATCTTCATAGCTTTGAGTTCCTCTTGCTTATCATAAGCATTAGGATCATTCAAATAATCTAAATTTTTTATCTCTTTATCAATTAGCTCTATAACTTCATAAAATCCTCTATTAAATATCTTTTTATCCCCAACAGTATGCCCTGGTCCTCTTTGTTCCATAAACTCTGTATATATTCCAGAGTAATAGCAATCCTTCCACTCATCAGTCATTTCATTTAAAATCTTATCTCTTATAGATTTACCATTCCAATATGGAATTATCTCTTTTTCCTGTATCTCATATATATCTTCTGAAACCTTGAAAAAGGTTTTTTCACGACTATCCATAACCCTTAAATCTTCTAAAGTATGGCAACATATCTCTGGATAAGTTGGAGTAGCCTTTGGTTTTGGTCCCCTTTCTCCAACTATTAAGTCATCCTCATCTATAAATATAGTCTTTTTCTCACATATATCCTTTAGACTTAGTGCTCTTAAAACAGGTATAGATACCTTTCCATAGCGAGTCTTATAAGTTTCTGTAATTATCCTTGCTCTTTCAATAGAGATACTTGGTATTGCCTCTAAACTCTTTTCTCTTAATCTTTTAATTCTTTCACGCATAATATTTACCCCCCAATCTTTACTTTAAAACCTTGAATTTCAAAAGCTTCTTTTATACTACTTAACATTTCTTCTTCCGGTACTTTTACATGATTAAGTTCATATTCTTTATCTAATCTATTGTACTTTTCACTAGATATATTATGATAAGGAAGAATATCTATCTCTTCTATTCCTCCCGTATCTTTTAAAAATTTTATATAGTCTTCTATATCACTTTTATTACTATTTACTCCTGGTATTAATGGTATTCTTATAAATATTCTTTTATTTAATTTTACTAAGATTTTTAAATTTTCTAATATTATCTTGTTATCTACCCCTATATATTCCTTATGTTTTTCATTATCTATAACCTTTAAATCATATAATATTAAATCTACATCCTCACATACTTCCCTTAGAATTTCCTCACTAGCATAACCACTGGTATCTAATGTGACATGAATCTTCCTTTCCTTACATTTTTCTATAATATCTTTTAGTTCCTTCCCCTGACTTAAAGGCTCCCCACCTGAAAATGTAACTCCCCCTTTTGATTCATCATAAAAAATTTTATCCTTTAGAATTTCATTAAAGACCTCATCTAAAGTCATATTCTTTCCAACGAAATCTCTAGCATTAGTTGGACATGCTTCACAACATTCTCCACATTCTATACATTTATCTTTATTAAAAACTATATTTTCTTCATTTAAGTATAGTGCTTCATTCTTACATGCATTTACACAATAATTACATCCTATGCATCTATCTTTATAAAACATAATTTCTCTTTTAAAGCTTTGACTCTCTGGATTATGACACCACTTACACTTTAAAGGACATCCTTTAAAGAACACAGTACTTCTTATTCCTGGTCCATCGTGAATTGAATACTTTTGTATGTTAAAAATTATAGACATAATTCCCCCTCCAAAATAATTATGAAAGACCTTACTCTACTTATAGATAAACCACATGATAATTGAAACTAAATCACAAGTTTCTATTATTTAATGCGTATTCAAAGATTGAGTTTTTATATGATTTATCTATATATCAATATATAAAGCAATGTCTATGCCAAACTTTTAACAATATTGATAAATAATTAACTATATCTTATATCCCTAAATATTTGATATTTTCTTATTTTTATAGGTATTATCTTAATAATTCAATTTAATTTCTACTGTTTTAGTGGATATTATATAAAATAAAGTCCCAAATTTAATACTTAAAAGTATCAAATTTGGGACTTTAAACTTATTTTAGTACAAATTCTTTTTCTATATTATATTTTTTTATTTTATTTTGAAAAGTTTGCTTTGGAATTTTTAGTAACCTAGCCGCTTTAGAGTAATTCCCCTTAGCCTCCATAATAGCTCTTCTTATTATATCTTCCTCATACTCCTTTAAAGTCAATGGTAAACCTTTCTCATATATATTCTCATCTTTTGAAAAACTTTTATCTATATTATCCTCTTTATTTC
>NZ_JBFNEO010000205.1:0-4893 GCF_040797585.1 Clostridium sp.
GTTGAAAGCCTTGTGGATTTAGATTATCCAAAGCATCTATATGATATATTTGTTATAGCGGATAATTGTACTGATAAAACAGCAAAAATAGCAAGAGAACATGGGGCTAAAGTCTTTGAAAGAGTAAATAAGGATAAAAGAGGAAAAGGTTATGCCCTTGAGTGGATGTTTGATAAAATATTCAAGATGAATAAAAAATATGATGCAGTAGCTGTATTTGATGCAGATAATCTTGTATCTAAGAACTTTCTTAATGAAATGAATAATCATATGTGTGAAGGATACAATGTAGTTCAAGGATATTTAGATAGTAAAAACCCAAACGACTCATGGATAACTCAGGCATATTCAATATCTTTCTGGGCGTCTAATAGATTATTCCAATTAGCTAGAAAGAACCTTGGATTATCTAATCAAATAGGTGGAACTGGTTTCGTTATAAACACTAAAGTTTTAAAGAGACTAGGATGGGGTGCTACTTGCCTTACAGAAGACCTAGAGTTTACTTGTAAGTTAGTTATGAATGGCGAAAAGGTTGGTTGGGCTCATGATGCTATCATATATGATGAGAAACCTTTAAAGTTAAAGGAGTCTTGGAAGCAAAGAAAAAGATGGATGCAAGGATTCTCAGATGTGGCATCTAGATTCTTTTTAAAGCTTATTAAGAAGGGTATAAAGGAAAGAAATATAGTAGCCTTTGACTGTGCACTATATGTAATACAACCATTTGTAGTTTTATTACTAGGAGTTTCACTAGTATTAACCATGGCACAAAATTTTGCTGCAAATGGACTTAACATATTTGCTCTTAATTATTTATTCCCAATTTATATATGGAAGGGATTTTCTATATTCCAGTTTCTTTTAACACCATTTGTAATGGTAGTTGAAGGTAAATTATCAAGAAAGCTTTTTGCACTGCTTGCATTATACTCAGGAAATGTATTTTTCATGAGTCACATAATTGGAGAGAATCCAGACTTTATAGTTGCAGTAGGAGCTCAAGGAGTACTTATGGCTATTTTCTTAGGAGTAACATATATAGCTCTTGGAAAGCTTGCCTTTAAGCAATTTATGTGGTACTTATTATATGGAATCTATACCTTAACTTGGATACCTATAACAATACAAGGTATAATAGATAAGGATAAGAAGGAATGGAGCCATACAAAACACGTAAGACAAATAGGAATATATGATGTATAACCAGTGATTTCACTGGTTATTTTTTTAATTCTAAGGATTAAATTAGTAAGTATTAAAAAATATTTAATTTAAAATAAATATAGATGAGTTTATTGTAATAGTTAAGTTATTTTATGTGATATAGTTTAGAGCCTAATTTCTTATAAATTTAAAATAGTTATTTCATAATTTTTAGGTTATAGCTAGGTTAGTAGGTAAAGAAAAAATTTATAATAAAATATAAAATAATATAACAGGAAAATAAGAACATAAGTTTGACAACATAATAGGATAACATTATACTATTATGTTGTAATGCAAGGTTTGTGAAGGTTATATTGCACCATACATATCTTAAAATATAGGATTAATTATGGTGAGGGGATTTTTAAAAAATATATAAAATAAGAGCCACTAAAGAGTAAATAAACTTTAATTAAATATATTAAAATAAACAAAAGGTTTGGTGTAAGTTATGTTTAAACTAATTGAATACAAAGATTTGGATAAAACTTTAAAAGACTATGCATTAATAGATGTTAGAACTGAGAAAGAGTTTAAGGAAAATACCATTCTAGGAGCAATAAACATACCTCTTTTTACAGATGAGGAAAGAGAGGAGATAGGTACAGTCTACATAAATGAAAGTATAGAAAAAGCAAAGAAAATGGGAATAGAAGCAGTGGCTAAAAAGTTACCACAGATATATGAAAGAATCACAGAAATTTATAAAAATCATAAAAATCTAGTTTTTTTCTGTGCTAGAGGTGGGATGAGAAGTGCAAGTATAACTTCTCTTATGAATGCATTAAGTATAACTTCCTATAGAATAAAAGGAGGATACAAGGGATATAGAGAATTTATAAATAAAGAGCTTCCTAAAATCCATGAAGAGATTAAGTATATTGTAGTTCATGGCAAGACAGGATGTGGTAAGACTGAGATTCTAAATAAGATAAAAGAAGAAGGATATGATATGGTAGACCTTGAATATGCAGCTAACCATAGAGGATCTCTTCTTGGGGGAGTAGGTCTTGGAAGATGTAGAAGCCAAAAGATGTTTGAATCTATTGTATATGAAGAGCTTAAAAATAGAAAAACTAATTATATATTTATTGAAGGAGAGAGCAAAAGAATAGGGAATATAATTATTCCAAGTTATATTTTTGATGCTATGACTGAGGGATATCATATTTATGTGGAAGGAAATATGGAGAATAGAGCTGAGCTCTTAGTTAAAGAATATACAAAAGCTGATAATGCAAAGGAAGAAATACTATCTTCCTTAGATAGAATGGAAAAATACATGGGTAAAAATAAAAAAGAAGCTTATAGTGAACTAGTTCGTCAGGAAAAATACTATGAAGTGTGTATGGAACTTATGAAAAGCTATTATGATCCTATGTACTTAAATTCTATGAAAAAACACCATTTTGATGAAAGCATATATATAGAGAATATAGAAGATGGAATACATAAACTAATTAATTGGTATAAAGATAACATTAAAGATATGTAATTATTTAGCTTTAAATTATGTCTTATGTATAAAGAAATACTTAAAGTTAAGAATAAGAATTAAGCTTAAGTATAGAATTTTTATATAAAGTCCCAATTTTTACCTTTACTTAAACATTGAAGATTATAGGCTTTAAGTAGGGTATAAAATAAGCTTTAGTTAATATAAGATAAACTTATTTATAGAAATTTTTATTAAGAGAATTTAGTTTAATAATAAATATACTTACAGTAAGATTGGAGGATTAATATGATAGACAAGAATGTACAATCTTATGATGTAACAGATCTTACCTCTCTAGAAAAGTTAGAACCAGTTAGAATTAGACCGGGAATGTATATAGGATCCACTGGTAGTAAGGGATTACATCATTGCATATGGGAAATACTAGACAATGCTATAGATGAAATATCCAATGGATATGGAGATAAAGCAACAATTATATTAAATGAGGATAAAAGTGTAACTATTATAGATAATGGAAGAGGTATTCCTACAGGGCTTCATCCAATAAAGAAAAAGTCAGGGGTTGAAATGGTATTTACAGAACTCCATACAGGAGGTAAGTTTAATAATAAAAACTATAAAACCTCTGGAGGACTTCATGGAGTTGGAGCGGCTGTTGTTAATGCATTGTCAAAGTGGCTTCAAGTTGAGATTTATCAAAACGGAAATATATATAGGCAAACTTTTGAATATGCCTATGATAAAGAGCTTAAAAGAGATATGCCAGGAACTCCTACAAGTAAATTAGAGATAATAGGAAAATCTAAGGAAACTGGTAGTAAAATAAGTTTTATGGCTGATAAGGATGTATTTTCTACCATAGATTTTAAATTTGATGTTATTGATGAAAGACTCCAAGAACTTGCTTTCCAAAATAAAGGTATAAGGCTTGAACTTATAGATAGAAGAAAAGAGGAAGAAGTTAAAAAAGAGTATTTTTCTGAAAGAGGACTTTTAGATTTTATAGAATATTTAAATGAAAGTAAGACCCCTCTTCATAGTAATCCTATAATTTTTGAAGGAGAAAAGGTTATAGGTGATTTATCTATGTATGGGGAAGTTTGTATTCAGTTTACAGATTCCACTACAGAATATATAGCAAGTTATGTTAATAATATACCAACTACAGAGGCAGGAACTCATGAAACAGGATTTAAAACTGGTATGACTAGAGCTTTTAAAGAGTGGGCAAAAAAGCTTAATCTTATAAAAGAGAAGGAGAAAGAGTTTGAGGGAGATGACCTTAGGGAAGGTATTACTTCTATTGTAAGAATAAAGGTATCTAATCCTATGTTTGAAGGACAAACAAAAACAAAGCTGGGTAATAATGAAGCTTATACTATGATGAATGAACTTACTTATACTAAGCTTTGTGAGTGGATAGAAGATAATAAGGATACAGCAACTCTTATTATAAATAATGCTCAAGATGCTGCTGCAAGAAGAGAGAAGATAAAGAAAATAAATGAAGCAGAAAAGAAAAAAATAGGTAAAGGAACAGCTCCTTTAGCAGGGAAAATAGCAGTTTGTACTCTAAAAGATAAGAGTGTAAATGAATTTATTGTAGTTGAGGGAGATTCCGCAGGTGGTTCTGCAAAACAAGCGAGAGATAGAAGATTTCAAAGTATAATGCCTTCAAAGGGTAAAATAATGAATACAGAGAAACAAAAGCTGGAGAATGTACTAGCCTCTGAGGAGCTTAAAATCTTTAATACAGCTATCGGAACTGGAACCCTTGATAATTATAAAGAAGAGGATTTAAAATACGATAAAATAATAATTCTATCAGATGCGGATGTAGATGGATATCATATAAGAACTCTATGGATGACTTATATTTATAGGTATATGAAGCCTTTAATAAATAATGGACATTTATATATAGCTATGCCTCCTCTATATAAGGTTTATAAAAAAGACAGAGGTGGACGTGAAAATATATTATATGCTTATAGTGATGATGAATTAGAAAGAGCCAAGAAGAAAATAGGAAAAGGATATATAATTCAAAGATATAAAGGACTTGGAGAGATGAATGCAGATCAGCTTTGGGAAACTACCTTAAATCCTGAAACAAGAACTCTTCATAGAGTTACAATAGATGATGCTTCAAAGGCTGAAAAAATGGTATCTCTTCTTATGGGAGATATTGTGGAACCAAGAAAAAATTATATGTATAAGTA
>NZ_JBFNEO010000206.1:0-4888 GCF_040797585.1 Clostridium sp.
ATTTAGAAAATATCTACTTGAAAATACAAGTGATTTAATAATAGCATTATTTCTTCTGTTATCAGTGTTATTCATCATTATAAGGTTTACTATATTTAAAATACTAAATAATACTACTCCTAAAAGGATAATAATAGTTACTGGCACAACTGTTTCAACAACTGATTTATTAGCTTGAATAATTATGCTTGGACATATATTTATAGAAGATACCTCATATTTTTGTTTATAATCTTCTTTAAATTCTTCGTAATGATTTTTATCCTTTAAAGTCACATTGATATTTAAATTATCAAGAGAATTTTTAATTTCTTTAGGTACTACATCTAAAGTCATTCTCATACTATAGTTATTTGACAGCATACTTGCATATCTACCAGTTATAAGTAATGACTTTTCTTCTCCTAATATTTTCACCTTAATATAATCTCCAATATCTAATTTAGCATCTTCTAAAATCTTCTTTGTCACTGCAACTTCATTCTTAGATTTTGGATTTCTTCCCTCTAAAATAGATACATTAAATCCTTCCTTATTATCATAAGTATCATATAGAGTTGTAGAAATCTGAGCATTTTTTATATTGTATTTAGATGCATCTAAATATATGAATTTACCTATATCTATTGAGGATTCTCTTACTCCCAAAACCCTAGGATCATTCTTTATTTCCTCTAAAGCCCTATTATAAGACATATCTCCTGTAGGAAAATCCAGTGTAGCATCTCCTTGTATTATCCCAAATATATTCCATGCGTTATATGCTACATTATGCATAGAGTAATTTACACTAACTAAAAACGTTGAAAGGTATATTACAAAAGATAATACAATTACTATAATTAAATTCTGTTTTTTATACTTAAAAATATCATTTATAGCCATAGATAATGGTGATGAAGCATTTTTAATCTTAGATTTCTTAAACTTTTCTTTAGATGAAGTTACCCCAATTCTAAATGCCTCAACTGGTTTTATCTTTTTTAATCTTCTAAGTAGAACACATATATTTGTAATTAATATAGCGCTCATTAAAGCTATTGTTAAACCTATAAATACAATATTACTTGCATCACCTTCATATATACCCATATACTTAACAGATATCTTTACCATATGATTTATAAAACCTATGCTAAAAAAACTTCCAAGGGTTATAGCTATAATCCCAACTAAGCCATAACTTTTTAAATATATATTTCTTATCTCCTTTGAAGTAAATCCTAGAGATTTGTATATACCTATAGACTTATATTCCTTTAAGATGTTATTCCATAAAACAAATCTTATTATTACAATTGACACAATAAATATGAGCATTGCTGTACTCATTCCTATAGCACTTGTAATGGTGCTTGTAGCATTTGCCGCAAAGATAGTAATCCACTTATCATATATAAGGCCCTCAATGGAATCTCCAACATAAGAAATAAGCTCTGATGTTGCATCATTCCCTTCTTTAGATGAGTCATATCCAATATATTTAGATTTCATAAGATTATTAAAAATCTTATAGTCCTCCTTATTTATATATAAATTGTTATAGGACGTTAGAGAACTTGGAGTTAAAGAGTCATTTACTAGGGCCGATATCTTAAAATCCTTATACTCATTTCCATCTTTTATTTTTATCTTATCTCCTATTTTTAAATTCTTATCATCAGCTAAAATGTTGGTAACCCAAATATCCCCTTTACTTGGTGTATCTCCTTTTTCTCCTTCAGTTATTACTACATCCCATGGATGATTCTTCTCATTTTCATAAGTTACTAAATTAGCCATTCCTAAACCAAGATTTACATCATCTAAAAATACTTGCCTGTCCACCATTAACCCATTCGTATATCTTATATCTTCTTCACTTGGTTCTTTTTCTTTAATAAAATTTTCAACTTTTGGTATAACATTTTCATTGTAACTTTGAACTACAATATCTTTTATATTTTTTCCTTTATAGTAGTTCTCAGTATGTTTTGAAACTGTACTTGTAAAACTTATAGATGTTGCAAATATAGATGAAGATACCATTAAAATAATAGCTATTAAAATAAACTGTATCTTTTTTTGCTTAATCTTCTTTTTCCACATCCTTATC
This sequence comes from Clostridium sp., assembly GCF_040797585.1. Lineage (GTDB taxonomy): Bacteria > Bacillota > Clostridia > Clostridiales > Clostridiaceae > Clostridium_Z. Next base: position 2,096 of record NZ_JBFNEO010000206.1, read on the forward strand.
CCCTCCATAGTTTTATAATACAGATTAATTTTTAATATATTTATTTCAAATTCTTAATGAATTCTTACATTTTAATCTTCTTTCTATATTTTAACATTTAATTATTCATAATATATAGAATTCATTAATGAATTTATAGCCTAAAATATATTTCCTATAAATATATAAACAAAAAGGATACTGACTAAAAATCAGTATCCTTTTTCATGAATTTTATTGGTGCAGATGAAGGGAGTCGAACCCCCACGCCTAAGGCGCTAGATCCTAAGTCTAGTGCGTCTGCCAATTCCGCCACATCTGCATAATATTTAAATTTTATAATGGTGCAGGTAATGGGATTTGAACCCATACGAGTATTCACTCGCCACCCCCTCAAGATGGTGCGTCTGCCGTTCCGCCACACCTGCACGTTACATATATATTATATTAAGATGATTTAATCATGTCAAGAAAAAAGTAGATAGAATTTAATTCTATCTACTCATTACCTAAATCTTTATATATAAACTTATATATCTTGTAGTTTACTTCTACCTTTTTTATATACTTATCAGTTTCTTTAAATGGAATAAAATCTAGAGTTGTTCCATCCTTTGAATATCTATCATCTTTAAGCCACTTATTAACATTTCCTCTTCCTGCATTATAAGCAGCTAAAACTAAAGTCTTATCATATTTAAATTCCTTATTTAAATTTTCTAAGTACCAACATCCCATAGCTATGTTTATCTCTGGTGTTTTTAAATCCTCTAATTTAAAATCACTCATACCCATTTCTTTAGCAACCCACTCTGCCGTACTATCTGTAAGTTGCATAAGTCCAACTGCATTCTTATGAGATTTAACATTTGGTCTAAATCCACTTTCCGCTTTTATAACAGCTGCCACAAAATAAGGATCTAAATCATACTTTTTAGAATACTCTACTATGGTATCCTTGTATTTTAATGGATAGATTATTTTAATTGCAAAATACATTATAGACATTGATAATATAAGTATTGCTAATACTAAAGCAATGTTTTTCATATGCTTCATTGTTTATACCCCAACTTCTATTATTTACAGGTATTAAAGAAACTAGCAATCTCCATAACTTGGTCCTTAGTCTCTTCAATAGATTCTGTGTTATTTATAACAAAATTAACTTCTTCTATCTTCTCCTCTAGAGACATTTGAGAGTTAATCCTAGCTAAAATATCATTATAACTCATATTGTCTCTTTCTTTGATTCTTCTTATTTGAGTTTCTTTATCTACATATACTAATATATTATAATCCATCTGCTTATGTAAAGAAGTTTCTATAAGAGTTGGTGCATCTAAAATAATTATTTCTTCACCTAGATCTTCATATTCCTTAATTAAAGTAAATATTCTTTTTTTTATATAAGGTATTATTATATCCTCATATTTTCTTCTCTCCATTGGATATTTAAATATAAAATTTCCAAACTCTCTTCTTTTTAATTGACTTTCTTCATCTAAAAAACCTTCTCCAAACTCCTGTACTACCTTCTCTAGAATTTCTGGAAATAAAGAAAGTACTTCTCTTGCAATTAAATCTGCATCTATTATCTGAAAACCAATCTCTTTAAATATAGCGGAAACAGTACTTTTACCAGAACCAATTCCTCCTGTAAGTCCTACTTTCATCATAAAATTTCCTCCTATTTCGCTTCATACCAGTTTTCTCCAATATTTATATCCACCTCAAGAGGTACTCTAAGATCCATAACATTTTCCATTTCAGCTTTTACAATTTCTTTAACTCTTTCAAGTTCATTTTTATACACATTTAGTATTATTTCGTCATGTACCTGTAGTATTAATTCACTCTTAAGATTCTCATCATTTAATTTATCAAAGACTCTAACCATAGCTAGTTTTATAATATCAGCTGCACTTCCTTGTATAGGTGCATTCATAGCTAATCTCTCTCCAAATGATCTTACTATCTTATTAGAAGCCTTAATCTCTGGAATATATCTTCTTCTATTTATTATAGTAGATACATATCCCTTTTCTTTTCCCTCATCTATTATATCTTTTAAATACTTCTCAACTTTTGGATATCTTTCAAAGTATATATTCATATATTCCTTTGCTTCTTTTTTAGCTATCTTTAAGTCTTTAGCAAGGCTAAAATCACTTATTCCATATACTATTCCAAAGTTTACAGCCTTTGCTCTTCCTCTCATTAATGAGGTAACTTCATCTATAGGAACATTAAACACCTCTGAAGCAGTCTTTGTGTGGATATCACTGTGATTTTTAAAAGCATCAATTAGATTTTCATCTTCTGCAATATGAGCAAGAACTCTAAGCTCTATTTGAGAATAGTCTGCTGAAAGTATTACTGAGTCATTATTATAAGGTACAAATACCTTTCTTATTTCCCTTCCCATTTCATATTTTATAGGTATATTTTGAAGGTTAGGCTCAGTACTTGATAATCTTCCTGTAGTTGTTACTGTTTGATTAAAGGATGAGTGAATGTTTCCATCCTCTTCTATAACATTTTTCAATCCTTCTACATAGGTTGAATGTAACTTTGTAAGTTGTCTATAATATGTTATTTTTTCTATAATAGGATGTTTGTCACCTAATGCCTCTAAAACCTCTGCATTGGTTGAATATCCCGTTTTTGTCTTCTTTATAACAGGTAAATCTAATTTTTCAAATAAAATCTTACCAAGTTGCTTTGGAGAATTTATATTAAACTCCTCCTCAGATAAAGAGAATATTTCCTTTTGAGTTTTATCTATTTCCTCAGTGAACTTTTCTCCAAGGG
>NZ_JBFNEO010000207.1:0-4885 GCF_040797585.1 Clostridium sp.
ATATAATCTAACTTTATTCCCCAGTATCATTCTCTAGCAACTCCTTAATCATCTTGTTTGCTCTTTTGCCTTGCAATTTACAACATTATTAATTTGTCTTTCAAGGTCATCTTTTTGTTTATCTGAACTAACTCTACAATATCCAATTATTTTTTAGTTTTAGTTTCAGCATCTTTAATACCTTTAATACCTAAAAATGATTAAGTTGTTCTTGTGAATAATATCTTGTACCACCATCTGTTATATGACTTGGTTTCAAACTTCCAATTTCATCCTAATTTCTTGAAGTTTGAATTGACTTACCTATTTTTTGTGCGAATTCTCCTATTGAGTAATATTTCATAACTTACCACCTCAATAAGATTGTATAGTCATACCTATAAAAAATAAACACGTTTTTATATACTTTTATTAACTGTTATCACCCTCCTATTTATCATTTCTTTTGTCTGTTACTATATTCTATAGGAAATCCTTATAAAAACAAAACTCACTATAATGGATTTAAACTATCCCCCATACTCCTTTAATGAATTATAATAAAATTTATTTAATTTTCATTTATTTTCTGACTTTTCCTTGACAACTTAGTATTTTTATCATAAGATATTAATATAAGCTAATTTAGAATACTGCCTTTATGCTAAAAATAAATTATATATGTAAAAAGCAAGTTGTCACCATGAAAAGGTGTCTTTTTTTATGCCTAAATTTAATATTTCTCTATGCTTTTCTATGAATTTTCATAATAATATTCTAATTAAATAAAGGCACTAATTAATTACTCTATAAAAATAAGGTGTTATTCTATATTTCTATAAAATAACACCTTAAATTTTAAGCTAACGTAAATATCTTATACTAGATTATTAGTATAATTAAACTCTCCTTAGTCCTCTGGATAAGTTTAAAACAGTAGTTATGGTAAAGTTCTTTCTATACTCCAAAAGTAATATAATAGAATTTTATTTTATCTACCTCTTAATTAAAGGAAATATAATAACATCTTTAATTGAAGTGGACTCTGTTAAAAACATAATCATCCTATCTATACCTATTCCTAAGCCTCCTGTAGGTGGCATTGCTGTATCTATGGCCACAGCAAATTCTTCATCCATTGGACTTGCTGTTTCTAATCCAGCTCTTAATTTTGAAGCTTGATCATTCAATAATATTCTCTGCCTTAATGGATCATTTAACTCTGAATATGCATTACCTAGTTCAACTCCATAGGCGTAGGGCTCAAATCTTTCTATTAATTCTTTGTTATCTCTATGAACCTTACAAAGTGGAGAAGACTCTAAAGGAAAATCTATTACAAATGTAGGTTGAATTAGCTCACGCTCACAATACTCCTCAAATAAACTAACTATAAGTTCACCCTTTGAACTCTCTTCTAAATTAAGACCTTCTTTCTGTTTTTCCCCCAAAAGATTTTTCTCTTTAATTGAACTAATAATCTTCTCTTTAGTCATATTCTCTACATCAATTCCCACATGACTTTTTACAAGATCACACATCCTTGCTCTTCTCCATGGTGCTTTAAAATCAATTTCTTCTCCCCCATATAAAGCCTTAGTAGAACCATTTACCTTTGTAAATACATATTCATATATATTCTCCATAAGTTTCATCATATCATTATAATCCGCATAGGACATATAGCATTCAAAAAGTGAAAACTCTGGATAATGAGTTCTATCAATCCCTTCATTTCTAAAGGCCTTAGTAAATGTATATACTCTTTCAATTCCTCCTACTATAATCCTTTTAAGATATAGTTCAGGAGAAACATTCATAAACACTTCACAATCTAATGCATTAACGAAAGTTGTAAATGGTTTTGCCTCTCCTCCACCATACTTAGTATCAAGTATTGGAGTATCTACTTCAATAAAATCCATATTATTTAGATACTCTCTAATAGCTGTAATAGCTTTTGAACGTTTAATAAATCTTTCCTTTACCTCTGTGTTCATTATCATATCTAAGGAACGATGCCTCTGTTTTAAGTCTTGGTCTTGGATTCCATGATACTTCTCTGGTAAACTCCTAATGGATTTTGAAAGTAATGTAAAAGTTTTAGCTTTAATGGTTATTTCTCCTGTTTTAGTCTTAAATACTGTTCCTTCTATTCCAATTATATCTCCAGTATCCATAAGCTTTAAAGTATCATAGCTTATTTCTCCTAGGTTTCTCTTATTAAAATATACTTGAATATCTCCTTCTTGATCCCTTATATTAGCGAAAGTAGCATTCCCCATCCTCCTAATAAGCATAATTCTACCAGCCAAATTAAACTCTTCTTCTTTATTAATCTCATCAAATCTATCATATATATATTTTGTGTGAGTTATATTATTATAATTATAGGGATAAGGTTCAATCCCTGTTTCATATAATTTTTCTAACTTTTTAATTCTATCTACCATAAAGTCATTGCCATCTGGCACTATTTCTATTAAATTTTCTAAATTAGTAAATTCATTATACATATCAGTGTCCACCTTTCATAATTATTAAAGCTTCTTAGATTTTTAAGCAAATAAAAAAACTCTCACCTCCAAGATATATAATCTTGAGGACGAAAGTTATGAATTCGTGGTACCACCCCAGTTTATCTATATGTCACCATATAAACCTCTTCAAGTACGGCATAATTTATGCTTATACTCTATATCTATAACGGGATATGCCGTCACATCCTACCTCTGAAAATTCAGGCTCAGTGTGAAGCTCAGAGACCTTCTTCAATAAACAATTTACTACTCCCTCTCAGCACTAGGAGCTCTCTGTAAGTTAATTTATTTATTTACTCTTCTCATCAAAGCTTTTATTCAGAAGATTTTATCATAATAATTTATTAATTTCAATATATTTTATAAAATTAAATAATATTATAGGGTTTTTGATTCAAAACTTATCTTATGCACTGCTTAAAATCTAAGATTTTAAAGGATTTAAGTACATGTATAAGTTAAGATTTATGCTAAAAACCCTATATATACTTTAATTTATGATCTTTCCGTAATAATGATTCATCCTAAATAAAAATCTTAATAATATTCTCTATAAAATAATTTCTTTATTCCAATCATATATTCTTTAAGAAATCAATGACTTACATAATAATTTAAAACTATTTATTTGATATAATGCTATTTAACGCCATACCTATAACAACAAATAATAATCCAATCCATCCAACTATAGTAGGTAATGTATCATTAAGTATTAAAACTCCTCCTAATACTGTAAAAATAACTTCCCCACATTGAGTAGCTTCTATAATTGCAAGTTTATTTGGATCATCCTTAACCATATCAGTAGCCTTAAAGAATAATAATGTAGCTATGATTCCTGAGCATAATGCTACTACTATTGACTGTATAACCTGTGATTCACTTGGAAGTCCTACAGTTAAAGTTCCATAAAAAGATAATATAATCCAAAATGGCATACTACATAAGGTCATTCCAAATACCCTTTGTACAGTATTGAACTTTCCTCCACAAACCTCCATCATCTTTCTGTTACCTAATGGATATGAAAAGGCAGCTATAAGAACAAATATAATCCCCATAATTCCTTTATGAATCTCTCCCACATTCACCTGTTGTATTTGTATGAGAAATATTCCAAATAATATTATTAAAGACATAGTTAAAGGTTTTTTAGGAATTTTTAATCTTTCTTTTATTACTCCATTTTCTGTTTCTATAGTTTTAAAAAATAGTGGTGATAATAAAATCCCTGCTACAATAGTAATTTGCCAAGTTCCTGCTACAATCCAAGAAGGAGAGTATACTGATGCCAGACAAATAGGCGCATAAAAAAATCCAAAGCCTACAGTACTCCATAGAAACCACTGTGCTGGTCTATTTTTTATATCCTTTAAGACTTGTACACATTCTTTCCTAACCATAACCATGATAAATAGAACAGGTAGCATAAAGACATATCTTAATACTCCACTCCAAATCCAATTTCCCCCTGATGCTTCCATACTTTTATTAAGTATAAAGGTAAATGCAAAGAAAAATGATGAAATAATTCCAAGTAAAATAGCTTTCTTCATATGTATCCCCCTAATGAAAATTTAATAAATATTCTACTATTTATACTAACATAAATTTTATTTAATTTATGTTATGCTCTATTGAATGTAAATCTATTTAAGCTCATACTAATCTAATATTTGCCTTCATATTTAAACTCCTAACTATAATATCTACTCATAATAGTATTATACAGAAAAGTATGGTGCAAACAAAAGAACCACTCCAAGGACAAATTCCTTCTATAGTGGTTCAAAAGAATTATTATTTAGAATCTCATATAAAAAGTATAGTAAATTTATTAATTAAGTTACTTTCAAATTATAGATTTTCTAAATTATATTTACTGTTACAATAATCTATACTACTTTCTATAAATCTTTTAACGTCCTTACTTCTTTTTATCTTTGATCTATATAAAGATTTTTTATCCTTACCCTCTCTTATTCTAATAGCTTCTAAGATAATAGTATTGAATTCCTTATTTATAATATTTAATGTTCTATTTGCAGAAGCTAACTTTGAATTTATCTCTTTATTCTCTAAGGTATTAACTATTCTGCATAAAGTAAGTATGGAAAACTCTACCCAAGAGTCTAACATAAATATAATTTTTTTATTTAATTTACTCTTCCAGTAGGAATTCAGATTATAATTCATCGCGCTTAATATATCTTCCCAGTTTACTTTAATATCTAAATCACTAACCTTTGGACTGTTTATTCCAATTCCATTATGCTTCAAAGTCCACCATGTTACATAGTTAATATCATAATATCCTGGTTTATGAAGTCTTCCATTTTCAAAATATATGTATGGCTCTAATG
>NZ_JBFNEO010000208.1:0-4880 GCF_040797585.1 Clostridium sp.
GTTTAGAGGTGAGATTTATGTATTCAATTGAAACAACTAATTTAAGTAAAAGCTATGGAAAAAATAGAGGAATAATGGATGTAAATATAGCAGTTAAAGAAGGAGAGATTTTTGGGTTCATTGGACCTAATGGTGCAGGAAAATCTACCACCATAAAGACTCTTTTAAATTTTATATATCCAACTAGTGGAAAAGGCACCATATTAGGAAAGGATATAGTAAAAGAAAGTAGTGAAATAAAGAAGTATATAGGCTATGTGCCTAGCGAAGTAAATTATTATGAGAATGTTAAGGTTTCGGATCTAATAAATTACGGAGCATCCTTTTATCCTGGGAGTAATAAGGAAGACATAGAAAGGCTTTTTAAGGAGCTTGATATTGAAAAGAATAAAAAGATGGGAGAATTAAGCCTTGGGAATAAGAAAAAAATTGCAATAGTTCAAGCGATTATAAGCAATCCAAAGGTTCTAATTTTAGATGAGCCCACCAATGGGCTTGACCCTATTATGCAAAATAAGCTATTTTCCATATTGCTAGAAGAAAAGTCTAAGGGAACAACTATATTTTTATCTTCACATAACTTAGTGGAAGTTCAAAATTTATGTGATAGGGTATGTGTAATAAAAGAAGGAAGAATAGTAGATACACTAAATATTAAAGAATCTAATGAAAGTCTAGGGGTTAAAGTAACAATAAAAGGTGAAGGGATTAATGAGGACAAATTACTTAGTATGAGTCATAAGATTATAAATAAAGAGAATAGGGAATATAGCTTTATTTATAGAGATGATATAAATAAGCTTATAAGGGAATTAAGCAGTTATACCATAGAGGAATTATTTATTGAAGAAGAGAGTTTAGAAGATACCTTCCTAAATTATTATAAGAAGGAGAGGGATAGATAAAATGAATGTAATAAAGTTTGAAATTAAAGGTTTAATTAAATCAACTCTAATATGGTCTCTAATATGCAGTGCTCTTATAATACTATTTATGTCCTTATTTCCTAGTATGAAAGATAGCGGAATGCAAGATATTATAGGAACAAAATTAGATGCTTTTCCACCAGCAGTATTAGAAGCTTTTAATATAGAATCAACTATGGATTTTTCAAATATATCTCAGTATTTAGCCTATGCTATGCAATATATAGTTATGGCAGGAGGAGTATATGGAGCTATCCTTGGAGTGTCTTCTCTTATAAAGGAAGAAACTGAAGGAACTATAGAATTTTTATATGCAAAACCAATTACAAGATCTAAAATAGTAACTTATAAGCTAATATCTTCAGCTATAATATATTATGTATATGTATTTATAGTAGGATTAGCAGCTAGTATTATAGCATTTATGGTAATGCCAGAGGATGTAAAATTTTTAGATCTTATTATGGATATAAAGACTCTATTTATAGGAGTAGCATTTTTAGGATATATTTTTATGGCAGTAGGATTTTTAATATCTACCATTATTAAATCTTCAAAAACAGCGGTTCCGACAGCAATTGGACTATTCTTTGTCACATATTTTATGGGTATAATAGGAAAATTAAAAGAAGGATTAAGCTTTTTTAAGTATCTATCACCCTTTGAATATGTGGTACCTATAAATTTAATTAAAGAAGGATTTAACTTAAGTTATATATGGACGGGACTTGGAATTATTATAGTTTCATTAATTGGAGCCTATATGATTTATAATAGAAAAGATATGCGAATCTAAGATAAAGAGAGTATGTACAATAAGGACTAAGATACGTAGAAAGGCTTGAGGAGTGATAAGCAATGAGTGGTTTATTGATATTGCTATTGTGACAATAACTGCAGCATTAATTTTTTATACTATTGGAGTATTAGGAGAGAGAAGAGAAGGTAGTCTTAAAAAGAAACATGTTCTTATATTCTGGTTAGGATTACTTTTTGATACTATAGGGACTACATCCATGAGCTTTATAGCAAAAGGTACAAACTCTAATGGGGGAATATCTACAGGTGGACTACATGGTATTACAGGAGCTTTAGCCATTATATTAATGTTTATCCATGCAATTTGGGCTACCTTTGTATTATATAAAGGAAATGAAGAGAATAAATTATTTTTCCATAAATTTAGTATGGTGGTTTGGATTATCTGGCTTATTCCTTATTTTATTGGAGTATTTATGGGAGTGTCCCACTAGTATTTTAATCTCAAATAAAAATAAGTTAGCTTTATGATATTTATTGAAAAATTTATAGATAATATGGATTAAGAATAGTACTAAGTAACCATAAATCATAGATGAGTTTACTTAAGAAATGAATTGGTGGATAAATCCTATACTATTTTTAAGAATAGAGAAAGATAAAAAGATGAATAAATCTAAAACTTTAATAGATAGTTCCTTGTATAAATATTATAATACCTTATAATATAAGTATAGAACGAATCTTCCTTCAGATGGTGTTTTTTCCACCAGCTGAAGGTTAGATGAGTTAATCTAGGGGCGTAGCAACTGTTAGCCCTCACCTTTTAAGAGGATGGGGTGTTACAGATTCTAGCCATCAGATAAAATAAAATAAAAAGCTAGGGGTGCCTAATAGGCTGAGATACACCCTTGTACCTGATCTGGATAATGCCAGCGTAGGAAAGCGGATTAAATACATTTTTATATTTATAAAATAGTACTAAATGCTATATTCCTTTCTGGATTATAGCATTTTTTATTTTCTATAAAAAGGAGAGAGGTTAAATGAAAAATTACAGAGTACCTACACTTACTATAGCGGGGTCTGACTCCTCAGGTGGAGCTGGAATCCAAGCGGATCTTAAAACCTTTAGTGCTCTTGGAACTTATGGGATGAGTGTTATAACAGCTATAACAGCTCAAAACACTGAGGGAGTATTTTTAGTTGAAGACTTAAGTAATGAAATCATAAAAAAACAAATAGAGGTAGTTTTTGAGGATATTCCTCCAAAGGCTGTAAAAATAGGTATGGTATCTAGTCCGGATATAATAAAAGAAATAGTAAATGTTCTTAAGAGATATAGCCTAGAATATTTGATAGTGGACCCAGTTATGATATCTAAAAGTGGATATTCACTTTTGAAGCCAGAGGCGAAAAATAACTTAATAAAATATCTTATACCAATGGCTTACATAATAACACCTAATACTTTAGAAGCAGAAGAAATAACAGGTATTCATATAGAGACTTTAGAGGATATGAAGACTGCTGGAGAAAAAATATTATCCCTTGGACCTAAGTACGTGCTTATGAAGGGGGGCCATTTAGAGGGAGATGCTTTAGATGTTCTTATAGGAGAGAATACTTTTAAAATTTATAAGTCCGAAAGGTTAGATAGAAAAAATACCCATGGCACAGGATGTACATTGTCTTCAGCCATAGCTTCTCATTTAGCCTTAGGCCATGAGATAGAAGAAGCTGTGAATCTTAGCAAGATATATATAACTGAGGCTATTAAAAATAGCTTTGATATAGGACATGGAGTAGGACCAGTTCATCACTTTTATAAATTTCAGGAGGGAAAATAATGTACCAGCTAATAGATAAGGTTAAAGAAATAAATCCATTAGTACTTCACTACACCAATGAGGTTACAATAAATGATTGTGCTAATATAACTTTGGCTCTAGGAGCTAGTCCTTTAATGAGTTACTCCTATGAAGAAGTGGAAGAAATAGTTAGCATAGCTAATTCAGTAGTTATAAATATGGGCACTATGAATTCAAATTATTTAGACTTATTTATAAAGGCTGGGAAGGCAGCAAATAAATATAATAGACCTGTGGTTCTAGATCCTGTTGGAGTCTTTGCAACAAAAACCAGAAGTGATTTTATAAATAAGCTTCTTAATGAAGTAAAGTTTTCCGTTATAAAAGGAAATGCAGCAGAGATAAAATATATAGGGGGCTTTAATGTAAGAGGTAAAGGAGTGGACTCCTTTGATGACGAGGAGAACACAGAAGAAATTATAAAAAGTGTAGGAAGAAAATTAGGCTGTGTAGTGGTAGCCACAGGAAAAACTGATATTTTAAGTGATGGAGATAAAATAATAAAGATATATAATGGGACACCAAAACTCAAGGGGATATCTGGGACAGGCTGTATGACTGCAAGTCTTATAGGAAGTTATTTAGGGTGTACAGATAATAGTTTAGAAGCAGCAGCAATGGGGGTTATTACCATGTCTCTGAGTGGAGAGATCATTGATAAAGAGGATATAGCCCTGGGGAGTTTTAGGGTAAAGTTAATGGATACAGTTTATAAATTAACAAAAGAGATAATAGAACATAAGGGTAAGGTTGAGATGATATAAAGTTATTAGAATAGTATTTTCAGGGAGGGATAACAGTGAAGGATAAATTAAAGCTTTATTTAGTAACAGATTCAGAGATATTAAAGGGAAGAGACTTTTATAAGGCAATAGAGGATGCTATAAAAGGTGGGGTAACCATGGTTCAACTAAGGGAAAAGGATGCCTTAGGAAAGGAGTTTTTAGAAAAAGCTTATAGACTTAGAGAGTTGACTAAAAAATATAATATACCTTTTATAATTAATGACAGAGTAGATATAGCTATTCTTGTGGATGCAGATGGAGTTCATGTGGGGCAAGATGATATACCTGCTAAAAAAGTTAGAAGATTAATAGGAGAAGATAAAATCTTAGGAGTATCTGCTAGAACTTTAGAAGAAGCAACTAAAGCTAAAGATGATGGAGCTGATTATTTAGGGGTAGGAGCTATATTTACAACTAGTACTAAGTTAGATGCAAAGAATGTAAGTGAGGAAGAAGTAAAAAATATAAAAGAAAAAGTAAACTTACCTATGGTGGGAATAGGGGGATTAAATCTAAATAATATACATAAGACCTTTACC
>NZ_JBFNEO010000209.1:0-4867 GCF_040797585.1 Clostridium sp.
CTATTGCATGATTTAAATTATGAGTTATCATAATAGTAGTGATTTGTTTTTCTTTGACTATTTTATCCGTAAGTTCTATAATATTTTCTGAAGTTTTAGGGTCTAAAGCTGCTGTATGCTCATCTAAAAGTAGAACCTGTGGTGTTTTCAATGTAGCCATAAGTAAAGAAAGCGCTTGTCTTTGTCCTCCTGACAGCATACCTACCTTTGTGTGAATCTTATCCTCAAGTCCTAGATTTAGTATAGAAAGCTGCTCTTTAAAATCTTCTATCCTTTTTTTATTCACCCCTAAAGAAAAACCAAACCTCTTGCCTTTATTCTCTGCTAAAGATAGATTTTCTAAAATAGTCATAGATGGAGACGTACCCTTTGTTGGATCTTGGAATACCCTAGCTATAAACTTTGAACGTTTATGCTCTTTTAAGGTTGTTATATCCTTTCCTTCTAAGACTATATTACCAGAGTCTACATCTAAAGCACCTGATATTATATTTAAAAGGGTTGATTTTCCTGCTCCGTTACTACCTACAATAGTTATAAAATCACCTTTATTTATTTCTAAGTCAAAATTATTAAAAAGAGTTGTTTCATTTAAGGTTCCCTTATTAAATTTTTTCTCTATAGATTTTATATTAAGCATTTAAATCACCCCTTTTCTTTAAAGAAAATCTAAATTTATTTATTAAAGAGTTATTATTCATAACTATAGCTAGAACAACTATCAATGATGTTATAATCTTTAAATCTGTAGGAGGGAATCCTAGGTTTAAGGCAACCCCTACACTTAACTTATATAATATTGCTCCAATTATAACCACTGTAGTACTTTTTAATAATTTTTCCTTCTTAAATACAGATTGTCCAAGTATTATTGAAGCTAAGGCTATAATTATAAAACCATTTCCCATAGATATATCTGAAAATCTTTGGTATTGTGCCATTATAGCTCCACTTAGAGCCACAAGTCCGTTGGATATCATAAGACCAAGTATTTTTATTGTACCCTTATTTACTCCAAGGGAAGTAACTAGGGCATCATTATCCCCAGTAGCTCTTAGTATAAAACCAAACTTAGTCTTAAATAATATATCCATGAGTATCTTTATAGCTAAAGTTATTAAAGCTAAAATTATTACCATCTCTATATTAACTGAAAATATATTTTTCTTATTAAATATTGGTAAGTTAGCCTTTCCCATTACCCTTAGGTTTATTGAATATAAACCTGTCATAACTAAAATTCCTGACAAAAGATTAGTTATTTTAAATTTCACATGAAGGATTCCAGTAACTAATCCTCCTAGAGCTCCTCCAATAAAAGCAAAAATTAATGATAAAGCTGGGTCCACATCATTTAAAATTAAAGCCGCTGTAATTGCGGCTCCTAAACTAAAGGTTCCATCTACAGATAGATCTGGAAAATCTAATATACTGTAAGTTATATATACTCCTAAAGCTCCTATAGCAAAAATAAGTCCCTGCTCTAAAACTCCCATAAAGAAGGTCATATTAATTCCCCCCCTTTATAAGCTTTGCCTTTTTCATTACCTCCTGAGGAATCTCTATTGAAAGCTTATTTAATGTATCTTCATTTATAACAAGCTCAGTATCCTCTGAGTTCTTTATTGACATATCTTCTATATTCTTTCCTTCTATAACATCTACAGCCATAAGTCCTGCTTCAAATCCAAGCTTTTTGTAATTAACACCTTCTGTAATTAAAGCTCCCCCTTTAACGTGAGCTTCCTCTGCCCCCATTATTGGAACTTTCTTTTCTAATGCTTTTGAAGCTATTAATGGCATAGATGAAGCTACCATATTATCTGCTGGAGTGTATAATACATCTATTTTATCTAAAATTGAATCTAGTCCTTGACTTATATCATTTACGCTGTTTACTCCCTTTTCAATAACTTCTATATTCATCTCTTTAGCTAATTCTTTTAAGTTATTTACTTGGATTTCAGAGTTTACTTCACTAGTATTGTATAAAACTCCTATGGTTTTTACATCCTTAAATACTTCTTTTACAAGTTTTAATTGCTTATCTATAGGAACTGCATCACTAGTACCTGCAACGTTGGTTCCTGATTTATCCTTTGATTCTACAAGACCTGACTTAACTGCATCTGTTACAGCTGTAGTTATAATTGGAATATCTTTTGTTGTATTAAAAGCAGCCTGTGCCGCTGGAGTTGCAATAGCAAATATTAAATCCTGCTTATTTGATACAAAGCTTTGGGCTATCATCTGAGAAGTAGCAATATCTCCTTCTGCATTTTGAACTTCTATGTTAAGATTCTCTCCCTCTTTAAATCCTTTAGAATTTAAAGCTTCTATAAACCCTTCCCTAGCTAAGTCTAAAGCTGGATGAGATGCTATTTGTGATATACCAATATTCACTATTTTGTCCTTTGACAAGGTCTCACCTGATCCTTTTGTACATGCTGCAAATAAAGACATGCTCACTAGAATTGAACTTAATAATAAAATTGATTTTTTTCCTACCATACTACCATCCTCCTAATATTTATTTTTATTTTGTATATGGTATATTAAAACAAAGCTTTATCTTTGTTTATTTTTATATCTTAAATTAAAATTTTCTACAAAATCAATAAAGCCCTCTCCAATAGTTACATGGAGAGGGCTATTTTAAACGCAAAATATCTACCTACTTAAATCTATATCTCCTACTTAACTACTGTACTACTATTTTTTATAATCCTAACTTCACTATGACTTTATTAAATCTATAGCAAAGATTTACTTATAATATTCTATTTTAATAAAATAACCTAACACGCTATTAAGCTATAATATATTACACAAAATTTAAAACTACTGTACTTTTTTCTGTACTCCTACTATGCTTCTACTATCCTTCTAAGCTAAACGCTTTTACCAATTAGATTAATCCTACTACTATCATCACAATTATACTAAAACTACTATACTTCTAAATTATGATGATATAAACTACTGTTTTTCTTGATAAAGTGAATTATACATATTTTTTTTATCTATGTCAACCATATTATTATTTTAATACTATAATTTATTTTCATCATGACATAATATATATATTATTTTATCATATTGCATTGCTATACATAGTAAAAAAAGAGCTAAGGATATTATAAGATTTTTCCAAAGAAATAGGTTTATGAAGGATACTATAAGACATAGTATTTCTATAAATAAAACATAGGTCAAAGCTATTGCCTTATTATTTTTTTCTTCCCCTTCTTTTACTTTTCTAAGGTAACTAAATTTTATAACTAACCTAACAATAGCAAAAATGCATAGAATAATAGTTATGATAGTTATATACTTATAAATTATACTATCCAAGCCGATTCCCTCCAGTTTTTACTCTATCTCAATACCTGCCATCTTCATTAAATAAAGTGCATTTTGGGTTTGAGATACTCCACTTCTTAGTTTATAATCAAACTTTATCTCATTATTTTCAAAGAATTCCCTAAAGTTATAGTTCTTAATCTTTGGATTTATACTCTCCATAGCTGAAAGCTCCAAATCATGGGTAGAAACAAGACCTAAGGTATGTTTTTTTATAAGCTGACTTATAAGAATTTCAGCTCCCTTATGTCTATCCTTTGAATTGGTTCCTTTAAATATTTCATCTAAAAGGAAAAATACACTTTCTCCTCTTTTACATGCTTCTACTACCCTTTTTACCTTTAGTATCTCTGCATAAAAAGAAGATATGCTCTTTTCTAAATTGTCTCCCGTCCTCATACATGTATATATATTCATTTTACTACAAATGAAATTATGTGAACGAACTGGTGCTCCTGCATAAGCTAAAACTAAATTTATACCTATGGTCCTTAAATAAGTACTTTTTCCTGACATATTAGATCCTGTTATAAGCCAAAGGGTACTCTTGTCATTTAAATCTATATAATTTTCTACCGCCCTTTCTCCTATTAAAGGATGGGCTATATTCTCCCCTTTTAGTACTCTATCCTCGCTAAAGTTTGCCATAGAATATCCCTGTAAGTCACTTATTAAAGAAGTATAACAACTAAGTTCTTCAAAATCGCCTATAACCTCTAAGGCTTTTTCTATATTTTTGCCCCATTGCTTTTTTATATTATTTAACTTAGCATAGTAATGATAATCTAAAAGTAAAAACGCATTTAAAATTAAATAAACAGCGTTCTGTCTGTTTTTTAATGACTCAGATACATTATAAAGTTCATTCATTCCTTGGTATAATGATTTATTATTAGATTTTAGTGCATCTTTATACTCTTTTAAAATCTCACTTTTATAGTTTCTTCTTTCTATAAGCCTTATTATTTCCTTATAAGCATAGAGACTTTTATTTTGCTCAGCAATTATCTTAAATACCTCTTGCCTTTTTTTCTTATTCATTTGAAGAATTAAAAGCTGTAGAATAAGAAGAAGTTCTGGAACAAAATAAGGTATCCTCTTTAGTCCAAATCCTAGTATAAAGCTTATAACTGTAACCCCACTTATAATAGCTAAAAATATATTATTACCCTTAACTAATTCTTCTACAGGGCTATTTCCAAAATTAATCAGATCTTTATAATGCTTTAATCTATCCTCATATACCCTTGCCTTTCCATGAAGTCTTTCCCTAAACATATTTGCCTTAGAAAGTTCTAAAACTCCTTGTTGTTTTCTTAGTATCTCTTCCTTACTAAGGTTTTTTTCTCCTTTAAGAGATTTACCTAGATTCTCTCTTCCCTTAGGAGTCATTGGCATAGCTAAAAATTGATAAAGAGATCCCTTTCCAAAGATATCAAGATCATCTAAATAAGGATGCTCCTCTTCCTTAAACTCTTCTCCTAAATCCTTAAAACCTATATAT
>NZ_JBFNEO010000210.1:0-4864 GCF_040797585.1 Clostridium sp.
GGGTTTCTATATGAGTTCTTAATTTATACCTATGATTTTTTATAGACTGACTTAGAACTTGAAGGTATGTATAAATTAGCCTTTAATATTGGAACCCTATATATTTTTTCATTATAAAACCAAAAAGACTTTACCACCAAAATTTAGTGGTAAAGTCTTTTTTAAATAAATTTCAAAGCAGAACTTTCTTATATTATTTTTTTATTTCTATAAATTAAGTACTAAAGACAAATAGAAAAATACTGTGACTGATGAAAATAAAATACTATCAAATCTATCTAGTATTCCTCCATGACCTGGAATTAAGTTGCTATAATCTTTAACCCCCACATATCTCTTTATAGAGGATGCAACAAGATCTCCAAATTGGCTAAATACTCCACACAATGCTCCAATAATAAAGTAATGATATAAAGGTATATTCACTCCATATTTTGATATTATAAATCCATATAATAAACATCCTATGGATCCCCCTAAAAGTCCTCCTATAGACCCTTCTATGGTTTTTTTAGGGCTTACCTTTGGACACAGTTTTCTTCTTCCAAAAGCCTTTCCTACATAATAGGCCGTGGTATCACAAAACCAAGATGATATGAATATAAGCCAAAGTAGGTATTTACCATTTTCCATAGAGTTCACCAATGGTATGAAACTAAAAAATAGTGCCACATAGGAAAATCCAAGAATTGTTATGGCTCCATCTATAAAATTATACTTTATATTTATAACTGGTATTATTAACGATATAAAAGTTATAGGTATCAAGATATATATTATCTTTGTTATATCATAGTCTAATAAAAATAAACCTATAGTAGCTATAAATCCAAGAATAGAAAAGGGCTTTATATTCTTTTTAGAAACTACATTATAAAGTTCATAAATCCCTATTAAAGAGAGAACTAAGGTTAAAACCTTTAGATAAATTCCTCCTAAGAATAAAAATATTATAAAAGGTGCCATAATTAAGGCTCCCAAATATCTTTTATTAAAGCTCACATAATCACCTACTTTCTTTTATTCCCCCAAATCGTCTCTCTCTATGTTGATAGTCCCATATAGCTTTATGTAAGTCTTCTTTAGTAAAGTCTGGCCAATTTATATTTGAATACCAAAATTCAGAATATGCACACTGCCAGAGAAGAAAATTACTTAACCTTTGTTCCCCACTCGGTCTTATTATTATATCAGGATCAGGCATCTCTTTTGTATATAAATATCTTTCTAAAATGGATTCTGTTACATTAGTACACTGAAGCCTTCCTTCATTTATATCCTTAACAATGCCATTTATAGCATCTAATATCTCTTTTCTTCCACCATAATTTAGAGCAAGATTTAGTGTTAATCCTGTATTATTTTTAGTTTTTTCATAAGCAGACTCTAACTCTTCTCTACATCTTTTAGGTAGCATAGATACATCACCTATATTATTAATTATTACATTATTACTATTCAATTCTTCAAATTCTTGTCTAAGATAGGTTACTAAAAGCTCCATTAATGCATTAACTTCATCCTTAGGTCTTTTCCAATTTTCTGTTGAAAAAGCATATAAAGTTAAATATTTCACTCCTATGGCACTGCACTCTTTTACAATATTTCTTATGGTTTCAACTCCAGCCTTATGTCCCATGGTCCTAGGTAATCCTTTTGCCTTTGCCCATCTACCATTTCCATCCATAATAATGGCTATGTGCTTTGGAATACTATTTAAATCTATAGAAAGCTCTTCCTGGTGATTCTTCTTAGTTTTTTTAAAAAAGAACACTTTATTATCCTCCTAAAACCCATACTTCTAATAATAAAACCTGCCATAAGCAGGTTTTATTATTTATACGGACATTATCTCTTTTTCTTTTGTAGAAATTATATTGTCAACCTCTTTTATAAAGGCATCTGTTTTCTTTTGAATATTTTCTTCCGATTTCTTTATTTCATCTTCTGATAAGTCTCCATCCTTCTTTAAGGCTTTAACCTTATCATTAGCCTCTCTTCTTATAGATCTTACCGCTACCTTAGTTTCTTCTCCAGCTTTTTTAACATTCTTAACAAGAACTTTTCTAGTTTCCTCAGTAAGCTCTGGAATTACAAGCCTTATAACTACCCCATCACTAGATGGAGTTAATCCTAAATCAGACTTTAATATAGCTTTTTCTATATCCTTTATTGTACTTTTCTCCCATGGTTGTATTAATAGTATTCTTGGTTCAGGAGCTGAAATATTAGCAACTTGACTTAAAGGACACATGCTACCATAGTACTCAATTTCTATTCTATCTAACATTGTTGGATTGGCTCTTCCAGCTTTCATTGTAGATAAATCTGATTTTAATACACTAATGCTTTTCTTCATCTTCTCTTCTGCTTTAGATATTATTTCTTTAACCATAATTTTACCTCCACCTTTATTTACTTACTAAGGTTCCAATATTTTCACCCATTATAACTCTCTTTATATTGCCTGGTTCATCTAATGCAAAAACCAGAATCGGAATATTGTTATCCATGCATAAGGAAGTTGCAGTAGAATCCATTACTTGTAATCCTTTCTCAAGGACTTGTATATAATTTAACTGCTTATATTTTACTGCATCATCATATTTCTTTGGATCCTTATCATATACTCCATCAACTTTCTTAGCAAGCAGTATAACTTCTGCTTCTATTTCAGCTGCTCTTAAAGCTGCCGTAGTATCAGTTGAAAAATAAGGATTACCTGTTCCAGCTGCAAAAATTACAACTCTTCCCTTTTCTAAATGTCTCATTGCCCTTCTTCTTATAAATGGTTCTGCTATTTCCTTCATCTCTATTGCAGTTTGAACTCTTGTTTTAACTCCTATACCCTCTAAAGAATCTTGAAGAGCTAAAGCGTTTATACAAGTAGCAAGCATTCCCATATAATCTGCTGTAGTTCTATCCATAGCTTCTCCATCTCTTCCTCTCCAGATGTTTCCACCACCTACAACTGCTCCTACTTCTATTCCCATATCTACAAGTTCTTTAATTTCTGTAGCTATTCTTTGTGCCACATTAAAATCTATCCCAAAACCATTTTCACCTGATAATGCCTCCCCTGAAAGCTTAAGCATTACCTTTTTGTATTTGCAACAATCCATATATTAAAACCTCCAATTTTTGCAATGAACTATATTTTAAAAAAAGAGAACACACAGTGCTCTCTTTTGTTTTACTTTCCTTGTTGCATTTGCTTTGCAACTTCTTCAGCAAAGTTCTCTTCTTTCTTTTCGATTCCTTCGCCTCTTTCAAATCTTACAAAGCTAGTAACCTTCATTTCAGCTCCAACTTCCTTAGATTTTTCTTGAAGTAATTTAGTTATTGTGTAATCACCGTTCTTAACCCAAACTTGATCTACTAAACAAATTTCCTTTAAGTACTTCTTAACTCTTCCCACTACCATCTTATCTACTATATTCTCTGGCTTTCCTTCATTTAAAGCTTGAACTCTGAAGATTTCTTTTTCTTTTTCTATAGCTTCTTGATCAACAGAAGTCTCATCTAAGTATAATGGGTTAGCAGCTGCAACTTGCATTGCTAAATCCTTAGCAACCCCTTCAGTTATTGGAGATTCTTTTTCACACTCAACTTTTGTAAGAACACCAATTCTTCCACCACCGTGGATGTAGCTTGCTATAGTTCCGTTTTCAACGTTGAACTTAACAAATCTTCTTACGTTCATGTTTTCTCCTATTTTAGCTATTAACTCAGTTAAGAATTCCTTAACAGTCTTAGTTTCATCAGCTATATACTTCTCTTCAACTAAAGCTTCAACCTCAGTGTTTGATGTTAATGAAGCCATCTTAGCTAAATTATTAGCAAAGTTTATAAAATCTTCATTTATAGCAACGAAGTCAGTTTCACAGTTAACTTCAACTATACCAGCAGTTTTCTTATCTTCTGAAACGTAAGTAGCTATTACTCCTTCAGCAGCGATTCTTCCTGCCTTTTTAGCAGCAGCAGCTAATCCCTTTTCTCTTAATAATTCAACAGCCTTATCCATGTCACCGTTTGTTTCTGTAAGAACCTTCTTACAGTCCATCATTCCAGCGCCAGTTCTTTCTCTTAATTCTTTAACAGCCTTTGCAGATATCATAATCTTATCCTCCTTAAAAAGTAAAATTAATGGAAGAGGTAACTGGATTTCCTCCACCTACCTCTAAAGTTTTGATTATTCAGTTGCGTCTTCGCCTTGTCTACCTTCCATGATAGCATCACTCATCTTAGCAGTTATTAATTTAACCGCTCTTATAGCATCGTCATTTCCTGGTATAACATAGTCAACTTCATCTGGATCACAGTTAGTATCAACTATAGCTACAACTGGTATTCCTAATATCTTAGCTTCAGATATAGCATTCTTTTCTTTTCTTGGGTCTACTACAAATAAAGCACCTATGTTCTCTGAATCTAAGTTCTTTATTCCACCTAGGTTCTTTTCAAGCTTTTCCATTTCAAGCTTTAGCTTTATTACTTCTTTCTTTGGAAGAACTTCGAATGTTCCATCTTCTTGCATCTTTTCAAGATCTTCTAATCTCTTTATTCTCTTCTTTATAGTAGTGAAGTTAGTTAACATTCCACCTAACCATCTATTATTTACAAAGTGCATTCCTGATCTTACTGCTTCTTCAGATATAGCTTCTTGAGCTTGCTTCTTTGTACCAACGAATAATACATCTTTACCTTCAGTTGCAACTTCTTTTATGAAGTCATATGCTTCTTCTACCTTCTTAACAGTCTTTTGAAGATCGATTATATATATTCCATTTCTCTCTGTGAATATGTATGGAGCCATCTTAGGGTTCCATCTTCTTGTTTGATGTCCGAAATGAACACCTGCTTC
>NZ_JBFNEO010000211.1:0-4858 GCF_040797585.1 Clostridium sp.
ATAAAATTATAGGATATTTCATTGAAAGAATATTTTATAAATTACTTAAAATCTACAATTTTTAATAACTTAAGTCCATGTATCAGTTAAAATTACCTATACTATTAGAATTGTAACTTTTATAAACTACTTAAAGTCTATTATTTTCAAAAGTTTAATTAATTGCATGTATAAACTAATATACATGGTTAAGAATCTATAAATTCAATTTTAGGAGGAGATTATATTGAATAATTCTATTAAAATTACTAAAGAAAAAAGACTGGAAATGATTAATTCAATTAAAGAATACTTTTTAAATAATGAGAATGAAGAATTGGGAGACTTAAGGGCATCTTTAATTTTAAACTTTTTCCTTGAAGAACTTGCACCAGAGATATATAATGAAGGAATTTCTATGTGTTATTCTCACCTTACTTCTTCCCTAGAAGATCTTTTTGCTCTTCAAATAAGAAAAAGGTAACCTAATTATAAAAAGGTCTTTTATTAAGATGTTTTAATCTAGAAATCTTTTTATAAGTACATATATTATTTATAACAAAAGCTACCAATTAATTTGGTAGCTTAAAATAATTTTTCTATTTCTCTATGGAGATTATCTACTATAATATCCCAATTAAATTTACTCTTGCATATGTGATAAGTCTTATTACTTAGCTCCAAAATATCATCCTTATCCATAAATCTCTCTAAAGATAGAGCAAGTCCCTCTACATCATCAATATCCACCAGTGCCCCATTATTATCTACTACAAGCTCTTTAGCAATTCCTACATCTGTTGACACAATAACATTTCCAAAGGCTGCTGCTTCTATAAAAGCTATTCCAAAACTCTCACAATTAGAAGTTAAGGTAAATATCTTTGACTTCCTATACTCTTCATAAAGTTTTTTTCTATCTTCAATATTACCTTGAAAAATTACAATATCTCTAAGTTTTGGATGTTTTTCAAAGTATTTTTCTATATATTGGAGGAAACTATTTTCTATGGGTCCTATAAGTTTTAATTTCCATCCTTTATTTTCAATACCAGGAATTTTACTAAAAGCTTCTAAAAGGACTTCTGTTCGTTTTTCTTCAGCGCCTATTCTAGCCACATTTACAATTATATTCTCTTTTTCATAAAAGTTATAATCTAGTCCCATATCCTCTATTGCCTTAAAATCTACTCCATTAGGGACATTAATCATCTTATGTGATACCTTAGGAAGCATATCTTTAAGTTCTTTATATAACATTTCTTGTTCAGCACTGATTAAATCTACTTTATTAAAAAAATAATCCGTTAACTTCCTTCCTAAATCCCCTTGAGATTTTATTCTATCTGGAAGTTTATGACTACAATCTAACTTTAAATATATTTTACCTTTTTTGTTTACCATCTTATAGACAATAGCATAAAAAACAGAACTTAAAGTTACATGGAATAGATGTAGGCAATCAATATTTTTACCATTCTTAAATATATGTAGTGCTCCGTCTAAAGAATAGCTATGGAATAACTTCTTAACAAAATTAATCTTAAGTCCTTTAACTTCTTTATTAGCATAAGGATACTCTCCATTTTTATAAGTAGCAACATAAGAATCGTAATTATAATTTTTATAGAGCTTATACGGAATCATACCCATATCTTTTACTAAGTTTACATTCTCAGTTTTTAAATATTCCATGCAATATCTCATAACTTTCTCCTACTTCATGTGTTTTTTGTACTTAAATATAAGCTTAACTATTTTAAAATCATCTATAAATACTCGTTTAAACATTCTCCTAGGTTCCTTGAAAAATCTATAGAATCCCTCAAGACCTGATTTTTGCATCCATCTTGGAGCTCTTTTAATATTTCCAGCTTCAAAATCTATGGATGCTCCTATACCAAGGGATACAGGAACCTTAAGTTCATCCTTATATCTAAATATAAACTTTTCTTGCTTAGGAGCTCCCAGTCCTACAAATAATATATGAGGCTTTGCTTCATTTACTATATCTAACACCTTTTGTATTTCCCTCGGATTTTTTTCAAAACCATAAGGTGGTGAATATGTTCCTACCACTTGCAGATTACTATATTTATTTTTAAGTTTTTCAGCTGCTAAGGTTGCAACTCCTTCTGCTGCCCCTAAAAGAAAAACCTTATATCCCTTATTCGCTGCTCTCTCGCACATTAATGGAAATAAATCAGAACCTGATACCTTCTCTTTTATAGGCTTTTTAAACCAATTAGAAATCCAAATAAGTGGCATTCCATCTGTTAATATTAGATCTGCATTATCATATACTTGTCTAAACTCTAAATCCTCTTCAAGACTTACTAAGTGAGCCACATTAGGTGTTACCACATAATGATAACCGTCTGTGGTTGCAAGTTCTTCCACCCTATCTATTGCCTCTTTCATATCTACATTATCTACATATATATTTAAAAGTTGTACTCTATCTTTCTTCATAGTATCCTCCTAGATTTTATCCCTATAAGAAGAAACCTTATCAATATTCTCCATTTTAGTTATCATTATAGTATCATCACTTTCCACCACAATTAAATCCTCAACATCTGCTAAGATTATTTTTTTATTGCTTGATACTACCATGTTATTCTTTGAATTTATAAGCTTTACTTTACCCATTTTAATATTTTCTTTAAAATCTTTTATATTATATCTACTTATAGCCTTCCAGCTTCCTACATCGTCCCATCCTAAACTTCCTTCTATAACATATATACTTTCAACCTTCTCCATAATAGCATAGTCTACTGATATATTCTCAACTTTACTATAAGCTTCTTTTAGTTTTTCATAAAAATCTTTTCCTTTATATTTATAAACATCCTCTAAAAGATTATATGTATTATTTAAATATTTCTTCATAAGCTCTAATATATAGCTACTACTCCATAAGAATATCCCACTATTCCAAAGAAAATTTCCTTCTCTTAAATACTCCATAGCTTTTTCTATATTAGGCTTCTCTACAAATCTATTAACTGTTTTTAACCCACCATTTAAAGAATCCTCATTATACTCTATATATCCATATGCAGTTTCAGGTCTTGTAGGTTTAACCCCTATGGTTACTATGGATGAAATATGATTATCAATAAACCCATAAGCCTCTCTTATTATTGAAACAAACCTTTCCTCATCACGAACTAAATGATCTGCTGGTAAAACCACCATAGTACTATTTTTAAATCTACTATTTATCTCAAAAGCTGATAAGGCTATACATGGGGCTGTGTTTCTTCCCATAGGCTCAATTATTATATTTTCTTCTTTTATATAAGGTAACTGTTCTTTTATATACTTTATATAATCCTCACAGGTTACTATAAAAATTCTATCATAGGGTACTACTCTACTTATTCTATCCACTGTCATCTGAATCATAGTTTTCTCTGAAAGAAGGCTTAAAAACTGCTTTGGCTTATCTTCAGTTGATAATGGCCAAAACCTAGTTCCTTTTCCTCCTGCCATTATTAATGCACATAACATAAATTACTCTCCTTCAATACCTTGGTATTTCATATTTTCCTATGTTAAATGGATTATATCATACCATCAAAAAACATTGCAATGTTTAGTATTATTACTCCTTTATTTCTTTAAGGTAGCTTTAATATCTTTTACCACTTCATCCTCTGGATTTATCTTTTCTGCTATATTTAAATGAAGCTCCGCCTCTTTATATTTTCCAAGCTTTATGTAACACATAGCTATGTTAGTACATATTTCTATACTCTTAGTAACTTCAAATACCTTTTTAAAATACTCTATAGCAGTTTCATAATCTCCAAGACAAGCATAGTTAAGTCCAAGCTCATTTAAAGGTTCTGCAAAAGCACTATCAATCCTTAATGCATCATTTAAATAATATATTGCCTTCTCATTGAGCCCAAGAACTCTGTATGAAACAGCTAAATGATAATATAAAAGAGAATTATCCTCAAATTCTTCCACTAAAGGAGATAATAATTGTATGGCTTTTTTAGGATCATCATATACAAGGGCTTTTCCATTTTCGTAATTCACTGCACTCTCAAGCCACTGTCTAAACTCTAATATTTCTCTTGTTTTCTCTCCACCCTTATTTAAATACTCATCTAAATTAATTAATGAAAGCTCGTATTCTTCTTTATCTCTAAGGATAAGAGATTTGTAAAAATACCCCTCTTTATCATTATGATAAACTAAATATTCTTCTACTATGTCCTCTTCTATTTCTGTAAAACTATTATTTTTTTCTCTTATAGCTTCACATATAATTAAGGCCTTCTCAAAAATCTCTTTATCCTTTTCAAACCTTAATAATCCATTCACTAATATAAAAGCTTTTTCTAGATCCCCATCTTTAACACTATTTGCTATAATTCCTTTAATAAAATCCTTACTTGAAGTTAAGGATTTTATAATTTCAATGTATACTTTATTATACTTAAATCCCTCATCTGCTCCTAAAGAAAAAAACATCCCTTCTAGAAATACAGTAATTGGTAGGTTATTTATAGCCTCTTCATTTGCTATATTATTGGATAAATATTTAGTATCTACAGGTACATATACCTCTTCTATATCCTTATACTTCTTAATATCTATTTTAAATGTATCCTTAAGCGTACTTTCTTTAAATTGAAGAAAAAGCATGCCTGAAAGCCTTTCTCTAAGTTTTTCTCTATAATTCATAAATTCAATCCTTTCTATATCTACAGATATACCATTCTCAAAATACCTCTTTGAATAACCTATACCTTGAAGTTTAATTCTATGTGATATGTAATACATATATAGCGGAGTACCATCTTCATGCGTCTTCTTTGGATTTGCGAGAATTCGGAGGAACTTGAGGGTGAGTGTT
>NZ_JBFNEO010000212.1:0-4789 GCF_040797585.1 Clostridium sp.
ATGGGAACAATAGTTAGTACTTCTTTATATCTAACAAGAAAATAGTTATTCTATATAATTTAAAATAAATTTCTTGAGATCTGTATTTAAGTAGGTTATTTCTATTTATTAAATTGCAGGTTAAAAGAAAAATTATACAATAAAGAGTAAAGCACTAGTAAGTTATTTAATAGCGGACTAGTGCTTTTTGTTTTATCCTTAAAATTATATATATGGTAAAATAATGTATAAAGGTAAATGCATTAATTTCTATGTTAATAAAGTTACCATAAATTAATTCAGAAGAAGAGTAATTTATTAAGAGATTTCCACATTTTTATGTAATATTGTAGTTAAGAATCTTAAACTAAAGCTTTTTTATTAAAAATCTAAATAAATTTAGAGGGGGATTAATAGTAGGGGGTATGTTAAGCTTTATGGGAAAGTCAGAGATTTTAATGGGAAAGAAATTTTTGGATCTGTAGTAGCGCTTAAGGATGGAAATTTTGAAGATATCTATGAAACTATTACCGACCAACATGGATATTATGAGCTTAAAGTAAGGAAGGGACTATATTATAGCATGTTTGCATGCAAGGATTATGGAGTTAATTACTTAGAGTATTGGTCATGGAATATACCTATTTTTGATGATATGGAGATAAACCCAAGAATTAATGGACTAGAGGTTTATTCTATAAAAGCCTTTAGAGTTCAGTGGGGATTTCCTCAACTTATGATATATTTTAGACCTATGAGTCTTAGTAGATCCAGAAGCAGAAGTGAAGAAGAGAAAAATGATATAGCTCCAAAGTTAACCAAGGAAGATATAGAAGTACATATAAATGGGGAAAGATCAGAAGTTTATGTGGTAAACAGAATTTTAGAGTATGTAGGTGAAAATAGTTATATGACTGGTTACTTAATACATGTAAGCTTAAATAAAGAAGTGAATAAATTCACATATAATAAGATAGATGTAGCCATAGTAGATAGAGAAACCGATGAAAGAGGGGAAGGCAGCGTGTTTTGGAAGGAAGATGAGGGAGTAACCTTGTCATTAGTATAGATGAAGTATCTTTTTAAAGTTTCAAATAAACTGTAGATGGAATAGGATAGTTATTAATAGTATGTTGATATTATAAATAAAAGGGAGATATGGGATTCTATATGAATAAAAAATTACTTATTTTAATAGGTTCAGGGGTAATAGTAATTTGCTTAATTATTGCAATGAAGTTTATTAAAGGCATTAACACAATAGAAGAAGCCTTAGGTATTCCAAGCAAAAATTCTACAAAGATAATTGCTGAAGATAGAACCCGTGAAGGAAGTGTGATTTTTGCCTACTCCAAAGAGAAGGATACTCTTTATACAAGTTTTATAAGAAAGAGTTTATTTGGATATGAAAATTTATATAGTGGGGTAGCAGCTGATATTACTGAGGCTTCAGAAAAGCTTAAACTATCCTATGATTACTTTCCATCAATAAAACAAAGTTCATTACCTATCTACTTTGGGGTTATTGGAGATGATGAAATAAAGGAAGTTAAGGTAAAGGAATCAGAAAATAAAGAAGGGTGGAAAAGTGCAAAGATAATTGAAGCTGAGGGAAAAAGAATATGGGTTATATATATGGAGGGATTTAAAGGCTCAAAATTTGATATTGTTGGAGTTTCTGAAAGTGGAAAAGAAATTGTCAATATAACAGATAATATTTCTCCGCTTAAAGCTGAAGATAAGCCTATAAAAAGTCCATATAAATAGAAAAATATTAATATCCCGTCTTTAATAGGAGTGAAATAAGTCCATATTAAAGATGGGATATTATATTTAAATTATAGAAGAATTTTATTAATATAATCTTAGATTTCCTAGTTTCTTTAACTATGTCTAAACAATAGAAGTTTCAGGAAGTGTTTTTCCTTTATATACATTTATCACAATACCAATAACCAATAAGCTAATAAGGGAGCTTGACCCACTATAGCTTATGAAAGGTAAGGATATATAGGCAGTAGGAATTAAATTCAAATTCATAAGTATGCTAAAGAAAGCTTCAAGAGCAAAAATTGAAGTAATTCCGATTATTAAGGTCTTTCCATAGCTATCTTTGACATTTAGAGCCATTTTAATCATTCTTACAACTAGGGCTAAGAAAAGTATTATAACAACAGCTCCTATAATCCAACCAAAGTTATATATAATATAGGTAAAAACAAAATCTGTATGGACATCAGGCATTATTAATGGATTAAAATTTTTAGCTTTTCCAAAGAGAACCGAAGATTTTAACATAGAGCCTATGATATCATGAATCTGTGGATTTCCACTGATTTCAGTATATTGTTCTATAATTTTTACATATCCTCCCATGGTGAAAAATAAAAAAACATTAATAATAGAATTTGAAATTATATATTTTACATTGATATTATTAACTTTCATAATTATACATAAAGCTAGGCTGTAAATTATAAATAGAAGAAAAGATTTTGTTATTAGAAGCATAATTCCAGGAATTATGGCTAGCATCATATAACTAAGTAAGTTTCTTTTTATAGGTGATTTTATATTATTAAACAGACCACTTAGAGAAATAATAAACAAAAATACACTAATTAGAGGCATACTAATTGTTACAGGTCCTAAAAACAGCCATCCAGTCTTTCCTCCTATAGGTGGATATAACAGCGCAGAAAAGACTAAAAGAATTAAGGTAATTACATATATGTGCATTGAGTAGTTTTTTAATTTTCTATAATCTAAGAACATAGTCCCAACTAGAGTTATTACTCCAAGAAGTGTAAACATCAAGGTCTTTATTAAGAAATTTAATTCAATAGAATATAGGGTTAAGAATCCAAAGGAGATAAGCAAGGAAACTATTATTAGAAGTTTTAAGTCTATTTTTTCTTTATGAATAGTATTAAGCTCCTCACCTACCACATTTGGACTT
The DNA here is from genome assembly GCF_040797585.1 of Clostridium sp. Classification (GTDB taxonomy): domain Bacteria; phylum Bacillota; class Clostridia; order Clostridiales; family Clostridiaceae; genus Clostridium_Z. The sequence continues at coordinate 2,939 of NZ_JBFNEO010000212.1, forward strand.
CCCATCTGAGATAGGGATTTTTTTATTGACTCTTCTTCGCTTATGCCACATTCTAAAAAATCTAAGGCCATTTCTTCAATATGACATAAAAGTTCTTCTCTAATTTCTTTATGGATTCTCTTATTTTTAACCTTTGAACATATGTGATCTAAATATAATTTGACTTCATTATTGTTTTTTATCTGCATAATGCCACCTCCAGAAGGACCTTGTCCACTGAAGATTTGAATACATCCCATTCTTCTTGCTTTTCTTTTAGATATACTCTACCTTCTCTAGTGATTCTGTAGTATTTTCTTTTACGTTTTGAATCTCCTTCTTCCCAATAGGATTCGATTATTGTATCCTTTTCTAAAGAGTGGAGTATTGGATAAAGAGTTCCTTCTTTAAAAGAGAATACACCGCTAGATTTTAGTTCTATCTCCTTAATCATTTCATAACCGTACATCTCTTTTCTTTGTAAAAGACTCAAGATAAGTACTGAAGTACTTCCTTTAATCAGTTCTTTACTTACTTTCATAAAAACCTCCCATTAATACATAGATTCACTATACATAGATTATCTATGTATAATTATAAGGATATTTTTTATAAATATCAATAGGATTTTTATGTTTTCTAAATATTTATTAATTAACTTCCTTGGATATAGGGATAATATTAATGATTTTGTAAGTCTAATTTTATATAGATTTAGTAAAAAAAATAATATATAATAAAAAAATAATTTACAATATTTCATATTATAATGCTAGGTATTTTAGATATTGATATTTTAAGTTGATTTGAAATTATGATTCCATAATTATGAGGAGAGGATTACAAATGATTAAGAAGGAACCTAATAAAGATAATGAAAGCGAAATATATATAAATAAAGATGAAGCCAATATATATAAAGCCTCAATAGATAAAAATGAGGAATCATGGAATAAAGAGACGTACAATGCTTGGGTAGAAAGATTAGGAGAGCCTAAAGAAGCAGCAAATAGGATTAAAAATAATCCTGAGAAAGTTTTATCTGTAATCTACGGTAAAATAGAAGGTGTACAGGGAAAGAAGATAATGAATCTTATGGGTTCTAATGGGAATAAAGCTGTAGCATTAGGATTACTTGGAGCAGAAGTAACTGTTGTAGATTTTTCTGAAGGGAATAAAAGATATGCAGAGGACCTAGCAAGGGAGGCTGGAGTATCGATAAATTATATTTTATCTGATGTGTTAAAAATGCCTAGGGAGGTATTTACAGGGGATTATGATATAGTTTTTGCAGAGATGGGTATAATTCATTATTTTATTGATCTAAAGCCTTTTATAAATATAATGAAGAGGTTATTAAAACCTAATGGAAGACTTATAATAAGAGATTTTCATCCAGTTACCACCAAGCTAATTTCTTCAAGAGGATCCACAGCTAAGGTTAGAAAGCATAAGGTTACTGGTGATTATTTTGATACCTCTTTAGAAGAAAAGGAAGTAGCTTATTCTAAATACTTAGATGAGGGTGAAGAGGTACATAAGGTTTTACTTAGAAGGTGGAATCTAGGAGAAGTTGTTACGGCAGTAGCCAAGGAAGGTCTCTTCATAACTAGCTTAGATGAGGAAGCAAATCTATCTTCAGAGGTTTTTGATAAAGGAATTCCAAAAACATTTACTTTAGTTGCAGAGAAAAAGATTATAAAGGATGATTATCCAAGATATGAAGAATTTATATTTTAAAGAATAGAATTTTAATTCTCATATTTTTAGAAGTTAAGAATTAATCTTTATAAATTTTAAAAATCAAGATACTTTGTTATATAGGGTTCCTAACTGAGTTCTTAACTTATACCAATGATTTTTATCTTGTGA
>NZ_JBFNEO010000213.1:0-4776 GCF_040797585.1 Clostridium sp.
CTATAAATCCTTGTATTTCTAGGGTTTTACAAAATTTTTAATCTTATTTCTGTGAATAATAAAATTATATTGTCCACACTTTCCACGACTTATCCACATTTCTTGTGGACAAGTTGTTATTAACTATGCTTTTTTTGTGGTTATCTCTGTTAATAGTTATGGATAACTTGTTAAAAACTTCTTAACTTCTCTCTCTATGATATGAAAAAAGTAATCACTTCAATAAATGACAATATTTCTTATCCTGATTTCACATATGTTTCTACAATTATTTTATTTATCAACATTATTATTTATTTTTCTTTTAAAATAAAGAAGCTGCAGCATTAAGAGTAAATACTACAATATATTGTATGTAAATCCCTTAGTGCCACAGCCCCTAAAATTTTACTTCTTAACTATTTTAAATTTAATCTCTTCACTATTTTTAAGATAATCAACTGCTTTTAAAGTTATAATTTGTCCATCTTCTAAATTTTTAAGCTCTAAATTAAACTTATACTCATTTCCTTTGTTTTCAACATAAGTGGAATTATCTACTTTTTTATAGAGCTCTCCATTAACATAGAAGCCATATCCAAATGCTGTATTATCTAAAACCCTTCCTTTAAGATTTAAAGTGTCTCCATAAACTATAATTTCATCCTTATTTCCTTCTGGTTTTTCCACCTCTATTACTGGTTTTACAGTATCTTTATATATCTTATATCCATAATTAAGGAGTTCTTCTCCATCATAATCCACTGCCTTAATATTTATTATTCTTAATCCATCTTCTGGTTTTATTGTAGTTTCAAAGTAAACTTCTCCCTTATTATTAGGCTTAGATAACTCTACTTCTTGTCCATCTACAGTTAGAGATTTTATATACCTTGAAACCTTTCCCCTGATCTTATATTCAGAGGTACTTAGATCAATTGCTCCTGACTCAAAAGCCTTATCTTCAAATTCTATAACAGCTGGTGGAACTTCTCCAACTTTAATAACAGTTCTTGATCCACCTAAATTATTAGCATAATCAAATGCCCCTACTTGAATGTCATTTATACTATTAGGTTTAAGCCCCTTAACAACTTTAGTATAGACATTCTTTTCCTTAATATACTCTGGCTTCGCCTTAGTAGCTTCAGTATTTAAAGCTCCATTAACAACCACTGGGAATAATCCATTTTCAGTAACTCCTGATAAATCATCTTCAGCCTTAAAGTATATCTTAACTGAGTCTTCTCCAATGTTCTCATAGCTCACTATATTAACCTTTGGAGCCTCAGTATCAACCTTAACAGGAACATCTATAACCTGCTCTTTTGCTGTTTCAATATCTACCTTAAGCTTGATTCTGTAGAAGTATTGTCCATCCTTAGCTACTTCCATTGCTCCAGTCTTCTTATTGTAGACTTGTCCATCCCAAGATATATTATCAATTATTTGTGGAACCTTACCCACATCATTATTTGCACTATATATCTTCTTCCTTAACTCTTCAATGGTACCAATTCTTCTTACCACTTCTTTATTTTCATTTAATACATCTACTTCTATAGATTTAGCATTTCTCATAAGATATAGGCCAGGTATTAAACTGTCATTATAGTTATCCTTGTTAGGACTTATAGCTATCTTATTTCCGTCATAATTTTTAGTATTATCCTCATTAACTGAAGTTACTCCTAAAATATTTAGCCCCTTAGAACTTCCTGTACCATTATAACTTAACATTAAGTTTTCAACTGATACATTTGCAAACTCTCCATTTTCAAGTAAAGCTTTTATAAGTGGATGCTTTTCTTTATCCCAGGCATTATTAGTTGTTATACTCTCCTTAGACCAATCCCCATAGAATCCCATGAAAGGTACATTTAATGAAGGAACATTAGTATCCTCAGACTTAAAGGTAATATATCCTTCAAGGAACTTCTCCGTAGATAGTCCTTCTCCTATATTTAAAGTTACATCTACTTTTTCACTTCCCTTAGGAGCTAAGGTAACTGTTTCCTTATTAAAAGAAACACTTGCATCCTTTTCATCAAGAATTACATCTTGGACCATCTTATTTTGAGAAGCTTTTTCACTTTGAGTTAATACTCCCCCTAATATTCCTAGGTTATACTTAACTTCTTTATCTCCATGATTTTTAAGGTCTATTGTAAACTTAGCCTTATTTCCCTTTATTTCCTTAAGAGCTACTGATGCTGCTCCATTATAGGTAGCTGTTACCCTATTTTTAACTGCATCTTCTATTTGAACAAGACCAGCTCCCTGTCTTCTTGGAGAATAAGGAACTCCTTCCCCATACTTGTCTATTTTCACTGAGCTTGTATTCATTAACATATTTTTAGCATAATCTATCTTTTCTCTACCTGAAACCTCTGGTGCATACTCTTTTATTCCTTGAAGAAGTAACGCTGCTGTTCCAGATACATGAGGTGCTGACATTGATGTTCCATTCATACTTCCATATTCATTATTATTAAGTGTTGAATATATTCTTCCTCCTGGTCCTGCTATCTGTGGCTTAAAGTCAAGGCTAGGAGATGGTCCCCAAGAACTAAAATCAGAATAATCATTCTTTAATGAGTTATCCCTAGATTCTGCTCCTATATCCCCATTAAATAATACTTTTTCAGTGGCAAGTCTTTGATAAATGCTCTCCCCAGTACTATTTGGAACAAATATAGCAGGAATTTTTATATTAGGATCACTTAGCATATTTATAAGACTTTCATCCTTATCCCTATTATACATAATAACTCCAACTGCTCCATTTTTCTGAGCATTTAATATCTTATCAGTAAATGCAATATCCCCTCTTTCTATAAGAGCTACTTTTCCCTTAGCATCCTTGCCTTTAAAGTCATCTACGCGCCCTAACCCAAAGTCTAATATTTCATGATCCTTATTTATAATAGTTGACATCTCATGTTGATGAAAAGTATATTTTCCTTCTGCCAGTATCTCACCATTAGAATTCTTTAATCTTACAGTATCAACCATAGCTATTAAATTCTCATAACTTGCAACCATTAAAGCATCTTTAGCTAAAGCTGGTGCTCCTACAACCCCTACATCGTTAAGGTTTAATTTATCAAAAGGTCTCGTTGAATAACCAGCATTTCCTGCAGATACTACCACCATTACCCCTGCATCAGTAGCTCTTTCAATTGCCTTTTGAGTTGGATTATTATCATTTCTAAAACCAGCTGAAGAGCCCAGACTCATATTTATAACATCTGCACCTAAAGCAACAGAGTCATCTATAGCTGCTATTTGATCATCTGCATAGGTATATTCCCCTAATGGTCCATTGGAGAATACCTTCATTGCAAGAAGTTGAACCTCTGGAGCTACTCCTTTTATTGCCTTATTTTCTTTAACTTCTTTCTCATCTCCATCAGCCCCTACAATTCCAGCTACGTGAGCTCCATGAGGTGATTTACTATCCTTTCTATCTATTACATCATTATTTTTATCTGCATAATTATATCCGAAAGGTATCTTTTCTGAGAAATAAGTATCTGCTGCCTTATCAGCTTTTAATACTCCTGTTTCCTTTACTTTATCAATAGAAGCCTTATTAAGCTTAAGCTTTCCATTATCATCTGGGCTTCTAAAATCCTTATGATTATAATCTATACCTGTATCTAGAATGGATACAACCATCCCTTCTCCCTTTAGACTATAATTCTTCCATATATTCTCAATCTGTGTTAATGTTTTAGCTGAATTCATTGCTATCTGGTGTTTCTCAGCCTCTATTACATTTTTTACTCCCTCTATATTTCTAAGCTTATCTATTTCTCCCCTCTTAACATCCATACTAAAACCATTAATTACATTGGTGTAAGAGTGTCTTATAGATGCTCCTTCAAGAGACTTTGCTTCTGCTTTTGCAGACTTTTGGCTCTTTTCTACCTTGTTCACCTCAGATTTTCCAGGTCTTTGTCCTTTTGCAACCATTTCTGATGCAGATTTACCCTCTACTTCTACTATTACTCTAACCATTTCATTTTGATCTCTAGTATCCTTATAGCTATTGTTAGCCTCCTTTAAATAAGGCGATACCTCATTTAATATACTATCCTTAGTTTCCTTTGATAAAGGCATATTTAGAATATCCTTTATGTTTTTAACTTCCTCAGTTCCTTGTGCAACCTTAGGAGATACTCCCAATGTCATAGCAGCTACAAGCATAGTTGACATGGCTTTAGACATACCTTTTCTAAAGCTTTGATTCATATTACCAAGCCCCCCTAGTTAATTTTATGATATATAATTATTTCTATATAAAAACATTCCTTTTTAAAAAGGAATGCTATATTCTTATTTATACTCCTTAGAAGCCCCTTCTTCGTAAGTAAATATACTCTCTCCTTCTAAAGGAGATTGAAGCTCATCTTCTAAAAGAACTATATTCACACCAGTGTTATCCCCTGATTTCACTATTTTTTTAAACTTTTTTCTTGTTCCCTCTTTAAATTCTTTTTCATTGGATACATCATACTTTATAAGAGTACCCTCTTCTCCATTGAATTTTAGATTCATAAGGTTTTTTACCTTTTTAACATTATCCTTCTCTAAATATTCTATTAAGAAAATCTCACTAGGTTTTTTATCATTATAATTTTTAATGAAATCCTCTATAACACTTAAGTTAATCACTTCTTCTTTTAATCCTTTATATATCTTTATAGCATAATTTTTATCTACTACATTCTCATAACTATATTCACTGGGAATATGGCTATTAACATTTACAGTATTAACTTCATCCTTGTC
>NZ_JBFNEO010000214.1:0-4733 GCF_040797585.1 Clostridium sp.
CTTTTAAATTAACAGTGTCTTTTTTAAACTGTCCTTGACAAAGGGTACACTTTAATTTTAATTAATGCTCATAGTGTTTTTTCATAGACTCTATTAAATATACTACATATGATTTATCGTAAGATTATAAATTATATGTAGTATATTAATTTTAATTACCATAATAATATTTGCTTAAATATTATATGATTCTAAATAATAGTATATCTTTCATTTTATATACTAAATTTTCCTTCTTCGTGAATATAGTATATAAGCAACTATTGCCCCTCCTATAAGTCCACCTAAATGTCCATAATTATCTATATTAGGTAAGGTAAGTCCTATAAATATATTTATTCCTATAACCTTTAATATCTCTATAAAAAAATCTTTTCCTATACGTCCTTTTTCTTTATGAGCATAAATTAAAGCTCCTCCTAAGAGGGCAAATATAGCTCCTGAGGCTCCCACTGATATGCTATCTGAGAATATATAACTAAAATAAGACCCAGTAAGTCCTCCAATAAAATATATGGCTAAAAACTTTTTGTTTCCATAAATTTTTTCAATTAATTCTCCTAATGATTTTAGAGCGTACATATTAAATCCTATATGAACAAGTCCCCCATGAAGAAACATAGCTGTAAATAATCTATAATACTCTCCTCTATCAATGAGAAAATTGACCTTAGCTCCAAAAAACACTAAAACATTATTATTTATATAGGATAAACTTCTTGAATAATAAGCAGTTATTAAAAAAACTAGTATATTTATCCCTATAATTATATTAGTTGGAGTAAGAAACTCTTTTATAGGCTTTTCTATTTTAATAGAGCCCTTTGAATTACTTTCTTTTAAAATATTTATAATTTCCCCATTGGCATTGTTGTATCCTATAACATCTTTACCATTCTTGCTTAAAAGAATAGTACCATAATTCTCACTATGTATATTAATATTATCCGTTATAATTATGTTATTAAAATATATTTCACTAAATCCCTTAGCTCTTAAATGATTTAATCCACTCATTGCCTTTATTTCATAATTATCTTCAGTACTTAATATTACGGCTAAAACCTTTGTTCCTGAAAAATACATAGCTATGTACTCCCTCTTATCTCTACCAAGTACACTGTACTCCTCTATAAAAAAACCTTTTTGAGATAATAGGGTAAATATATATTTTTCCATAAACGCTCTCCTTTAAAATAAATTTAAACAATTCCTACTATGGTTAAGCTTATCTCTTTAAATAGATCTACTTCATAGAAAGGTATCGGTTCTCTAGTTTCATGATCATAAAGCACCCTTATTCTTGGTCTATCTGGATATCCACTATTTTGGTTTATAACATAACCTTCTATGTTATTTGATAATTTTACACAACATCCTAGTGGATATACAAAAAATGTGTTTCTAAAATTATTTACCATGTCCATTCTAAAACTGTTATTAGCTTCTGATAAGATAAGCTCATAAGCATCATTAGGAGAAAACTTTTTTCTATATACTCTATCATTACTTACAGAATCATATACATCACATATGGATACAATTTGAGCTGTATCACATATATGACCATCTTTAAGTCCATAAGGATATCCCTTTCCATTAAATTTTTCATGATGCTGAAGCACTGTTCTCACTATTTTATCCGATACTAAATAATTCTTTTTAAGCATATCTGCTCCATAAATTGGGTGTTTTTTCATTTCCTTAAACTCTTCGTTGGTAAGGGGACCTCTTTTATTTATTATACTTTTAGGTATTTTAAGCTTACCTATATCATGAAGTATAGCTGCTACTCCTAAATCTACTAACTCCCTTTTAGGTATATTAAAATTTATCCCCATAAAAAGACTCATTATTCCTGTATCTATGGAATGAATGTGAGTATAGTTATCAAAGGTTTTTATATCATATAAACTTTTACTTACATCTCCCATATTTAATATGTAGTCCATAAGCTCTTCTACAATTTCGGTAGAGGTTCTAAATCCAACTTGTGAATTATTATCTACATTTTTAACTACAGTAGATAAGGCTTTTACTGCGCTCATCTTTATGTCATTTAACCTTTTATCCTCTACGTTAATATCATCTAGCCTTTCATCTTCTATATAAATATAAAATACTTCTAGAGTCTTAAGTCTTTTGATATACTTAGTGGTTAAAGTTATTCCAGATCTTAGAAGCACTTTTCCATCACTGGTAAATATACTTTTAGCTAATACTTCTCCCTCTTTTACCCTATCAATAAATTCAAATCTCATATTATACCTCTCTAAAATTAACTATGTAAAACTATAAATAACCCCCCTAAATAATTAAAAACATTACTAGGAATTTTAAAGTTATAAATTAATTATATAGCCTAATAGGTATTTCTTCAAAGTATAATTAAAACTTTTTATCTGATGGCTATGAGCTGTAACACCCACATCCTCTTAAAAGATGGGGTATAACAGTTTCTACGCCCCTAGATTAACTCATCTAACCTTCATATGGTGGAAAGAACACCACCTGAAGGAAGATTCATTCTATAAAGTAAAGAGACTATTACATTAATAGCCTCTTTTAGTTCATATATTATATTTCCTCTTCTAACATATCTAATAGTTCTTTAAATCTCATCATAGTGGCTTCTAACGGCTTAGAAGTTGTCATATCTACCCCTGCTTTTTTTAGTATGTTTATTGGATAGTCAGAACCCCCCGCTTTTAAGAAACCTTTGTATCTTTCTACTGCCTTCTCCCCTTCTTTCAAAATAGAATTTGCAAAGGAAGAAGCTGCTGCATATCCTGTTGCATATTGATAAACATAAAAATCACCATAAAAATGAGGTATTCTAGCCCACTCTATATCTATCTCCTCATCTATAATCATACTTGGTCCGAAGTATTTTACATTTAAATCATGCCAAATCTTGTTTAAATCTTCTCCTGTTAAGGAAGAACCCTTTTCCATAGTACTATGTGTTATGGCTTCAAACTCTGCAAACATTAACTGTCTAAATACAGTAGTTCTTATTTGCTCCAGCTCTTGATTTATTAAATACAATCTCTTATTTCTATCTTTTTCTTTATTAATTAAATAATTTATAAGTAAAGCCTCATTACAAGTGGATGCAACTTCCGCGCAGAAAATTGTATATTCTGAGTATATATATGGTTGTTCTTCTCTTGAATAATAAGAATGAATAGAGTGACCCATTTCATGGGCAAGGGTTGATACATCATCTAATCCATAATTATAATTTAGTAACACATAAGGCATACTATCGTAGCATCCCCATGAGTAAGCTCCTCCCCTTTTTCCTTTATTCTCAAAAACATCTACCCATCCTTCTTTTATTCCTTCACTAAATATTGATAAATATTCTTCTCCTAGAGGGTGTAGACCTTCCTTTACTATATTTACTGCATCTTCATATTCTATATGCTCTTTTTCTACATCTATAACAGGAACATATAAATCATACATGTGTATATCAGAAAGTCCTAAAAGTCTCTTTTTTATATCTACATATCTATGAAGTAAGCTTAGATGTTTATTCACTGTTTCTAATGAGCTATTATAAACATCTAATGGTATGTTATTAGGCTTTAATGCTGTCTCTAGGCAAGAGTCATAATTTCTAATTTTTGTCTCTAATACTAAATTCTTTATATTGAAAGTTAGAGAGGTTGCTATGGTGTTTATATATTTTTTATAGGTACTAAATAATGCTTTAAAAGCATCTTCTCTTACTCTTCTATCCTTAGATCTTATAAAAGTTCCATAGTTAACCTCTGTAAGCTCAACCTCATTACCTTCCTCATCTTTTATAACTGGGAAAGTCATATCTGCATTGGTTAGCATTGAATAAATATCTTCAGCTGCATATAGACAACTTGAAACTGATGCTAGTAGCTCCTCCTTTTCCTTACTTAAGGTATGGGGTTTTTGATTCAAGATTTTATCAAGGAAAAATCTATACTCCTTAAGTTCTGGAACCTTTTCTATAGCTTTCTCTAAATAATCCTCTGGCAATGAAAGAATTTCTGGTTCAAGATAAGCATAGTAGGATCTAAACTCTGCCATGAAGGTATCTATTTTACTTCTTAGCCCTTGATAAACTGTATTGCTTGTATCCTCATCACCTTTTAACTGAGCATACACATATATTTTATCTAAAGCTCTAGACATATCTACATATTTTTTAAAAAACTCCATAAGTTTCTCTGGATTATTAAGTTGTGATGAAAATGTCTTTAAAATAGGAGTCTCTTTTTTTAATTTTTCAAAGTCTTCCTCCCACTTAGAAACACTTTCATATAACTTTTCAATCTTCCATTTATACTTATCTTCAATGAAATCCCTGGTTTTTATAGTTTTAACATTACTCATAAATAGCCCCCCTTATGGTAAAATTATGAAATTAACCTATTAATTATAATATCATAAGAATTTATTAATTTAAACATCTAAATAAACTATATAAAAATTTTAACTAAAATATACGCTATGGTTTTAAATATAAAAGTAATTTATTCATAAAATCTTATTGTCTATTTGTAATTCTCTACATCCATATATAAACTAAGATCTCACTTAAGAATCCTCTCTTATAGAGTTTTTGATTCAAAACTTATCTTATGCACTGCTTAAAATCTAAGATTTTTAAAAATTTAAGTACATGTATACATTAGGATTTAGGCTAAAAACCCTACAACTTTATTATTAATATTAATAAAACACTAGTA
>NZ_JBFNEO010000215.1:0-4724 GCF_040797585.1 Clostridium sp.
GTTATGAAGGTCCTAATAGAAAGAGCAAGAATCATAGGTATGGAAAAATTAGTTGTGCCAGAGGTCTATAGTTATAATAATAGATCACAAAATTTATTTGCTTCTTTAGGGTTCACATTAGTAAAGGAGGATCATAGAAGAAAATCTTATGAGCTTGTATTATGATTTTAGATGTTAATAAAATTTAGGTTTAGTATATTAAAAATTTATTATAGAACATAATTAGGGGAGTATAATATATTCTCCTCTAATTATGCGTTAACTTTACCAATAAACTAAAATAGATTATTTATAAAAGTTATAAAATCTAAGTTATAAATTGTATTATGCAAATATAGGTTATTTTTTAGATCTAAAAGATTTCAAGGAGTTAAATTCTTTATCCTTTTTATCTTTTCTTTTATTCTTAAAGGATTTATCGTTACTTAGATCTTCCTTATGTTTACTTTTTGAGGACTTATCTTTAGTTTTTTTAGAATTCTTATTATCTAAAGTTGACTTATTTTTATTATGTTCTTCTTTTTTCTTTTTTCTAATAGAGTACCCAAAGGAGCCTAATGGTTTAGAATTCAATCCATAATATTCACCATGGGAGTATGCAATAAGATTAGCTTTATCAAATCTTATCTTACCTTTTTCATCAATAATATTTTCATTAACTTTAACATTTAATATCTCAAGTAAAAACATATCATGGGTTCCAAGAGGAGTTATACTTTTTACTTTACATTCCAGTGCAACTGGAGAAATATCTAATGATGGAGTATCTATTGCAGAACCTGGATCAAGTTTAAGATCAAAGTGCTTTATCTTATCAACCTTTCTTCCGCTTTGCACTCCGCAGAAATCAGTTATTTTTACCATGTCTTTTGTAGTTAGATTTATTACACATTCCATACTTTCTTTTATATACTCATAAGATAATCTTTCAGGTCTTATACCTATGGCCATTACAGGAGGTTTAGTACAGACTGTACTTACCCATCCTATTGTAAAAATATTAGTTTTACCTTCTTTATTCTTACAGGTAACTAGTACCACAGGGGTAGGGTTTAGCATTACGCTACCTTTAAAGTTCTGTTTTTTCATAAAAATATTCTATCCTTTCTTATACTTTATGTATATACTGGGTAGAGTTTTACCCATAGTATTATAAAGTGTTGATTCTATATGCTTAATTTTACATGCCATTAATATAACTATAGCTGTACTTAATAGTACTATAGCTTTAAATTTATAATTATTCATAGAACGAATCTTCCTTGAGATGGTATTCTTTCCATCATCTGAAGGTTAGATGAGTTAATCAAGGAAAAGGGATTAAAATTACGCTACCTCTAAAATCCAGCTTATTTATTACTTAAAAATTACATTATATTATAACATTAATACAAGTATTCTTACTACCTATAATATGAACTAAGCTATCTATGAATTTAATGAAGTTCATAGATAGCTTTAATTAATACAAATAATAAATATTCCATTTCAAAGTAGATTTCATATATAAAAAAACAATAAGAATGTTATTAAGTATAATTATTCTAGGAAAAATTAATACTAATCCTAGGGTGATGAAAATGGAGAAAAATATATTAACAGAGGATCTTTTAGATAATGTAAATGAAATAACTTCAAGATTCCAAGGAAATCCTAGCCTTATAAAAAAAGAATTGATACTTAATGAAAATATTAAGGTTTTTATTATATATCTGGATCAAATTGCAGATGGAAAATATATAGAAGAGAGCATTATTCATCCACTTTTATTTTTCATTAAATATCCTCTTAAAAAAGATGAAGAGTTAATTAGGAATATAATGAGTAGATACTTAGTGTCTAGTAATTGTGAAACAAGTGATGATATAAGTGTTTTATGCTCTAATATATTAAAAGGTAAGACTGTTATTTTAATTGAAGATTCTACACAGGCTATTTTATGTAATACAGTTAGTTCTAATTATAGAAGTATTCAAGAATCTATAACAGAGAAATCTGTAAAAGCAGCTAGAGAAAGTTTTGTAGAGAATATTGAAATAAATTTAGCAATGATAGAGAGAAAAATTTCTAATAATAAGTTTAAGGTAGAAAAGTATGTAGTTGGAGAAATAACTAATACCTCAGTATTTATTACATATATTGACGGCTTAGTTGAAGATAGCATATTAAATAATGTTAAAAATAAAGTGAATGCCATAAAGTCTCCATCCATGTTATCTATTGGATTCATAGAGCAGCTTATGGAGGATCATAGTCTTAATATTTTTCCTACAGCTAAGAGTACAGAAAGACCGGATAAGGTTGCAGCAGATTTACTAGAAGGTAAGGTGGCAATATTAGTAGCAGAAAACTCATCAGCACTTATAGTACCAGCAACATTTGTTGAATTTCTTGAAGGATTTGATGACTATTCTCAAAGAACGATTGTAGCGTCCTTTTCAAGGATTTTAAGGTTTATAGCACTTTTTTTAATTCTTTTTTTAGACTCTATTTATTTAGTAGTATTAGCTTATAATTCAATTCTTTTTCCATACAAGCTAGTAATTCTTTTAATAGACTCCAGACTTAATATACCGCTTCCGCCATTTCTAGAGATTTTATGTATGGAGCTTGCTGTAGAAACTTTAAGGGAAGGAGGATTAAGACTTCCAAGTCCTATAGGAAGTACCCTTGCTATAGTAGGAGGGCTTGTTATAGGAGAAGCGGCCACAAGGGCAAATTTAGCTAGTTACTCTACTTTATTGGTAGTGGCTATAACTGTAATATGTAGTTTTTTAATACCTAATTATGAGATGGTCTTATCTATAAGAATACTGAGATTTTTTCTTCTTATACTTGCTCAGATATTCGGTTTTTTTGGAATTATAGTTGGTGGATATCTCCTTCTTATTATATTAATTAAAACTGAGTCTTTTGGAGTGCCTTATTTTTCTCCTTTAGCTCCCTTAAGATCGGCAGATTTAAAGGATTCCTTTATTAGAAGCCCACTAAAGTACATTTTAAGAAAGCCTGATACATATAAGGAAAGTAGATGGGGGGATAAGGATGAAGAAGATAAGTAACTCTATTACAAAAAATCAATATCTTTTTTTAGTTCAAGGAGCATTAATAGGTATAGGGATTTTATCATTCTCTTCAAGTATTAGTGAAAAGTCTCAAAAGTCTGGATGGGTGGTTACTCTAATTGGAGGAATATATCCCTTATTTATTGCTATTGTTTCTAGTTTTATATATAAAAATTTAAATTATCCTAATTTTTATAATATGTGTGAGAGGATCTATGGAAAAATACTAGCTAAGATATTCACTACAATATTCTTAATACACTATATTATTTTAGAGGCAACATTGTTAGCAGGATTTGCTAATGTGTTAGACTCTTTTTTACTATTTTTTATTCCAGCATATTTTATTGTTTTTGTTACACTTATAGTTGTAGTTATAAGTGCTGGTGGAGGACTAACTGATTTAGGAAGAGTAACAGAGCTATTTTTTTACATAACCTTAGCAATACTTTTTATCTTAATCTCCTTTGTAAATGAGATTGAGCCTAATAATATTTTTCCAGTATTTAATGGAATTTCTCCTATTATAAAAGGTATACCAGGAAGCTTTGATGCATATATAGGTGCAGAGATAATGTTCTTTTCTATTTACTGGGTAACTGATAAATCTAAAGTTCTTAAGGCTGGAATAATAGGAAGCTTAATTACTATATTTATATATGTGTTAACTACATTTATAGTTGTAGGATGTTTAGGCTGGAATTTATCTTCTATGTTAGAATATCCACTTATTTTTCTTATAGGAACAAGAGACCTCCCTGTTATATCTAACTTTGAGGCTATATTTATATTATTATGGAGTGCTATCATTATGAAGACCCTTGCTTGTGAGCAGTTTGTACTTGGATATTGTATTTCAGAAGTTATAAATATATCTTATAGGAAGGCCTGCGTCGTATCTATGTTACCAGTAGCTGTCTTAACTCTTCTACTGACCACAGAAGTTAAGAGAAGAGCATTTCTTTCAAGCACACTAAAATATCAAATTATCTTTATTATTATATGGAGTATCATGACCTTAATTCTAAGTTTTATAAAAAAGACAGGTGAGAATTGTGAAAAAACTTAAAATTTTAATACCTCTTATACTAATGTTTTCCTTATCATCTTGCTATGATAGAGATCCTATTGAAAAGTTAACAGTAGTTTCAGGAGCTGGATATGATGTTATTGGAACTGAATATGTCAATTCAATAGAGTATTTAATATTTAAGGGAAATAAGGTTGTTAATAGAGAGGTGATGAATAGTTCTGGAGAGACTCTTTATGAAAGTAGAAATAGATTTTCATTAAAAACCTCTAAAGAATATTTAATGGGTAATATTAGGATTTATGTAATAGGAGAGAATAGAGCTAGAGAAGGAATTAAGGATCTAATAGATGTGTTTATAAGAGATTACGAAAGAAGATTAACTCCTGTATTAGTTTTGTGTGAAGGAAGTGCAGATAAAATGCTTAAATTGACTCCTAGAAGCAGTACTACTATGGCAGAAGTTCTAGAGGGATTGCTTGAAACTTCTGCTAATTCCTATTTTTTTAATCATAAAGCACAACTTAAAGATATAATATATATGTATTTCCAAGAGGGAAGAAGAATGATAATACCTTGTTTAAGACAAGTAGAAGATAGGGTAGAAGTATCAGGGCTTGGTGTATTTG
>NZ_JBFNEO010000216.1:0-4703 GCF_040797585.1 Clostridium sp.
TTTAAAGGGTTTAAGTGCATGTATAAGTTAAGATTCAAGCTAAAAACCCTATATAAATAAACTCTTTTAAAACTCAACCTTTCATTATATCTTAAATAATAGTAGATATTGATTTAACTTTAATTATTATATGGCTTATTTATAAATAAACTTTTTATTTTGCATATAGATACAGGCTATTTATAAAGCCTATTATTCCAGATAAGAATACAACTATAAGCCATTGTCCTAAATTTAGAGCTGTAGTATGGAATATTGCTCCGAAAAATGGTATATATATTACACTTAAAAGCATTCCTATGGATACAATTACTGCTCCTAATAAATATGGGTTTGTAAAAAGCTTAATTTCAAAAATAGAGTGATGTTCTGACCTACACTCAAATACATGAATAAGCTGTGATAATACTAAGGTTGATAAAGCCATAGTTCTTGAGGTCTCTAAATCATATCCATAATATTTCCCCGCTATGAAAGCTAGTAGTGTACATACTCCTATAAGGCTACCCCTAATGATGATTTTCTCCATAAGTCCCCTTGCAAATATACTTTCATTTTTCTTTCTTGGTTTTTCATCCATAATGTCCTTATCTGGGGGATCTACTCCAAGAGCTATAGCCGGAAGTCCATCTGTTGCTAAATTTACAAATAAAATTTGAATAGGTGTTAATGGGTTCTCAAGATAGAAAAGTGAAGCTAGGAACATGGTTAAAACCTCTCCCAGATTACAAGAAAGAAGATATCTTATAAACTTTCTTATATTATTATATATAACTCTTCCTTCTTCTACTGCAGAAACTATAGTTTTAAAGTTATCATCCATGAGTATCATAGAAGATGCTTCTTTAGAAACGTCAGTACCTGATATACCCATAGCTATTCCAATATCAGCTTCCTTAATAGCTGGTGCATCATTAACTCCATCTCCTGTCATAGCTACCACATTATTTCTTCTCTTATAAGCCCTTACTATTCTCAATTTATGACTTGGACTAACTCTTGCAAATATTCTTATCTTTTTTATTTTAATATCAAGTTCCTTATCGCTTAAGGTTTCAATATCATCTCCTGTTAAAACCTCATCCATAGAATTACACATTCCTATATCTCGTCCAATGGCAAAAGCTGTATTTTTATGGTCTCCTGTAATCATTATAGGCTTTATTCCTGCCATTTTACATTTCAGTACTGCATCTTTTACTTCTTTTCTTGGAGGGTCTATAATCCCTGCTACTCCTAAAAATGTTAGCTCTCTTTCCAAAGAGTTATTTTTAGTTATGTTTTTATCTTTATAGGCAGCTGCTATGCACCTTAATGCGTTAGAAGACATATCCTCTATAGTCTTTGCTACCTTTTCCTTTAATGAATATGTGAATGGAACAATCTGTCCATCTATTAAAACTTTCGTACAATTAGATAGTAATCTTTCTGGAGCTCCTTTTACATAACAAACCTCATTATTGTTATCTTTAATCACAACAGACATCATTTTTCTTGTGGAGTCAAAAGGGATTTCAAAAACTCTTTTTCCCTTTACATTAAAATCTTTAAGGGATTTTAAATCCTTAAAATAACCTTTAATTAAGGCTGTTTCTGTAGGATCTCCTATAAGCCCCTCATTAATACTCTTCTTAGAATAATCATAGTTACAATCATTACAATACACAAAGGCTTTCTTTAATAATACATTATCTGGCACTTTACCTTTATCAAGTTCATATAAATTCTCATTAAAATATAAAGCTTTCATAGTCATTTTATTCTCTGTTAAAGTTCCTGTTTTATCACTGCAAATAATAGATGTGCATCCTAAGGTTTCTACTGCAGGTAATTTTCTAACCAAAGCATTTCTCTCAAGCATTCTAGAAACTCCAAGAGCAAGACAAACAGTAACTATAGCTGCTAATCCTTCTGGAATTGCAGCTACTGCAAGAGAAACTCCAAGCAAAAACATATCTGTAGCTTTTTGTCCCCTTGCTATCCCAACAAAGATTACTATAGCACAAATAAAAAAGCATACAACTACAAGTAACCTACCAAGGCTGTCTAACTTTTCTTTTAAAGGAGATTTTTCTTCTTCTATGGATGATAACATATGAGCTATTTTACCCATTTCAGTACTCATCCCTACTTCTGTAACCCTCATAAGACACTTTCCTTTTAGAACTATAGTTCCCATAAACATAATATTCTCTCTAGAAAGAGTGCTTTTACTAACTCCAACTGATTCTCCTGTTAAAAGAGATTCATCTACCACAGACCCTCCCTCTATAAGCATTCCATCTCCTGGTATTCTATCCCCTGCCTCTAGAACCACAAGATCTCCAACAGTTAAATATTCCGCATTTATAACTCCTATCTTACCATCCCTTATAACCTTAGTAGTTGGAGCTGCTAGAGACTTTAGTGCATCTAAAGATTTTTCTGTTCTAAACTCTTGTACAAAACCAAGAACAGCATTTATTATAACTATTATTATTATGGTTATTGCATCTGCTATATCTCCCATAAAAGAAGATATTATAGTTGCACCTATAAGTACCCATATAATAAAGTCATTAAACTGTGCCAGAAAAATTAATATAGGTG
Source organism: Clostridium sp. (assembly GCF_040797585.1). Classification (GTDB taxonomy): domain Bacteria; phylum Bacillota; class Clostridia; order Clostridiales; family Clostridiaceae; genus Clostridium_Z. The sequence continues at coordinate 2,590 of NZ_JBFNEO010000216.1, forward strand.
AAACCTTCTTTTTTCCTTGTAGTCTATTAGGTCCATAAGTTCTATACCTTAGCTCTGCCTCCTTCCCACTTAATCCCAAATTCAGTTCCTTCTCTTCAACCACTTAATTCACCTCTCTCTTTACAAAATTGAAAAGAAATTCATCTATCTAAATATATTCAAAGCTATCCTAACTTATTAAAAGAATGTTTTACTTATTAAAATAATTTTTTACTTATTAAAACTTGATTATATAGTATAATTTGTGGTATAAAGTAAAAATATAAAGTATAAATTACAAAAGAATTTTATTGTAATATTAAAAATTTTCTATATACTTTTTTTGTAGCAATAAGGAGGGTAACAATTGAAAAATGTAGTATACGTTACAGGGCATAAGAACCCTGACTCTGATTCTATATGTGCATCTATTGCATATTCAGAACTTAAGAATAAACTTGGGGTAAAAGCTGTAGCTTCAAGACTTGGTAAAATAAACCGTGAAACTCAATTCGTACTTGATTATTTTAAAGTAGAGGCTCCTCTACTTATAGAAACTGTTAAACAGCAAGTATCTGATTTAGATATTGATAATATAGCTCCTATATCTAAAGATATAACTCTTAAAAAAGCTTGGGGCTTAATGAAGAAAAATAATGTAAAAACTTTACCTGTAGTGGATGAAAATGAATCCCTAATAGGTATTGTTTCTGTGTCTAATCTTACTTCTAATTATATGGATGTTTGGGACAATGATATTTTATCAAAAAGTAACACAAGCCTTGAGAATTTAATAGAAACTTTATCTGGAAAAGCGATATACTTAAATGAAAACTCAACTATGTGTGAAGGAAAAATAATAGTTTCAGCTATGCAACCTAACAGCATAAAAACAATAGTTGAAAAAGGTGATATTGCCATATGTGGAGATAGGGAAGATGCTCAAGAAATGCTTATAAAAGCTGGAGCTTCATGCCTAGTTATAACTGGTGGTCATAGTCTTTCAGAAAAAATAATAAATATGGCAAAGGAAAATGGTTGTTCTTTAGTATCAACTCCTTATGATTCATTTACATCTTCAAGACTTATAACTCAAAGTATACCTGTAGGTTATGTTATGACTAAGGATGACCTTGTGTACTTCTCAGAGGATGATTTTGTTGATGAATTGAAAGACGTAATGCTTGAAACAAGATACAGAAGCTATCCAGTGGTTGATTCTAATAACAAGGTAGTAGGATGTGTATCTAGATATCATTTAATATCTAAGAACAAGAAAAAAGTGATACTTCTTGATCATAATGAGCGTGGTCAATCAGTTCATGGTCTTGAGGATGCTGAAATTCTTGAAATCATAGATCATCATAGAATAGCAGATATTCAAACTGGAAATGCTATATACTTTAGAAATGAGCCTGTTGGAAGTACATCAACTATAGTTGCTAACATATTCTTCGAAAATGGAATAAGACCTTCTAGACAAGCTGCTGGAGTGTTATGTGCTGCTATAATTTCTGATACTCTACTATTCAGATCACCAACTTGTACTCCAATAGACAAGATGATAGCTACAAGACTTTCTAAGATAGCTAACATAGATCTTGAAAAGTTTGCTAAGGAAATGTTCAAAGCTAGTACATCTCTTAGTGATAGAACTGTAGATCAACTTCTTTATCAAGATTTTAAGGTATTTAATATAAATGGTATGAAGATAGGTGTTGCTCAAGTCAACACTATGGACCTTGAAAGCTTTGACTCAAAGAGAGAAGATATGATAAAGCTTATGGAAAGCAAGGTTAAAGAAGAAGGATTTAACTTTATTGGATTCATGCTTACAGACATATTAAATGAAGGTACTGAAATGTTTGTAGCTGGACCTGATAGAGAAGTAGTTGCTAGAACCTATGATAAGGAACTTAAGAATAACTCTATGTATCTTCCTGGAGTTCTTTCAAGAAAGAAACAAGTTATTCCACCAATAACAGCAACAATTTCAAGTTCAAAATAATAAAAATCCCCAAATTATTGGGGATTTTTTTATGTTCTTATATAAGTCTAAATTGAAATCATATATTTATTTAATATCTATTTTGTAAATAATATCCCTAGTTGAAATGAACTAACCTTATTACAGC
>NZ_JBFNEO010000217.1:0-4652 GCF_040797585.1 Clostridium sp.
CACTTAAACTCTTTAAAACCTTGGATTTTAAGTAGTGCATAAGATAAGTTTTGAATCAAAAATCTTATATTTGGAGCTATAAAGATTAACTTAAATATAAGACAGGATATTAAGAATACAATTAAAGTTTCAATTTTGAAATATTAATTTAACAACTCTATGATAGAATGGTATATAAAAATATTTAGAAATAACTAGTTCATGAGCTAGTTATTTTCTTTAATCTAAAGATAATAGTTTCTAAGTAAAAAAGCATATAAAGTTATGTTTTATGATAAACATTAATTTAGGTGGAGTTTTTAATAAAGTGGAACTGTAAATAAACTTATTTAGAGGAGGTGTGGTGATGATCTTTTCATCCTTTAAAGTCAATTCAGAAGAAAAAATAAATGTTCAAATAGAAAATCATATAAAGGAAAGCATAGAAAATGGAATTCTACAAAAGGGAAGTAAACTACCCTCCACTAGAGAAGTAAGTAAGCTATTAAAGATAAGTAGAAACTCTGTGATTATGTCCTATGAGAATTTAGAGAGTGAAGGGATTATAAAGAGTATAAAAGGTAAGGGAACTTTTGTAGATACTGAGGCAAAAACTCTTAAGGGAAATCTAACCATTGATTGGGGTTCCATGGTTAATGATTATGGGAATTTATGTAGAGATTTAGACATAATAAAGACTGAACTACCTTGGAAAAAAGGGATGATATCCTTTAAAAGTATTTCTCCAGATGAGAGCTTATTTGATTTAGAAGAGTTTAAAAGATCCTTCTTAAATGTTTTCTCTATGGAAGGAGATAAGCTACTGAATTATGGTTATGCCAAGGGGTATAAACCATTAATAGATTATATTAAAGACTATATGAAGAGAAAAGGGGTAAATGTAGAGGGGAAAGATGTTTTAATAACCAATGGGTTTACAGAAGGTTTTGATATATTACTAAGTACCTTAACTACAGAAGGGGAAGTTATAGCCTGTGAAGATCCTACCCATAATACAGCCTTAAAGATAATGAAAGCCCATGGATTAAAAATAGAAGGAATTCCTATGAACTTTGATGGAATAGATGAAGAAGCCTTAGAGAAGACTCTTAAGGAAAAATCACCTAAGTTAATTTATCTAATACCTTCCTATCATAATCCTACAGGCATTGTAATGAAGGGAGAAAAAAGGCAACAGGTATATAAGATATGTGAAAAATATAAGGTTCCAATCCTTGAGGATGGATTTAATGAAGAACTATTATATTCAAGCACCCATGTACCACCATTAGCATCTTTATGTTTAAGAGGTAACGGAATAATATATATAGGAAGCTTTTCTAAAATCCTATTTCCAGGTCTTAGAATAGGGTGGATATTAGCAGATAGTAATCTTATAGATACCTTAGAAAGCGTTAAAAGAGGAAGAACCATTCATTCTTCTTTCTTAGATCAAGCTGCATTTCATAAGTATATGGAAAGTGGAGCTTTTACTAGGTATATGAAAAAGATAAGAAAGCAGTATAAGGATAAATATAACTTTACATTAGAACAGGTTAAAAAGCACATTCCCCATGATTACATATTAGGGGAAGGGGGACTCCATATTTTTATAAAGCTTGAAGGAATCAATGGACGAGAAGTTCTAAAGTATTGTTATGAAAAGGGTGTAGTATTTATGCCAGGAGATATTTTCTATAAGGACAATAATGGAGAGGACACTATAAGAATAGGATTCTCACGGGTAAATGAAGAGGATATTGAAACGGGAATAAAAATAATTGGAGACGTGGTTAAAGAGTTAAGCTCTAAAAAAAGTGAGGCTTAATCTAGGTAGAGTTTTTACAACTATATATAGATAAGCCTTCTTAAAATTCAACCTTTGAATAGGCATTAAATAAAAGTGGTTGGTGATTTAGTTTCAATTATCATGTAGTTTATCTATAGATGTATCTTATGATAATCAAAACTAAACTTTAAGCTACTATGAGTTTATAGCTTGTTGAAAAACTGAGGTTTTATATGATATGTCTATATTCTTCCTATATGAAAGAGATTAGATATTCTATAATTATTATATTCAGATTTAAACGGATAGAGCATTAGGATTGTAAAGTATGTAATAAAAAAATAAAGAATAAGAACTACTTAGGATATGGAGACATTTCTTAGGTAGTTTTTGTATATATGGGAATGGTAATGACAAGAATATAGAAATAATTCTATGTTATTATTAGATAATTATGGATATAAATGAAGGATTATTATGGGGATTTATAGTATATAAGAAGTTATAGATAGTATATTAATGGAAAATGAAAATTTAAGTCATAGATTAATAGGGTTACACAGTAAGTATAACTTAAATTATATAAGATTTTTATTTTATATGAAATTTAGTTAAATAAGTACATAGAGATCACAACCAGAAATTAAAGTGTTAAGAGAATTGAGGATTAAAATTATTTAGTTAAAGAATAAAAGATTTATTAAGGAAGGGGTATTTTATATGAGTATTACTAAAATTACAGTTAGATATGCAGAGACTGATGCCATGGCAGTGGTTCATCATGCTAATTATTATTTATATTTCGAGGTGGCTAGAGAAGATTTAATTAGACAGTATGGGATTTGTTATAAAAAACTAGAGGAAGATGGAATCATGCTTCCTATTGTAGAGACTCAATGTAAATATATAGAAGCAGCTAAATATTATGATAAATTATTGGTGGAAGCTAAAATTATTGAACTTACCCCTGTTAAGGTAAGGGTTCAATATGTAATTAAAAGAGAAGAAGATAATAAAATTTTAGCTAAGGGGACTACCCTCCAAACAGTGGTAGACAGTAAGTCTTTTAAAATTGTTAGTTTGAAGAAAGCTAATAAAGAAGTATGGGATAAATTAAGCAGTGTTCATGGGGAGAAGTAAATTAATGGAGAGTATAAAGCAAGGCTTGATAGATATCATATATAGTTTTGGAATATGATATGATGAAGCGTATCTGTTGAGAACAAAAATTGTTAGAAAAAAATATAAAAGGATAATATATGATTTTAAAAGAACAGCTGAATTTATTTCAGTTATTTTTATTATATATAGAAGAAGTATGTTTTCAACTTTTTATATAGAGATATTTAGAATAATGTGTGAAAACTAAGACTATCACCATATTATATGGAATAAACTTGAGAATAATGTAAAATTTAGGGAGGATAATGTTATAATTGAATTGAATGTTAAGTGTACTTTTACATAACATTTAAGAAGAGTTAAATTGTTCAATGATTTTATAGATGGTCAATATATATTTATAGAAAAACTTAAATAGAGTCAGAAATTATATAGCAAAATGGGCAGGTTAATTTTAATAGGATAAAGTTAGAAAATACAGTAGTGCTCATATTGTTATTAAAAGAGAAAAAAGAATAGGCAGAAGAGTTAATGAATTCTATTATAAATAATACAACAAGGCAGTAAGCTTAAATGCTTATTCGTTTAAGTAAAATAGGGGATGAGATTAAATATGGAAGAGTTTATACCATTTCAAGATTTGTTAAATGAAGAATTTATAAATGGAAAGGATGATGAGATAGAAAAAATTATAAGCGAGATAAGTAAGTATAATATTATAGACTTTATTATACGAATAGCTGAGTTAAATCTTGTTAGTGAAAATCAAGACAAATCTATTTTATTTGATTATGTCATAGAAAAAGTTCTTGAGTTAAAAAAAGATAGCATGAAGGTAAATTTAAAATGATACTTAAACAAATAGAAAGTTTGAGTTTATCAAATCAAATTGATCCAGTTGAATGTATGTTTGTTGAGAATATAATGTGTTATGAAAATTATCTGGTTTTTCAGGGTATAAACATTCATTCAGCATATAATCTTCAAAATATGATAGAAGCATTGTTTTTTGAAGTTAAAAATTTACCAGAAGACTTTATGAGAAGAGCAATAAATCTGATAATGGTAGTTCTTGAAATTTCAAATAAAATAGCTCAAAATTTAAATATTACCTATGATAGTGCAAAAACGCTTGAATAATTTTACAGTTAAATAAAATAAAAAAACATTTATGAAAAATCCTTGTTATAATTAAGTTCCGACACAAAACATAACAGAAAGGATCTACATAAATGTTTTAGAACTCAATTATACCAAATGAATTATCAATATACAATTTTTTTAAGCAATTAAATTTTGATTTATATCTGACTAAGCCACAAATTAGACATTTAGAAGAAACTATAAATACTATGATTTCAAACGGTTATAACGGAAAAATATCCGATATAGCAGAGCTTACATCGCCAAGGCATAGCACTAGTATTACTAGATTTTTCTCTAAAAGTACTTGGGACGAAAATCTTTTAGGCCGCTCATTAAAATCCTTGGTTATAGACCTTATTTGGACTAAATCTAAAGAGACTAATAAACCTATATATTTCATCATTGATGATACTATATCTGAAAAAACTAAGCCCTCGTAAAAGGCTATAAAGGTCATAGAAAAATGCTCTTTTCATAACTCTCATTTAAAAGGAAAAACGGTTTACGGTCATCAAATATTGGTTTCACTATTGTCTTGCGATGGGTTAGTGCTTCCTTACTCTATAAATATTTATGATAAAAATACTATGAGTAAAATAGAAATGACTCAAACTTT
>NZ_JBFNEO010000218.1:0-4604 GCF_040797585.1 Clostridium sp.
CTCATAGAGCATATATAAAATCCTATTTTCTTATTCTTTAAAATCTCTATATTATCTAAACAAAATCTTTTTACTTCCTTTTGAATATTACCAATGTAAATTGAACCACCAATAATTATCTTATTATAATTGTCAAAATCTATGTTTTTCTTATCCTTAATATTAAATATATCCGTACTTTCTTTAAGCTTTTCAGAAAGTCTAAGGGCACATTTTTCTGCACATCCATGTTTAGAAGCATAAACTATAAGTGTTTTCATAATAGTATGTCCTCCTTATTTTAATGATTCATTAAGAATAATCTAAAATTAATTATTTATTGGCCTTTTTCTTTGTTTAATTTTCTCACTAATTTTTATAGATATAAATCCACTTATAAGGCCTAAAATAATTCCTCCTAATATATCTGAAGGGTAATGGACATATAAATATAATCTAGAAAAAGCAATAGCTCCTGCTAACAGCCAAAATCCCCATGAGTATTTTTTTAAGTATGTTGATAGTACTAAAGCTGCTGCAAAGGCAGATGATGTATGTCCAGACGGGAATGAATAGGTTATAGGCCTAGGTATAAGCATAGTAATCCCATTAAGCTCTCCATTAGGTCTAGGTCTTTCTATCAAGTTCTTTAATATCCCTTCACCTAATATTAAGTTTATTATTAAGGCCCCTAGACATATAAATCCAATATTCCTATACTTTTTTATTGCTATAAGAATCAAAGAAATTGCTATCCATATAAGACCTAAGTTTCCTAAGGAAGTGATAAATACCATGACCTTATCTAAAACTGGATTACTTAATATGTCATTTATAAATAACAATATAGCATTATCAAGACTTTCTATTATTTGTATCATTATAACTCTCCTATTTTATTGTATATTAATATTTAAAAATATGATAAATCTTTAGTTTATATTATTATATAAAAGATAATATATTCCTTTTAAATACTTCAAAATTTAATAAAGGCTCTCTATAAAATTAAAGCTTAAAATTAACTTATAAATTAAATCTAAAAATAAACTGTACTCTGTAACATAACTCTCTTCTATGTATATCTTACAGAGTACAGTTTATATATCTATAAATCATAAGTATAAGTTAAAATTCTAATCATAAATCCTATAATCAAATGTTGTTCTTAAATTTTATGTGTATCATATTAATTGAAAATACTATTTTCTAGTTCATCATAATATGACTATAATACTTCTTTTATCATATAAAAAATCAGTAAATTAGTATCTCTTTGCCATACCTACAGATCTTGGCTCTGAATAGTTAAACCCAAATTGCTTATATAGTTTATCTGCTGGAATATCTGCAATTAAACTAACATAAGAACTCTTCGGAGCATTTTCATCTAAATACTTAGTTATCTCTGACATAATTAACTTTCCAAAACCCTTACCTTGATAAGAAGGATGTACAGCAATATCTACCACGTGATAAAAGCACCCTCCATCTCCTATGATCCTTCCCATTCCAACTAACTTATCCTTATCTCTTAATGTAACCATAAATATAGAGTTTTTTAATCCTATTTCTGAGGCTTCTTCATCCTTAGGACTTAGCCCTGAAATAATTCTTAGGTTATTATATTCTTTTGAACTGGGAATATCATTTGAAATATCTATATTCAAGTCCTCTCCTCCTCTCAAGTTAAATGTCTATTATATTTATTATTAACTATAAGGTTACTTAAATATATTGAACAAATTCTTGAACGGGTTTTCTATACCCTCTAAGTCTTTTCTTCTTTTCATCCTCTTTTCCAATGGTTATAAGTAATACTGGTTCCATATCTTCTGGTATTTTAAATAACTTCTTAGTAACCTCAATATCAAACCCCATCATTGGGCATGTATCCCATCCTCTATCTTTCGCAATAAGCATAAACATCATGGCAGATAATGATCCATTTCTTATGGCTTCATCTCTCATAAACTCTTCTCCTCTTGCTTCGTATAGACTATAAACATTATTTATAGTTTCAGCATAAGAAACAGAATCTAACATTCCTAACATTTTCATTGGTTCATAAAGACTTTCTGCCTTTTTATATGCCCCCTTATCTCCTAAAACTAATATTGCTGCCGATGCAGTATGGACTTTATATTGAGGACATGCTTTATCCCTAAATAACTCTTTTAATTCCTTATCTAAAATAACTAAATATCTAGTGTGTTGCAGATTAAAGCAAGATGGAGCTAAAGATACTAATTTAAATATCTCATTTAATTCCTCTTTTGTTATATCTACTCCCTTAATAAAATTGTTAGCAGACCTTCTCTCATTAATTAACTTTGAAAAGTTTGAATCACTCATTGTTATCCTCCTTAATACCAATAAATTTTTATTCTATAAAATAATTTTATTATCTATAATAATTAAACAAGTTTTTTATTAGTCTTACATATTATATCGTATTTAATATAATCATATTGTATAACAGTTTTGTGTACAAGTAATATTTTTACTCCTTTGTTGTAAAAGCAATCCTCAGTATTATATATGGAATTATTAGAAAGATGCTTATATAAAACATAAAGATTAATAATAAAGCACTTAAGATTTATTACTAATCTCTAATAGGTTTAAAGGCTATTTATTGAATTAAAATCTCATTTGCTTTTAACTAATTCTATTGTCACACACATTTGTTTTAAACTAACAGGATTATCTATTATTTTTGAATCTATCTTAAATACATCTCTTATCATACTTTTTCTACTTCACCCTCTGGGTGTATTATCCCCTTTTTCATACATATAAGATAATCCCCATGCCTTGCTGCTTTATTTAATTCATGTAACACCTTAAATAAAATTGATTCTTACCATATTAGTTAATAAACACTAATATGATAAGAATCAATAAATAAAACCTTGTATATAAAAATTATTTAATTTATAACACCAAGGCAGATACCATTCCAAATATGAGTAAAGGTATATTATAGTGAATAAAGGTAGGTACACATGTGTCCCATATATGATCATGCTGAGAATCCACATTAAGACCAGAAGTTGGTCCAAGGGTACTATCTGATGCAGGTGACCCCGCATCCCCTAGAGCTCCAGCCACACCTATTAAAACAATTATAGCTGAAGGACTAAACCCTAATTTAAGTCCAAGAGGAGAATATATAGTAGCTAATATTGGAATTGTTCCAAAGGAAGTTCCTATACCCATGGTTATAATTAATCCTACTAAAAGCATTAATAAAGCTCCAAGGAATTGACTCTGTCCTACTATTGAAACTATAGAATTAACTAAATCCTCAACTGCTCCTGTTTCCCTTAAAACATTTCCATAACCAGCTGCTACAAGCATTACAAAAGCTATAAAGCCCATAAGTTTAATTCCACCATTCATAAGATCATCAATTTCATCAAACTTAATAGCTTTAGTAAGTACTAAAACTATTATGGCACATAAGCCTCCAAGGGGTAGTGACTTTGTTATAATTTGGACTACAAAAGCAACTATGGCTGCCAATAATGCAAACCAATGGTCTCTAGTCATTTTAATGTCTTCATCATCACTAGAGAACTCTTCTAAAGATATATCCTCGTATTCTCTAGATTTTCTATAAGTAAAAAATACTGCTATTAATAAGCCAAGAAGCATGCTAACTCCAGGTATCCACATAACCTTAGTTATCATAGCATTGGTTACTTCTATGTTATTTGCGATCATTTGATCTCTTATAATATTATGAAATACAAGTCCAAATCCAACTGGAATAGCTATATAAGGTGCCTTTAAACCAAAGGTTAACGCACAAGCAACTGCTCTTCTATCTACCTTTAATTTATTCATAAGAGGAATCAAAGCTGGAATTAATATAGGTATAAATGCTATGTGTACGGGAATGAGATTCTGAGAAAAACAAGTTATAAATGCAATTATTAATACAAATACTATTTTCTTTCCCCTAACTATATTAGCCATTTTTCTAGCAAATATGGTGGAGAGGCCTGTCTTATTTACAGCCACAGCCAAGGCTCCTAATAATAAATAACTGAGGGCAGTTTCTGAGTTATCTCCCATACCACCTATCAAAAGAGACATGGTTTGTCCAAGACTTAGATTTGCAAAAAGACCAGCTACAATAGCAGAAATTAATAAGGATAGGATTACATTAAATTTTAGTAAACAGAGGACTATCATTACTATGATAGAAATAATAACAGGGTTAAATAAGTCCATAATATCATTCTCCTTTATATATTTTAATGGCAAGATAAAATAAATATATTTCTTATATAAAATATATAGTCTATCTTCTTAATTTATTCTATGATTCTTGCCATATGATTACGTAAGTATATCCATCTTACTAATGACTTTTAAGAGATTATTACCTGCATTTTAAAGACTTCTGAATGTAATTTAATATTCATATTCAAATAGTATTTTATAAAATCTATTGTTGTTTATTATATAACAATATTACTTCCTAAACAACTCCCTGAAAACGTCTACTATTACAGCTAATTATAACAAAATATTCCATATAAATAAAGTTAATATATTTGAAATATTTTTTGTACGATATTTCAAATAATTCATTCCTTTTTAAACCTCTTATG
>NZ_JBFNEO010000219.1:0-4533 GCF_040797585.1 Clostridium sp.
AAAGAATACTATATAGGGCTTTCAGCTTGTATTTTAATTTATGCACTAAGTTAAACCCTTGAAACTTGTAGATTTTAAGTAGTGTATAAAATAAATTTTTAGTCAAAAAGCTATAATACAAAAATTCAATCTAGGTTTCTAAAGAACTTTATATTTTTACTAGTACAAGAAGTTAATTTAATGTAATATTCTACAAAATTAGGAGTAAATAATATGTTAGAAAATTTAATAAATACAGTAGTACCAATTATAATACATATACTTGAGGGAATGGGGATTTTCATCATATCTGTTGCTGCTATAAAGGCTTTTTACAAATATATACGTGGACTTTTTAAGGATGAAGAACAGGCAATAAAAATAGATTTTGCTAAGGCTCTTACTGTTGCTTTAGAGTTTAAGCTAGCAGGAGAGATACTTAAGACTGTTATAGTTAGAACTCTAGATGAGATGTATATATTAGCAGCCATAATAATACTAAGAGCAGTTCTTGCCTTCGTTATTCACTGGGAAATAAAATCAGAATATACAACTCATAAAAGTAATGAGTAAAATAGAAGGAATCTTCCTTCTGGTGATGTTCTTTCTACCATCAGATAAATTTAATTAATGAAAAAATAAAGACATGGACAACAGATTTAAGAATGCTTGTCCTGTCTTTATTTTTTATATAGATATATTCCATGAAAACTAAAACTCAGCTTCAATATACTATAAATTTTTCATTAGTGAAAGACTAACTTTGTACATAGTATACTATACAAAACTCATCCTCTAATATAAAAGTATGCATTTATAAAATAAGTGATGTTAAAGGAGTTTTATAATATATATTAAAATTCATCTAGTAAGTATATAAAATACTTATTTAAAAAATATATATCTAGGAGTTTTACTTTTATAGCTATAATATTCATTATTAAACATAGAGATTAAATGCTTTTCCTCTTCTAGTATAAGCCTGTGAATAAATATTATATTAACAACACTTACAACTAAGGTTATAACATTAGGAAAGGTTAAAAATAATCCTAAAAACATTAAATCAAATCCTACAAAAGCTGGATTTCTAGTGAATTTGTAGACTCCTCTGGTTATTAATTTAGATTTAGATTTTTTATCAATACCTACCCTCCATGATAATCCCATATTAACCATTGCAATAATAAATACCAATAGTCCTATAAAATTTATTCCTACTCCTAAATATCTTATATTTAAGTTTTCAAATATAAATTTAAAAAGTTTATTATTAATATTTATATTAATAGCTTGAAAGAACCATAAACCACCCCAAATAAAAGTAGAAATTTTTAATGAAATTTCAGTGATAAAAATATCTAGTGGTTTATCTTTATTTCCTAGAGAGTTAGCTTTAATTCCATAGGTTTTATAAAGTATTATTAATTTAAAAGTATAGGATAATATGAAACCTATAAAAATAAATAAAGATATTTTATTGATAATAGACATATAGATACCCTCTTAATACAAAAGATCAATGAATATATGAACATATATTCATATGAATTGTACCATATTTAGGTATATGTGTAAACTTATCGAACTATTACATGGATAATTTTTTATTGAAAATTATAGGGTTTTCAGCTTGAATCTTAACTTATACATGCACTTAAACCCTTTAAAATCTTAGATTTTAAGTAGTGTATAAGATAAGTTTTGAATCAAAAACCATATATAGAGTTCCTATCTTAAAAATTAATTTATACCTGTTATTTATTCATTGGTAAATTAGACTTTTAAGGTATGTATAAGTTAAGAGATGATCTAGGAACTCTATAGTGATATAAATATAAAAATTAATTTACTCATTAATTTTTATATTTATAATGATCTATAGAGATGTACAAACTAAGATTTAACTTAAAATCCCATAAATAGTTTATTAAATTAAAATTTAAAATAGAAGCTAAATATTTATATATTGAATCACAATGCTGTGGAAATACTTAGTTTCCTATGATAAAATATAAAAAGAGAACTTAAGTTCGGGGGTGATGACTTGCAAGGAGTTAAGATCCTTCACTGTGGAGATTTACATTTTGATACTCCATTTAAAGAAGGAGACAATGATTTTAGTGAAAAGAGAAAAGAAGATTTAAGAGAAACCTTTAGTAATATACTAAATAAATCCTTGGAGGAAAAGGTAGATTTAGTATTAATTGCTGGGGATTTTTTTGATAATATGACTCTTACAAAGACAACATTAAATTTTATTCAGAGGAAATTAGAGGAAGTAAAACCTCTTAAGATATTTATATCACCAGGAAATCATGATCCATTCAATGAAAAGTCTTTATATTCTTTAATTAATTGGCCTTCTAATGTACATATATTTAAGGAGGAAATAGAAAAGGTATATATTGATGAATTGAATGTGAATATTTTTGGGATAGGATTTAAAGAAACTCATGTAAAAGAATCCTTACTTAAGGGATTTAATGATAAATATGATCTGAAAAATTCTAAAGAGATAAACTTAATGGTTATCCATGGAGAGATAGCAAAAGGTGAGGAGATAAATAACTATAATCCTATAACTTTTAAGGAAATAGGGGATAGTAACTTAAATTACATAGCTCTTGGACATAGACATAGTTTTTCGAAAATACAAAGGGAGAAAAATACTTATTACTCCTATAGTGGGAATCCAGAAGGACGTGGTTTTCATGAGACAGGAGATAAGGGTGTGGTAATAGGTAATGTATATAAGGACTATGTGGATCTTAAATTTCTTCCACTATGTAAAAGAAGATATGAGATTTTAGATGTTAATATAGAAGGAGCAAAAGACTATGAGACTATAGAAAGCCTCATTCTTAAAGAAGTAAGTAATGAAGATAGGCTTAAAAATCTTTATAGAATTATATTAAAAGGAGAACTAAAGGACGACTTTATTATAAATAAAGATTTGTTAGAGGAGAAACTAAGTTCTAAATTTTATTATGTAAAAGTTCAAGATAAAACTATTTTATCTATAGATTACGAAAGTTTATCTAAGGAAATATCTATAAAAGGAATATATGCAAGGCGTATGCTAGATTTAATAAAAAAAGAAGAGGATAGCCTAAAAAGACATAAGCTTTATGAAGCATTGAAAATTGGAATCCAAAGCTTAACTGAAAGAGAGGTTACAATTCAATGAGGATAAAAAGCCTTAATATAGGTGCTTTTGGAAAGATCAAGAATAAAAACATAGATTTAGCACCAGGGTTTAATATAATTTATGGAGAAAATGAAAAGGGCAAGAGTACCATTCAAGGATTTATAAGGATTATTCTCTACGGAATGACCTTAAATAAAAAGAATCTAAAGGATAATGATAGAAAAAGATTTTATCCATGGAGTGGTGAAAAGCCGTATGGTGAGATGGTTATAAGTGATGGAAATGAAGATATTATAATAAAAAGAACCTTTGGAACAACTAAAAAAGAAGATACTACGGATATTATTAATAGTATAACAGGAGAGAATATTCAAATAGATAAAATCCAGCCAGGAAAAGATTTAATAGGCTTATCCCTTGGAGGATTTGTGAAGACCTTATTTATAAAGCAGCTTGGAAGTGAGATAACTAGGGATAAGGAAGAAGAGATAATGCATAAATTATCTAGCATTGAAACTTTAAGTCATGATGATGTATCCTATGACAAGGCAATAAATATTCTAGAGGATCATAAAAAGCTTTGGTCAAGTCAAAGAAAAGGTGGAAAGCTTAAGGAACTTTATGAGACTATTGAAATCTTAAATAATGAATATAAGGAATCACTTTTATTAACAGAAACAAATCTTAATGATAGTTTAAAGTTAAATTCTCTTAAAGAAAGTAGAAATCTTATAGTAAAGGATATAAAAGCTTTAGAACTTTATAGAAAGCATATGAAGAAGATAAAGCTTAATAGTGAGTATAAGGAAATAATAAAATATCTTAGAAAGACTAAGGAACTTAAAGGACTTAAAAATAAGATTAATGAGGATACTAATGGAGATGATAGTTTATTAAGTGAAGATTTTATAGAGGAGTTATGGAAAGAATACTATTCTATGAATGAATTGACTCCAATAATAAAGGAATACGATGAGGAGGTTCAAAGTCTTAACTTAAGAATGTCAGAATATAAAGAGGGCTTAGAAGAATTCCAAGGTTTTTCATCCTTAGAAGAGGATGTATATAAAAAAGTTTTAAAACTTTTAGAAGAAAAAAACTATCTTAAGGATAGATATTCTAAATATAAAGAGATTGAATATGAAGTTACAAGTATAGAAAACAATATAGAGAATATAAATAGATCTATAGAAGAAATGAAAGAAGTAGAACTTTTAAGAGATAAAATAGAGAAGATATTTAGTGAATATGAAGAGAAGCTAAAGGAGCTTAAATTCTTTCTAAATAATAGTCCAATAAATTATGATCTTTTAAAGAAAGAGAATCTTATAAAAGAAGAGATGAGAACTAGAACTTATGTGGTGTCATTAAGCATTATCTTAATTTTGGGAGGAGTATTATCT
>NZ_JBFNEO010000220.1:0-4520 GCF_040797585.1 Clostridium sp.
ACTTATAAGAATCTCATCTTCATAGATTTTAAGCATAGTTTCAAACTTTAATATCTCTGCTCTCGCTCCAGATAAATCTTCCTTGTCATGATTTAATATAAAATCCTCTATTATAATAAGAAGTATATTCTTAATCTTTTTATATTGAATTTCAATTTTTCTATTATGATTTGGTGGCTTTATAGAATAATTTACAATTAAAGCTATGATTATTCCAATGAATGTCTCTATTACTCTATGACTAGCATATAGGAAAGGATCTCTACCATCTAAATTTACCATTATGGCACAAAAAACAGTGGTAGATATGGTAATAGCCTTATTCCATTTATAATACTTACATAAAGATATTACTATAAATATACCTATGGCTGCTAAAAATGGATTTCCAGGAGAAATTAAAGCAAATGTAAGACCTACCGAAGCTCCTAATATAGTACCGATAATTCTATTAATTCCTGCCCTAAATGAATATATAATAGAACTCTCCATAGATATAACTGCTGCTATAGAGGCAAAAAAACCACTTCCTAAACCTAACATCCTAGATACTACTATGGAGAAAAATACAGCTATTGATGTCTTAACTATCCTCATACCTATCTTCATTGCCATCCTCCTAACTTTTAAAATATAGATAAAGCACTTCAAAACTCACCTCTTAAATATATATTAAATAACGGTAGCTAGTGATGTAGTTTTAATTGTTATGTGGTTTATCTATAGTTAATTATAAAAAGTTAATTTTTTAATATTGTATCATACTATGGTAAATATTAAAAATTTCATCTTAAGCACTTAAAGTAATAGACACTATGGAATCCATAGTGTCTATTACTTTAAGTGTTTTTATTCTTAAAAGATATACTCTTTAAACCGCTGAATAAAAGCATCTCTTAGGAGATGTTATCTTCTCTTCCTTCTTTAGATCTTTTATTGCCTTATCTACTTCTTTCTTATCCACGCCTAATTTTTCTGAAATCTCTCCTGCTTTTAAAGGTTCGCTATTCTTTAATAAATCTAAAACTTTATCTTTTATTTCCATGGTATCTCCCCCTATAAAGTATTGTATGAAAATTATACCATAATAATAATTATAATTCTATAATATATATTATCCTATTCTTCTGTGGTGCTAACTGGATTATTCTCATAACTACACCAATCGCTCCAGCTACCTCCATATAGTTTAGAATCTATACCAATTTCCTGAAGCATTAGAACATTAACACATCCTGTTATACCTGATCCACAATGAACTATAACTTCATCATAATTCTTAACTTCTTTAAATCTCTCTCTTAACTCATCTTTTGAAAGCACCTTAAGCTCTTTAAAGTTATGAGTCCAATCATAATTTTTTGCTCCTGGTATATGCCCTGCTTTTTTATCCATAGGTTCAACTTCTCCAAGGTATCTCTCTCTAGCTCTTGAATCTATTATGATAGTATTCTCATGATTCATCCTATCTTTTACATAATCCATATCACATAGTAATTTTTCGTTAAGCCTTACATTTATATTTCCTCTATCCTTTATAACTGTTTCCTCATCAGTAGTTGGATAACTCTCTAGATTCCACTGCTGTATTCCACCCTCCATTATATAAACCTTTTCTATCCCAATATATTTAAGAATCCACCAAAGCCTTGAAGCTCCTGCTAAATCTCCATCATCATATATTATTACTGTGGAGTCATTAGAAACCCCTAAATTCTCCATGAAACCTTTAAAATTATTAATATCTGGAAGAGGATGTCTACCTCCATGTTCTTTAATCTCTGAAGCCAAATCTTTATCTAAGCTTATTTTTATGGCTCCCTCTATATGTTCTTTTTTATAAGCCTTTTCTCCATAATCAGGGTCCATGAGAGAGAATCTACAATCAAATAATACAATATTTTTTTTATCTAAGTTTTCCTTTACCCAATCTGTACTAACTAAGTTTTTCATAAAATAAATCCCCCTTAATTATAGTATATAATTAATTATATATTATAAAAAATACAATAACAATAAGGCATCTATGTTAACATAGATGCCTTTGAAACTACTTGAATGAAATTATTTATATAAACTTTAAATTATAGAGTGTCATCTCCTTCATTCCAATCTATTGGACATAATCCTCCATTTTTTAAAGCCTTTAATACTCTTAATGTCTCATCAACACTTCTACCTACATTTAAGTCATGAACAACAGAGTATCTTACATTACCTTCTGGATCTATTATGAATAATCCTCTTAATGCTACTCCATCTTCTTCAACTAAAATTCCATAATCTTTAGCTACTGACTTAGTGAAGTCTGATGCTATTGGGAATGCTAACTTTCCAAGATCTCCCTTTATCCAAGCTTGGTGAGAGAATTCGCTATCACAGCTTACTGCTAGTATATCTGCTCCTTCTGCCTTGAAATCTTCAACTCTCTTACTAAATCCTGTTATTTCTGTTGGACAAACAAAAGTGAAATCTAGTGGGTAGAAGAACATAACAAGCCACTTTCCTTTATAGTCATCCTTCTTAACAGTTATAAACTCAGTACCTTCTCCATTTACTGCTTTCATGTTAAAACATGGAGCTACATTTCCTACTAATCTTTCCATAATAAAAAACCTCCTAAAAATTTATTTAAAATTCTAATAAAATATGTTTACTCATTACTAAATAATAATAATTATTATTTAAGTCCTTGGTTATTATGATAATAGTTCTCATAAAATTTGTCAATAGATTATTAAATGTTTTTAATAATCTTTTTCAATTAATATATTTTATTAGTATTTTACATATAAATACATTAGCAGAGTTATAATAGTTCATGATATTTCTCCAAAAATTACCTGAAAACCCCTATATACTCTTCATAGCCCTCTTCTTCAAGATTTTCATAGGATATAAATCTTAAAGAAGCACTATTTATACAATATCTAAGTCCCCCTTCTTCTAAAGGTCCATCATTAAATACATGGCCTAAATGAGAATCCCCCTCTTTACTCCTTACCTCAATTCTATGCATATTATGAGTAAAATCAGCCTTTTCAATAATATTCTTCCTTGTTATAGGTCGGGTAAAAGATGGCCATCCGCATCCAGAATCAAATTTATCTAAGGATGTAAAAAGTGGCTCTCCTGATACTATATCAACATATATACCTTTTTCCTTATGGTTCCAAAATTCATTATCAAAAGGTCTTTCTGTAGCATTCTCTTGAGTCACCTTATATTGTATAGAAGTAAGATTATTTTTTAATTCCTCTTTATTATATTTATTCATATGTATTCTCCTTTCTTTTAATTAAATTTTATTTTAGAGAATTGATTTTAGAATCCTATAAAAATTTTTATATTTTAATTTCTGTAAACCACACTAAGATAATGTATTAGGTATTCTGAAATTTGGTACGAAAATTTTTATATTTAGATAAAACATAGATATAGAACACAATTTCTATTAAGTAATCGATAATCAACTTAAATATATATTTTTATAAAAAATAATCTAAATCTTATATTGTAAATTTTAAGGTATATTGTTTGAAGATAAAAGAATTCATGAAATGCAAAAAGGAGAGCTTGATTAAGCTCCCCTTAAATAAAATTCAATGTTATAATCCAAAATACCGGCGCCCTGATTTTGACACCTATCACTCTGATAGGTGGGTGCTCGCACAAAGGCTTCAATCTCTCCAGGCCTAGTAAAAATAGTAGGACTTATAGGACTACAAATTCACCTTTAAATATTGAACTCCCTTTTAAGTACTGTAGGTTCAAAATAAGAGCTTCTCGCATACCTCAGATTAAAATCTATTTAATTTCTTTTCTAATATGATTATATCACATTATAATTTCATTTCAATATATTTTTTTATGGATATTATTATAGATTAGAAACCCCTTAGGTTTTATTCCATATTTTAGTAACTATTCCAAAAGAGTATGAATATACTGACCATAAGAATAATATTAAGAGGTTTATTATGACTAGAAGACAGGGATTTTTTTTAAAATGGAGTGTAAACATAGAAAAATACCTTAGAGAAAGTGAGGTTCTTGGTCATGGTAACAATGGTATAGTATATCTACTTCCAAATGGTAGGGTTATGAAAGTATTTGGTAGAAAAAAGGTATGCGATGATGAATATTTTATATTAAAAAAAGCTTCAAAAAAAAGTCCTCATTTTCCTAAGGTGTATGAACGTGGTGAAAACTACATAATAAGAGATTATGTAGGTGGAAAACGATTAGATAAATATTTAAAAAAACATAAACTTGATAGAGTACTTTGTATAAACTTAATAAATCTTATAAAAGATTTTGAAAAACTTGAATTTAAGAAATTAGATATTCGTTGTAAGGATTTATATGTTCAAAGCGACTTAACTTTAAAAATTATTGACCCTAAGCAATCCTATACCAAAAACGTCCCTTACCCCAGGCATCTTATGAAAGGAATTGAAAAAAAAGGTCAATTATCTATATTCTTAAGTATCCTTAATGATTATGATAAAGAGTTATAT
>NZ_JBFNEO010000221.1:0-4502 GCF_040797585.1 Clostridium sp.
TTAATTGTACTATAGGTTTTTTAATTCAAAGCTTATCTTATACACTGCTTAAAATCTAAGATTTTAAAGGATTTAAGTACATGTATAAGTTAAGATCTAGGCTAAAAATCCTATAATATTTGTTTTCTATAAAAGCTTATTTAATTTTAAAAATATAGACTTTAAATCTGTTTTGTTCACTTACATTTTTAGGTTATATGTACAAGCTCATACTACTTTTTAACTAAAAATATAAGTGTTAACATAATAACCAATCAATTAAGCTTATATGAAAAATTACTTGATTTTCTATCGCCTTAAAAAACTTAATATCATATAGCTTAACAGATTCAATAATTATATAAGGGGGAAGTTTTATGAAAAAACTTAAAAAGAGCTATTTAGTCTTATCAGTTGTATTATTAATGATTTTTTCAATCATACCTCATAATGCTAATGCAGCTATTCAATCTAAAACCGATGAAATTATTAACTATGCAAAGCAACAAATAGGAAAGCCTTATAAATGGAATGGTACTGGACCAGATAACTTTGACTGCTCAGGATTTACTCAATATGTATATAGAAATGTTGTAGGGGTAGATATTACACGAAGTACTTATTCACAGGTTAAATTTGGACAACCTGTACCTTTATCAGAGGCTAGAAATGGAGACCTTGTATTCTTTGGTGATCCAGCATCACCTCATCATGTGGGTCTGTATATATTCCCTAATAAATATATACATTCTCCACAAACTGGGAGATTTGTTGAAATTAGCAACATATATGATAGAAGAGATGTAGTACAAACTGTTAGAAGAGTACAAGGCTGGATTAAATATGATGGTAAATGGTCCTTCCTATCTAAAGGAAACTACATTTATAATGAATGGGTTTATGATAACAACAAGTATTACTACTTTAATAATAGTGGATATATGGAAAGTGATAACTGGGTTTGGTCAAACGGAAAATGTTATTACTTAAATAGTGATGGGGTTATGGAAACAGATAAATGGATTTGGGATAGTAAGACCCAAGCTTGGTATCACGTAGATGGAAATGGTGCTATGGATACAAATACATGGCTTTGGGATAATGACTCTGTAGGCTGGTTCTATGTAGGTTCTGATGGTGCAATGCAAAAAGGCTGGATCACTGTTGATGGTAAAGAATATTATTTAGATCAGAATGGAAAAATGTTAACTAACACCGTAATTGAGGGTAAAAGATTAGGACCAGACGGTGCTGTTATAAAATAATTTTAATACTTAGAGAATATAGTTTCTTTTCTATATTCTTCATAACCTAAAAAGTAAATAAAACATTATTTTTACTATAAAAAACAATGTTTTATTGCCTAAAAGTTTTACTCAAACACTAAAGAGCAGACTCCTCAAAGTCTGCTCTTTAGTGTTTATGAAAATAAGTTACTTTCTATAAAAATACTCTTATCATCACTATTATTTCTTACATATAGTGACCCTTATGTTTTGAAGCCTCGTATAACTTAAGAATTAGCATGGAACCCCATATTACTTAATATGCTCTTTATTTCTTTTCATTACCTTGTTTATTATACTAAAGAGTATGTCATCCTTTAAAATATATAAAGTAATAAAATAATATAAAGAGCATAGAATCATAATTAAAAGAGTTAAACTTATTGTAGATGTTACACTTTTTCTAACTATAATACTTATAGGTAAGAATCCTAATGCTACTATGAAATACTTCATTTTTTTCATATCTAACAACTTTAAATTTAATCCTAATTTTTTTCTACTATAAAAGTATTCTGTTATTCCTAAAAGGAAATTTGCCATTGTAGTAGATATTATAGCACTTTCTGGAGTCAACTTATTAAAATGCACTAATATAAGCTTCACCATTAAGTTTATAGCTCCGTAAATAAATATAAATACTATAAGTTTCTTTTCATGTCTCTTCACATACATTACTTGATTTGATAATACAGATTCCATAACTAATGAAATCATATATATAGAAAAGATCCTTAGCACAGGTATAGCTGGAATATACTGCGTTCCAGAATATATAAGTATAATCTCTTCTGATAAAATATATATCCCAATCATGGCTGGGAATAAAAATAAACTTAAGATTCTTGTTGTTTTATCTAATAGTCTTGTATAATTCTCTTCATCATTAGCTTCTAAAATATTCGATAATCTTGGTACTGTAACATATACAACTGACATAATAAAAACATATATCATATGAACTAGATTTTTAGGTGCTGCATAGAATGATACAGCTTCATCACTTACATAACTCCCTAAAAATACTATATCTAGTTGAGTATACAATACACCTGCATTAGCCATTATAAAGGCCATTATAAGAAATTTTGTATGCTTCTTAAATGAAAGTGACTTCTTTGTAAATCCTATATTCTTAAATATAAAATAAAAGCTTATTATATTATTTAAAAATATAGAGATACTAAGAATTCCGGCATATATTAAATAATCTTTTTCACTTTTAACCAAAGTAAAAAGTGCTATTATATATATAATTTTAACTACTATAGTCTTTATAGTTATAAAGTCATATTTTTCTAGAGCTTCATTAATCCATTCTACATAAAAAATATTAGAAAATAAACTAAACATATATATATTTAGTAGAATAAATTTTTCGTTCCCTTTAAAATTTAAGAATATAAAGGCTATATAAACTAATAGTACTAATATATTAGATATAAGCCCAATGATAAATAGAGATGAAAAAAGAGACTTAATTTTTTCATCGTCTTTTCTTATTCTACTTACTTCTCTAAGACCATAATTATATATTCCAAAAGAAGCAAATATTAGGAAATATTGATATAAAGAATCTGCATAATATATCTGTCCCATATGATCTTTCCCTATAACCCTAAGGGCATATGACCCTATTAATATAGGAATTATTATATTAAATAAGCTTAGAAGCGACTTATATATTACATTTTTCACTAAAGATTTTTTTATATCCATATACTTTACCTTCTACTTCATCCTACTTATGTAACTTTTTAAAGCCTCTTTCCAAGGTCTCATTTCATTACCTATGGTACATCTTAACATCATATTATCAAGAGAAGAGAACTCTGGTCTTTTAGCTGCTCTATTAAGCTCACCTGAAGTTATAGGATGTACTTCACACTTTATTTCTGATAGTTCTACTATCTCCTTAGCAAAATCATACCATGTACACTCACCTTCCCCTGTACAATGATATATTCCATATTCCTCCGTGTCCATAAGCTTTAAAATATGGAAGGCTAGATCCTCAGCATTAGTTGGATTTCCTCTTTGATCATTAACAACATTTAGGACTCCCTTTTCTTTAGCTGCTTTTATTATGGTTTTAACAAAATTGTGACCATCTACTCCATATAACCAAGAAGTTCTTACTATAAAATATTTACTACAGAACTCCCTAACATAATTTTCACCTAATAATTTGGTTTTTCCATAGGCACTTATCGGATTGTTAATATCACATTCCTTATAAGGTACTACTCCATCACCTTTAAACACGTAGTCTGTAGATATGCTAACTAACTTTGCATCTATCTCATTACATACTATAGCTAAGTTTCTTGGACCTATAGCGTTGACTTTAAATGCTAAATCATAATTTTCTTCACATCCATCTACGTTAGTATATGCGGCACAGTTTATGACTATATTAGGTCTTTCTTTATATAATACTTCTCTAACACTGTCTAAATTAACTATATCGAGCTCTTCTAATCCTAAAGGGAGTATTTCTCCTTCAGTTAAATTCTCTGAAATACATCCAACTTCTGATTCTTTATTAATCAGCATGTTGTATATTTCAGATCCAAGTTGACCCCTTGCACCAGTAATAAGTATCTTCATATAACCAAACTCCTAATTCTCTTTAAATTTAAACTTTATTTTATAAGTTAAAGTACATAATGCATTTTTTAAAGCATATTTAGATAAAAGCTTACACCTTACCATTTTAATACTTCCTTTTAACTTATATCCGTCCTGTTTTAACTTTAAAGCCTCTCTTTTTAATTTCTCTGATTTATTAAATCTTTCAATTTCGCCTTTATCTATCTTTCCCTCACTATAAAGATCATTTTCATCATATATGTCTTTTCCCGTATGTAACATAACCTTATATAGATTTTTTAGATAAAAAGAGTTATATAATTGTGCTAGAAACTTCTCTCTTGATATAGATGTTTCTCTAATTCTATATTTTAGCAGAGGCTCATCTATGTTAGTTATTTTATGTCCTGTTGCAACTACTCTACACATAAAATCATAATCTTCTGCAAAAGGTATATTCCTGTAATTCTCCACTCCATTTTCTAAAATACTCTTCCTAAACATTATTGTTGGGTGAACTACCACATTAGTTAATTTTAAATATTCCTTTATTGCATCCGTATTTTTAGCAACCTTAGTTACTTCTTCTAAAACCTCATCTTCTTCTCCAATTAAAGTTACTGCACTTCCTACTAGGTCTATATC
>NZ_JBFNEO010000222.1:0-4442 GCF_040797585.1 Clostridium sp.
GGTTTAAGGTCATCAAACTTCTTACTTTCTATATAAGTCCCCATGGGAATTATCTTTAAATTAATATCCTTAATGCCTAATATTTTAGCACATATAATATGAGCCATTTCGTGTAAATATACAAATATAAATCCTCCAATAAAAGCTTTTCCAAAACCTATAACAACAATTAATGCTATGTATGGTATAAAAAATTTATTAATTCTAATCATGAAAATCTCCTAGAAAAATTATTTTTTTATAAATTCTAAAGGATTCTTTTCTTCTCCCATATAAGATAATTGAAAATCTATAAACTTTAGTCCCTTATTTTCTTTAGCTCCTTTCCCTATTACTTCTCCCTTTTCTACCATATCATCTTTTTTAACTTTTATATCATTTATAAAAGAGTATTTTGTTTCTACTCCTGCTCCATGGTCTATGACTACATACCATCCTTGTCCTTCTTTCTCATAACTTTCTTTTACTCTGCCTTTATAGCTGGACTTAATCTCTTTATCATCATTAATTATATCTATGCCTTTATGTGCCCCTTCCCCTATACAATCTTCCTCTTCATTAAAAGCCTTAAGTACTTCTCCATCTAAAGGGAAAATATACTCCTCACTTAAAGATTTAAGAGGAGAATTTAAATTTTCAAAGGAAGTCTTTATACTTCCTATCTTAGAAGAAGTATATTCTTTAATCTCTTCTACTTTTATGTTCTTAAGATCTATAGATTTTACATAGTCTATATATTTTTCATACTGGAAATCTTTACTTACTATTTCTTTTCCATAGTTGTATATATATTGAGTTTTTTCTGTCTTAATTTCCTTACATAACAAAACTATTGAAAACAGTATTAAAGATCCTATAAGCTGAAATATTATGATATTTCCTATATTATCTTTAGTTATTTTCGGAATTATAGATATATCCTTTCTACTTGACATTCCATAGGCTCTTTTAGATGAATAGCTAGGTCCTCCTTTGCTATTCCTTTTTACTATTTGTGAATAATAACTTTCATACTCACTATTATAATTTCCCATTTACTCCCCTCCCCTATTAAGTACTTTTTAAGTTAAAATCCACTGGATAAATTTTTATAATTCATGTATCCACACTTATATTCCTAATAGAATATATATGATATATAAACACCATATTATTCTTATATAAAAATAAAAATACCTTAGTAAAAATTACTAAGGTATTTTTATCTTTATCCCTATTTTCTTTTTAAAGCTGATAGAAAAACTTCCGCACTTCCAATGTTGGTTGCCACTGGAACACAGTGAACATCACATATTCTAATTAAGGATATTACATCTGGTTCGTGGGGTTGAGGGGTTAAGGGATCCCTTAAAAATATGACAAAATCAATTTTCCCCTCTGCTATCCTTCCCCCTATTTGCTGGTCTCCTCCTAAAGGTCCAGATAAAAATCTTTTAACTTTTAAATCCACTATATCCTCTAAAAGTCTTCCAGTTGTACCAGTTGCAAAAAGCTGATGTTCTTCAAAGATATCCCTATATCTTCTAACAAACTCAATCATATCATCCTTTTTTTTATCATGGGCAATCAATGCTATTCTCATAAAATCCACCCCTTATATGTTTTAGAAATTTATTTTTTTTCTTCTCATACCAACACTAAGTACAAGGGCTAAAGCCATATAGTTTGATAAAACAGCACTACCTCCATAACTTACAAGAGGAAGGGTTATACCTGTAATTGGCATAATTCCAATAGTCATTCCTATATTTTGAAGTATAGAAAATAACCATGTGGATAAGAATCCAGCACAAATCATACTTCCAAAAATATCCTTAGAACCCTTAGCTATTTTTATAACTCTATAAAGAAGTATTCCATATAAAAGAAGTAGGAAAACTCCTCCTATAAACCCCCAATGCTCTCCAATAACAGCAAATATAAAATCCGTATGGTTTTCTGGAACAAATTCCGATACATAACTAGTTCCAGAGCCTACACCAGTACCATAAGCTCCCCCTGATCCTATTCCTATCATTGATTGCTTAAGTTGTAGTCCTATCCCAAGTTCATCTGATTCAGGACTTAAAAAGGATGTTAATCTCTTTTTCCAGTGAGGTTGCATTAAAGAAGAATTCCATACTATTGCAACCAATGTTATTACAGACATAAATCCACCAACAATAACCTTAAGATCAAGTCCCGCTATATACATCATTCCAAGTACTATAAAGAAACATATCATAGTAAGTCCCATGTCTGGTTGGAGTAATATGATAACCATGGGAATACCTGCATATAATGCAAGGATACAAAAGTTTTTAAAGTCATTTATCTTTCCATCCATATCATCTAGCTTCTTTGCAAGCATAAGAATAATGGCAAGCTTTGCAAATTCTGCTGGCTGCACTGATAGAGGTCCTATTTTTATCCAGCCTCTTGCTCCATTTACAACTGCTCCAAAAAATCTAGTTCCTATAAGTGCAAGTACTGTAGTCCAGTAAAACAAAGGAACTAAGCTCTGTATTAAACTATAGTCCATAAGTAGAATAATATACACTACAACTAAACTCACTACTAACCACATAATTTGTCTTTTAATAGAATAGGTACCTGACTTTTGGTATGTAGTTAAATATATATTTAGTATACCGAATAAAAAAATTATTAGGGATAATATAATTACTCCAAAATCTAATTCCTTTAACAACTTCGATTCTAACTTTAATTTATTTAGCACTCTTTTATCCCTCCACTTAAGTTTTCAATTCATAGTATAACATATTAAACCCCTCTTAAAACTATTTAAAATGAATATTTACAATGTATTTATTCTTTAATTAGGGATATTTTCCCTTACCTCTCTCTTAAACTTCTTATAGGAATGTTAGCTACTAATGCTGGAGAATCCCCCTCACTTTCACTTCCTTTATTTATAGCTATATCTATTTCTTCACTATCTATATCTACATATTTTGATATTACCTCTAGAATTTCATTCTTTATCTTATTAATAGTTTCTGTAGGTATATCTCCTCTATCATGAATTAATATAAGTTTTAGTCTATCTTTAGCAACATCTTTTGATCCTCCCTTAGAGGTTAATTTCCTTAAAAAATCCATTAAAATAGACCTCCTATTTAAGCTTAAATAGCTTCTTTAATGAGTTAAAGAATCCTGTTGTATTTTGAACATCAAAAGTCATAAAAGGAACGTCTTCTCCAAGGATTCTTTTTGCAACATTTCTAAATGCTTCCCCTGATTGAGCACTATTATCTAGTACTATAGGCTCCCCTTTATTAGTAGACACTGTTATTTCTCTATCATTAGGAACTACACCTAAAAGCTTAACTGAGAGAATTTCTATAATATCATTTATATCTAGCATTTCTCCCTTTTTAGCCATTTCAAAGTCTATTCTATTAACTATAAGCTCATGGGTTTCTAGTCCCTTGGCATCTAATTTCCCTATAACTCTATCTGCATCACGAACAGAAGTTATCTCTGGATTTACAACTACAATCGCTCTGTCTGCTCCAATAATTGCATTTTCGAATCCTTGCTCTATACCTGCTGGGCAATCAATTAAAACATAGTCAAATTCCTTTTTAAGATCATTAACTAAAGTAAACATTTGCTCTGGAGATATATCATTTTTATCCCTAGTCTGTGCTGTAGGTAATAAGAAAAGATTTGAAAATCTTTTGTCCTTTATAAGTGCCTGTTTTAATCTGCACCTTCCTTCTAAAGCATCTAATATAGTATATACTATTCTATTTTCAAGACCCATTAAAACATCTAAGTTTCTAAGTCCAGTATCTCCATCAACAACTACAACCTTTTTACCAAGGGCAGCTAAGGCTGTTCCTATATTGGCTGTGGTAGTTGTTTTTCCTACTCCTCCTTTTCCAGAAGTTATAACAATAGACTCTCCCATAAACTTTTACCTCCAATTTAAATGTATTTATTAACTAGATAGGGCTCTACTACTATTGATCCATCCCTTATCCTTGCTACTTCAGGATAAGAAGGTCTTTCTCCATCATCAGGTGATATAGTTAGAATGTCACTTATTTGCATAATCTGCGGCTCCATAGAGAAAGCTGCAATTATGGCCTTCTCATTGCCACTGGTTCCTGCATGAACATGTCCTTTTATAACACCTAAAACTACTATATTTCCTCCTGCAAACACCTCTGCTCCAGAATTAATATCTCCAACTATTACTATATTTCCAACATAGCTTATAGTTTGTCCACTTCGGATAGTTTTTCTAATAAATTTTGTTCTACCTTCATAAACTCCAGTAAAAACTTTATTTATATTCTCATCTTTATCCTCATAAATACATTCCTTTATAAGAAATTCTTCAAATAAAAGATTTTCAAGTTTTCTCTTATCTCTATCAGTTATGTATTTTAGGTTAGTAGTTATTTTTAACATAGGAGTAATATTGCTGTGCA